>NZ_JMPL01000088.1 GCF_000735365.1 Kluyvera ascorbata ATCC 33433 | reverse complement strand
CAAGATTACCGAGGCGCAATAAGAGTTACAATTACATTTTCAAAACGCAAAACAATCAATACAAAACACTACAAAGAAGCAATACCATAGACATTAAATTTGTTAAAATTTATATTTTTAGATAATTAATCCATTTCATGATAGGGGATACCGCTTATGGGGTACTCAAAGAAAGGCTTAGAATTAAATATGAGGCCTTCGATTTTTTTCACTAAAATTGATGTATATCAATTTTAGTGATGTGGATAATACATGGGATTATTGATCCTGTGCATTTATTCATCAGTTTATTTACACCTGTTTTTTTCAACCCTTCATCTATTCGCATCCATTTCTACTACTCATCAAAGAGTCTCCTGATCGTTTTTTAACCGCGTAGACAACTCAGCAACGCGCGGTAAATCATCGTGAGCATAGACACCTGAAAACTTAATCAATAGAAATATTTCGTTTAGCGATAATGCCCTTTCGAACTGATAATCTTCTGCGTAAAAACACACCATCACTGAACATATTGCAACCACTGAGATATGACTAACATATTAATTACACAGCAAATAGTAGTTGATACGCCTCTCATTGATCGACAGCAAGATTATCCTTACCCAAAACAGTAACAATCCCTCGTTTCTTGGTTTTTAATAAATAAAGTGAATGTTATGAAGTTAGCGATTTTCTTGTTCCTTTTCTCTTTTCAGGCCTACGCCCTCAATTTCTCGTCAACCATTCTTAAGTTGAACTGCCAGGGACGCGGGTTTGTCGAGGTCATTCTGCACGTCTATGAACACACACAGGAAGCATGGGAGGGACATTTTGAAACCGGCGCGGGCCATAAGCGCGTAGGCGATGTCGAAATCATCCCCTTCGCCAATGGCGACACTCTTCTTCATCGCGTATCAACCGACTCATTCGGTTATATCTATCGTGGAGAAGAGCGTCTTAAGCATTGCATCAAATTAGACGAACGCGCAGTTTATCCAACTTTTGGCTAAACGCGGATAGCGGACAACAAATCCTGCGGTTGAGGAAACGTCATCGTTCAAACGGACGTCTATCCTCATCCGGTTTCACCACTCACACATTTCACTCTCGTCTTTACCTGTCATCGGTCTGAACGCTGCATTTCACATCTAGGCATCTGTTACACAATAAGCTATCTTACTTGTTCAAACCAAACCTAGGTTCCCCTCGTGCGCAGCCATTCTTCATTCAATTTTTTCTCACTTTGCTACATGATGATGACTTATGCGCTCATGTTTACCTTTGTGCTGGTCTTTATTGAGTTTGCCGTTGGTGATTCATCTGAGGATGTCTGGACTGGGCGGATGACCCTTCAGCGCTATTTTCTCGAACACGCTTTCCTCTACCTTAGCACTGCCTGTACCGGTGCCGCCGCAGGATTCCTCATCTGGTTTATTGGTTCCAGAAAATCTTAACGGCCTCTTTGATAATCAAGGGATTTCCTACAACGGAATAACCCTCTCTTTTGACGAAGCTCAAAACATGACGTGTTCGATAGCGGTATTAATTCACACCGCAAATATATCCCGTCTTGAATGTGAAAGGAGGAGACGATGAAAACCTACGATCGTAACCGTAACGCTATCACTATCGGCAGCCGCGTCATGATTGCTAACAATGGCGCGACGGGCGTTATCCGGTCAATTCACGGTGAAGGTAAAACGGCTGAGCAAATGCGCCGTACTGACTGCGTTGAAATTGAGGGCTGCGATGGTGTGTATTGCCCACTGGATTTGATCCGTCTTGGCTTCAACTAATACGTTATCGTATCGACGTAGAACTGTGTGAAAAATAACAGCATAAGGCCACCCATGTGGCCTTTTTTATTTCTGTATTCTTTTGAGTAACTGCTCATCCGGCCGTCTTGGTTTATCAACTCACCCTTTACCCACGCTTTGCCCCCTGCAGATTTATCATCCAGCGATGACGCCTTGGTATCTTTTAAAGAAAGTGCGATAACCTCGCCAGTATGAGTCAATTCAGCCTGGATAATTCCGATAACGGCATGGCACACGACAAAATACCCATAACGTAAGTGATGACAAATTCACCTATGGGCACTTTTTGTGTCGCTATCCTTCGGAATATCACCGCTATCATCCCTTAACTGGCGCGAGATAATATGACTTGAGCCTTGAAATAATATGTTAACTTAATGGCTTGTTATCAATGACATTACCTGTAAACTGATTGCCACGCTCGCCTGAAAATGGATATTTACATCGCATAACTGTGGTCATGATTTATGCTTCGGCCATCGGCATTTTATTAATAAAAATAAAAATCATGTGGTTTAATGTTACAAATGAAAAACAAATCAACAGAAAAGCAAAATAAAGACTCATTTATTACATCTCGTTACATAATACTTTGTATTGGTATTCTGTTTTGCCTTGCTGTTTTACTGGTGCGAGTGGCAGATCTGCAATTCCTTAATCATCCCATGCTGGCACGCGAGGCCGATCAGCGTTCATTGCGCACCATCGTGCTACCAACTAACCGCGGTACCTTAGTGGATCGCAACGGCGAAGCCCTGGCAATGAGCGTTCCTTCGCGTGATGTGGTTGCGGACCCAGTGAAAATCGTTGAGGCCAGTCCTAACTTCCGCGATCCAAAATGGCAGTATCTTGCGTCTGCGCTAAATACC
This sequence comes from Kluyvera ascorbata ATCC 33433, assembly GCF_000735365.1. Taxonomy (GTDB): domain Bacteria; phylum Pseudomonadota; class Gammaproteobacteria; order Enterobacterales; family Enterobacteriaceae; genus Kluyvera; species Kluyvera ascorbata. The sequence goes on along the minus strand of NZ_JMPL01000088.1, from coordinate 16,066 downwards.
ACACCGGACCAAATTGCGAGCAAAATTTATCAGAACTCACGCCGTCACTTTCTTTTTCTCGGACGCAAAGTTGAGCTCGGTATCGCTAAAGATGTGGCTGACCTTCATATAAAAGGTATCAGCGAAATTTACGATGACAGTCGCTTCTACCCGATGGGGGAAGCTTCCGCGCCGTTAATTGGCATCGTGGGTGCGGATAATACGGGGCTGAACGGCGTCGAAAAGGGTTATGACAATATTCTGCAAGGTGAGCCCGGTAAGGAAATTTATCGTAAGGACGCCAATGGCGGCATTATCAGCGTATTAAATTACGATGCACCGAAGCAAGCGCCGACCGTTCAGCTCAGTATTGATAAATTCGACCAGTACACCCTGTACAGCAAACTGCGCGACGGCGTACTGCTGAATAAAGCCGACTCCGGTGCCGCCGTGCTGGTTAAGATCGATACCGGCGAGATCCTCGCCATGGCCTCTTACCCTTCTTATAACCCCAATAACTTTGATAACGCCACCCAAACGCAAATGCGCGATGTGGCTATCAACGACAGCTTTGAGCCTGGTTCGACGGTTAAGCCATTGGTCATTATTGAAGGGCTAGAGAGGAATATCATTCAGCCGAATACGCTACTTAATACCACACCGTATAGCGTGAACGGTCACCTTATTCGCGACGTAGGCCACTGGCCGCAACTGACTCCGACCGGCATCCTGCAGAAATCGAGTGATATCGGTGTGTCCCACATCGCGCTGGCAATGCCAGCCCAGGCGCAGGTTGACACCTACCAGGCGTTTGGCCTTGGGAAACCGACCGATCTGGGGCTGAGCGGTGAAAGCGTGGGTTATTTCCCACTCCACCGCCAACAGTGGGCAGATATTGAACGCGCCACCTTCTCATTCGGCTATGGACTGCGCGTCACACCGCTACAAATTGCCCGCGAATATGCCACCATGGGTTCATATGGTGTCTACCGCCCGCTTTCCATCACTAAAGTGACGCCACCGGTGATGGGCCAGCAGGTTGCCGACCCTAGAATCGTAAAAACTGTCGTCCATATGATGGAAAGTGACGTGCTTCCCGGCGGCAGCGGCGTGAGAGCCGCAGTGCCTGGATATCGGCTGGCGACCAAAACCGGTACGGCGGAAAAACTGGGTGACAGTGGTAAATACGATGGCGGTTACGTGAACTATACCGCCGGGGTTGCCCCTGTCAGTCATCCTGAGGTGGCACTAGTGGTCGTGGTGAACAACCCAACCGCCGGCACCCACTTTGGTGGCTCAGTGGCAGCACCTATCTTTGGCAATATCATGGGGCCGGTTCTGAAGAACATGAACATTGCACCAGATGCGCTGCCGCAATAATACCTAGGATGGGCTGAATAGCGGGTTTGCACGGCACCAGATATAGCGCCGTGCAAATCTCTTAGACGACGGCAGTCGTTAACCGCGATGAGCAGCATAAACGCCCCTGCTCGTCGAAGATTTCAATCTGCCAGACCTGATGACGACGACCTGCGTGGAGCGCTTTGCACACGCCACGAACGCGACCACTACGTACGGAACGAATATGGTTGGCGTTGACTTCAAGCCCGACCACCCTGTCCTCACCTTCGGTACACAGATAGCCCGCTACCGAGCCTAACGTCTCCGCCAGCACCACCGACGCGCCACCGTGAAGCAGACCAAACGGTTGGTGCGTGCGATGATCCACCGGCATTGTCGCCGTCAATGAATCATCGTCGATATGGTCAAACTGGATATCCAGTAGCCCAACCATATTGCCTTCGCCCATCGCATTAAGGGCTTCCAGCGTAGTTTGTCTTTTCCAGATCATCCCATCATCTCCAGTAATGCCTGCAATGGATGGCGTACGCCGCTTCCTTCGACGCGCTTCACCTGGCTGCGACACGAATACCCCGTTGCCAGACAGCGGTTACGGGGCAACGTTTCCATAGCCTGGTGCCATGAAAGCTCATAGATACCCAGTGAATTGGCGTGATTTTTTACTTCATGCCCGTAGGTTCCGGCCATGCCGCAGCAGCCCACGCTAACGTTTTCGAGCTTCGCGCCGAAATGAGCAAAAATGGCGGCCCACTGCTTCGGTGCCGTCGGCAATGCCGTGACCTCAGTACAGTGACCAAACAGATACCAGGGTTCGCCAGAAGACAGCGTATGCGCTTTGCGTTCCAGTATCTGTGGCAACCATTCGTGTACCAACATCACATTGAAATCACCGCGTTTATCGCCAAGTACCTGTTTATATTCATCGCGATAGCAAAGCACCAGGGCCGGGTCGACCCCCACCATCGGCATGCCAAGTTCGGCCACACGGTTAAGATAATCAGCGGTTTTTTGTGCCGTTTTCGTAAAGCGACTCACAAAGCCTTTAATATGCTGCGCCTTACCGTTTGGCGAGAACGGCAGCAGCACCGGCTGGAAGCCGAGCTTATCAACCAGGCGGACGAAGTCCGTCACCACCTGCGCATCATAGTAGCTGGTGAAAGGATCCTGCACCACCAGCACGGTCAGCGCTTTTTGCTCTGGCGACAGCGCTTCTAACTGCTCGAGCGTCATGTTTGCCGAGCGATGCGTCACCATCTGTTTTTGCAATGAAGGTACCGAAAGCAGCGGCAAATCCACCATGCCAATATGCTTTTCAGAAAGCTTACGGACCAGCGGCTGACTCATAAAGAAGTTGAATGTTTTCGGCGCACGCGCCATTAGCGGCGCGTAGCTTTCTACTGTTGCCACCAGATGATCGCGCACAGGACGCAGATAGCGAGTGTGATAAAGCTGCAGGAACCGGGAGCGGAATTCCGGTACGTCGATTTTGATCGGGCACTGCGTTGAACAGGCTTTACAGGCCAGGCAGCCAGACATCGCCTCTTTCACTTCGTGTGAGAAGTCGTACTCACCTTTACGGGCATGCCAGCTATTGCGCGTCCGTTCGATCATCGAGCGCAGACTCGCGCGTTTTTCCGGCAATTCTTTCTCCAGCAGGAGCGGGTCAACGCCGCGATCCGCCAGCAGGCGCAGCCATTCGCGCACCAGCGTCGCACGACCTTTTGGTGAATGCATACGGTTGTTGGTGATTTTCATCGACGGACACATCGGGCTTTTCGCGTCGAAGTTAAAGCACAAACCGTTACCGTTACATTCCATCGCGCCACGCCAGGATGAACGAACGGTGACGGGGATCTGACGATCGTAGGTGCCACGTTTTACCGCATCCACCTTCATCATCGGCGCGTCTACACCTTCAGGCGGGCAGATTTTCCCTGGGTTCAAACGGTTGTCTGGGTCAAACGCCGCTTTCACTTTGCGAAGTTCGCCATAAAGCTGTTCACCGAAGAACGCCGGGCTATATTCCGCACGGAAACCTTTACCGTGCTCTCCCCATAACAGGCCGCCGTATTTGGCGGTCAGCGCCACCACATCATCAGAGATCCGCTTCATTAAGATCTCTTGCTGCGGGTCGCACATGTCGAGCGCGGGACGCACATGCAATACGCCCGCGTCAACGTGACCAAACATCCCGTAGCTCAGGCCGTGGCTATCAAGCAGCGCGCGGAATTCAACGATATAGTCAGCCAGATGCTCCGGCGGTACACAGGTATCTTCGGCAAATGGGATAGGCTTAGCCGCCCCTTTAGCGTTGCCGAGCAGCCCGACCGCTTTTTTACGCATCGCGTAAATGCGCTCAATACCATCGAGTTCGTTGCAACACTGCCAGCCGATAACGCCGCCTTCATGTTGAGCAATCAGTTCGTCCAGTCGCTGGCAGAGCGCACTAACCTGACCTTCAATCAGCGCTTCATCATCACCCGCGAACTCGACGATATTCAGCCCCAGCATCTCTTTATCTGGAACATCGGTAATCAGTTCACTAACCGAGTGCCAGACAATATCTTCCCTGGCCAGATTAAGGACCTTAGAGTCGACGGTTTCGACCGACAGCGCGCGCGCTTCAACCATAAACGGCGCGTTACGCAGCGCCGAATCAAAGGAGTCGTATTTGATATTCACCAGACGACGTACCTTCGGCAGCGGCGTAATATCCAGCCGTGCTTCGGTAATAAAGGCCAGCGTCCCCTCGGAGCCCGTCAACACGCGGGTTAAATCAAACTCGGTCATCTCGTCATTAAAGACGTGGCGCAGGTCGTAGCCCGTAAGGAAGCGGTTCAGTTTCGGGAATTTATCGATAATCAGCTGACGATTTTCCCGACAGCGTTCATAGACGGTTCGGTAGATGCGTCCTGCCGCCGACTGCTCTTTCGCCAGTGTTTCAGCCAGCGCAACGGGAACCGGCTGCGTATCAAGAATATCGCCGCCCAGCAGCACGGCGCGAACGCCCAGCACATGGTCAGATGTTTTGCCGTACACCAGCGAACCTTGCCCGGAGGCATCGGTATTAATCATCCCGCCTAACGTCGCGCGGTTACTGGTCGACAGTTCCGGCGCGAAGAAATAACCGTAAGGTTTTAAATATTGGTTAAGCTGATCTTTAATCACGCCCGCTTCAACGCGCACCCAACCCTCTTCCGGGTTGATCTCAATGATGCGGTTCATGTAGCGAGACATGTCAATAATGATGCCCTGATTCAGCGACTGACCGTTGGTGCCAGTACCACCGCCGCGCGGGGTGAAAATCAGAGACTGGAAGCGCTCTTCTGCCGCTATACGGGACAGCAGTGCGACATCTGCAGTGGAACGAGGGAAGATAACCGCATCGGGAAGAAGCTGGTAGATACTGTTATCGGTCGCCATCGTCAGCCTGTCGGCATAACGGGTGGCGGTGTCGCCGGTAAAGCCTTGTTGCTCCAGTGCTTGCAAATAATTCAACACCAACTGAACTACGCCCGGTGCCTGGGAAATCTGTGGGATCATTACTTGTGACCCTTTCTGAATGTTGTGTTGTACGCACAAAATTTTGCCGGTTTACGCGAACAGCCAAACGGCAAAGATGATGTGTAGAGAGTAATTAATCGTTTGCGTCGTGCCGTTATTCTTTTATCACATTTTTTTCTTATACGCCCGGTAGATTTTGTCGCAGAATCAGCGCCGGGAATTTATTGATATTATTATCGATGAACGGATTTACGCTGCGTCAACACGCTGACAAGCAACTGAAGGTAAAACTCATTTATGAACACGATTCCTCGGCCTCGTGATATTCCACAAATACTGCTATCCGTGCTGTTTTTGGCACTGATGATCATCGCCTGTTTATGGATAGTTCAGCCGTTTATTCTGGGCTTCGCCTGGGCATCCACCATCGTTATTGCCACCTGGCCGGTTCTGCTCTGGTTCCAGCGTAAGCTTTTCGGTCGCCGTTCGCTGGCTGTGCTGGTGATGACGCTGCTGCTCTTTTTACTGTTCGTTATCCCCATTGCGCTGCTGGTCAATAGCCTGGTTGATGGCTCCACGCCGCTGGTGCACGCCATTACCAGCGGCACGCTGACCCTGCCCGATCTGGCCTGGCTCAACAGCATTCCTTTCGTTGGAGCCAAACTTTATAGCGGCTGGCATAGCCTGTTGGATATGGGCGGCAGCGCGCTGATGGCTAAGGTTCGCCCGTATATCGGCACCACGACCACCTGGTTTGTCGGGCAGGCCGCACACGTTGGGCGTTTTCTGATGCACAGTACTTTGATGTTGCTGTTCAGCGCCCTGCTGTACTGGCAAGGTGAAAAAGTCGCGTTTGGTATGCGCTATTTCGCGACCCGTCTGGCAGCGAAACGCGGTGATGCGGCGGTGCTGTTGGCAGGACAGGCAATTCGTGCCGTGGCGCTGGGCGTGGTCGTGACCGCGCTGGTGCAGGCCGTGCTCGGCGGTATTGGCCTTGGTATTTCTGGCGTCCCTTACGCGACGCTGCTGACCGTGGTGATGATCTTCTCCTGTCTGGTACAGCTTGGGCCCTTGATTGTGTTAGTACCGTGCATTATCTGGCTCTACTGGACGGGTGACACCACTTGGGGAACGGTTCTGCTGGTATGGAGCTGCGTGGTTGGGACAATGGATAACGTGATTCGCCCGATGCTGATTCGTATGGGCGCAGACCTGCCGATGATTCTGATCCTCTCCGGCGTTATCGGCGGCCTGGTTGCATTTGGCATGATTGGCCTGTTCATCGGCCCGGTGCTGCTCGCCGTCTCCTGGCGTCTGTTTGATGCCTGGCTGCATGAAGTTCCGCCACCTTCACGAGACCCGGACCAGGTGTTGGAAGAGCTGGCCGAGCTTGAGCAGAATAACTATCCAAAACAGTAAGCTAAAAAAGGCGGGGCAACCCGCCTTTTACTTAAGCAAATCTCACCATTACTCCACTTCGCTCAGCTTCTTCCCCTCGCTTTTTGCGACATGCCACGGAAATTATTCACATTTCTTTAACTATTGAGAGGAATCTGATCGACGCAAAAACGGCGCATGGCCTAGTATGAGTCCTAAGGTAATAGATCAACCCCTTGATTTATCTATCCCCTGAGTGAAACAACGAATTGCTGTGTGTAGTCTTTGCCCAACTCCCACGTTGGGCTTTTTTTTGCTTACCGCACGGTCACATCCCGGAACCGGCTCACCGAGCCTCGTCCGGGATGGCAGCACCTTAGCGCACTTCGCAGTGGCTCATCATCCGCCAGTCAGGCGGTAGCACGCGGGTATCACCCTTAACCTGTACCGACGCACGCCCATGAATCTGCGCACAAGACGTACCTATCTGCAGTTCGAACTCGCCGGGTTCTACAATGCGTTGGCCATCGTAGCGGGTAAAGTTGAGCATATCGACAGGGATGGTAAAGGTCAGTGTCGCCTGCTCATTCGGCGATAACGTCACCCGCTGGAAGGCCTTGAGCTCCTGAAGTGGGCGTACCATCGAAGCCACTTTATCGCGAACGTAGAGCTGTACGACCTCACTCCCGCTACGTTCACCGTTGTTTTTCACCGTTACACGCAGCGTAATTTCACCCTCAATTGCCACCTGGCTTTGCTGAAGCTGCGGGGTGCCAAAACTAAACTCCCCCCAACCTTTTCCGTAACCGAACGGATAACGTGCCCCAAAGTGGAAGGCGAACGGTGTACCGCCGCTTTTGAGCTTATGGTTATAGTAAAACGGCATCGCCCCTGCGCTTTTTGGCACGCTGACTACCAGACGGCCTTGCGGTTCGGCGCGTCCGGTCAACACATCAGCGATGGCCCAGCCCCCTTCCTGACCCGGCGCCCAGGCTAGCATCAAGGCGGCCACCTTCGACTCTAATCCCTGTAGGTTATACGGACGCCCGCCGGTCATGACCACAATGACTGGCTTACCGGTATCCACCAGCGCCTGCAAAAGCTGTTGCTGTACGCCCGGCAGGTTAAGGCTGTCAGTATCCGAACCTTCACCCACCGTGCCGCTTTGGAATAATCCAGCGAGGTCGCCTACACAGGCGACTACCACGTCACTGTCTTGCGCTGCACGTACGGCTTCTGGAATCAGACTCAGACTGTGAGAGACCGGTGACGCTTGCATCGGTTTACCCGAACTATCCCCAGGGAATACCGGCGCACCAGCCATCCGCTGTTCGATGATATGACAACCTTTTGCATAGCGAACAAGGTCATCACCCAGATAATGGCGTAGCGCCACCAGCGGCGTAGTGACCTGTGATGTTTTTTCCATCATATCGCTGATAATCAGATGCACCGGGAAGCTGTAGCCGCTCAGCAACGCCAACGAGTCGTCAGCCGTTGGGCCCACCACGGCGACGCGCGGCTTACCGGTAAGCGGTAACGCATTTCGATTTTCCAGTAGCGTCATCGAGCGGGTAGCCACCTCGCGCGCGACCTGGCGAGTAGCATCGGATTGCAGCGAAATCGCGGTTTCATCGGTATACGGATGTTCAAACAGGCCGAGGCGGAATTTCTCGGTGAGCGTGCGCGCCACAATCTCGTCAATTTTTTCCGGCGTAATAAGCCCGCGAGCGACCGCTTCCGCCAGATGGCGAGCGCAATCATCTTTTGGCAGCTCCACATCCAGCCCGGCATTAAAGGCGAGCGCCGCTGACTCTGCCGCATCTGCCGCCACACCGTGATGCTGATGCAGCAGACTCACGCCGCCGTAGTCTGCGACGACAATGCCGTCAAAGCCCCATTGTTCACGCAGTACCGTGGTCAGCAGGAAGCTGTCGCTATGGCCCGGTTGATTATCAATGTCATGATAAGCGGGCATCACCGACCCCGCGTTGGCCTGCTTCACCGCCATTTCAAACGGCAGCAGGAACGTGTCATTCAATTCGCGGAAGCCCAGATGGACCGGTGCATGGTTGCGCGCGCCCTCACTGAATGAGTGACCCACATAGTGTTTCAGCGTCGCCAGCACGTCTCGCTTTTCACCTTGCAGTCCCTCAACGTAGGCGCAAGCCATGACCCCTACCAGCCATGGATCTTCACCAAAGGTCTCTTCTGTCCGTCCCCAGCGGACGTCGCGGGAAACATCAAGCACGGGCGCTAACCCCTGCTTACAGCCGGTAGAACGAGCTTCCTCACCAATTTGCTGAGCGGCACGTTTTACCAGCTCCGCATCCCAGGTTGAGCCATAATTCAGCGATGACGGGAACAGAGTGGCATCTTTGCATAAAAGCCCGACCAGGCACTCTTCGTGGAACAGCGCGGGAATACCCAGGCGCGTCTCTTCCATCATCATTTTTTGCAGACGGTTTGCCGCCCGGACGCCGGTCTTCGCATCCACAATATGGGTACCCAGCGGACGGGTAATCTGCCCGACGCCGAGTTTTAAACGTTCATGCAGCGACGTTTGTTCGCTTACCCCTGCAAACTCATCGCTCATATCTGTTCTTTCGCGGTGATTGCCGTCTTCCGATAGCACCAGCCACCACGCGTGCATCTGGGCATATTTTTCTTCGGGGGTCATACGGACCAGTAAGTCTGCTACACGTTCCTGAATCGGGCGCTGAGGGTCTTTGTAAAGCGGGGTCATAGCCGGTCTCCTGAGTCGCTGATAAGTACCCGAAATCATTGGCTAATGATGACGGGTAAGTACATGGTGTTAACATTTACGAATCAGTATTCAGAAGTGATGCGTGAGGAACAATTGTAGAAATTGCCAGCAGATTTATGATTTTTGGTTTTCTTTCCGGAGTGTGATCCCCCGCAACCCGATGGGCAAAAAAATCCCGGGTCGATACCCGGGATTTCAGTTCACGATGGCGCTACTTTTTGAGTTCGGCCAGGCTCAGCCAGGTCTGGACGACGGTATCCGGGTTCAGCGACAGGCTATCGATCCCCTCTTCCATCAGCCAGGCGGCAAAGTCTTCGTGGTCAGAAGGACCCTGACCGCAAATACCCACGTATTTACCCTGCTTCTTCGCGGCGCGAATCGCCATCGACAGCAGTGCTTTTACCGCGTCGTTACGTTCGTCGAACAGTGCAGAGACAACGCCAGAGTCACGGTCAAGACCCAGCGCCAGCTGCGTCATGTCGTTTGAGCCAATAGAGAAACCGTCAAAGTGCTCAAGGAACTGCTCCGCCAGCAAGGCGTTAGACGGGATCTCGCACATCATGATGATTTTGAGCCCGTTCTCACCGCGTTTCAGCCCCTGGCGCGCCAGTTCGTCCACCACCGCTTTCGCCTGCTCCACGGTACGCACGAACGGCACCATGATCTCAACGTTAGTCAGCCCCATGTCGTTACGCACGCGTTTCACCGCATCGCACTCCAGTGCAAAGCAGTCGCGGAAGCTATCGGACACGTAGCGACCAGCGCCGCGGAAGCCCAGCATTGGGTTCTCTTCTTCCGGCTCGTAACGCTCGCCGCCCACCAGGTTGGCGTATTCGTTCGATTTGAAGTCAGAGAGACGGACAATGACGCGTTTCGGATAGAACGCCGCGCCCAGCGTCGCGATCCCTTCGGTCAGACGACCAACGTAAAACTCTTTCGGCGAGTCGAAGCCTTTCATCATCTCGCGGATTTCGTTTTGCAGCTTAGGCTCCTGGTCATCAAACTCCAGCAGCGCACGCGGGTGCACGCCAATCATACGGTTGATGATGAACTCCAGGCGAGCAAGACCGACGCCCTCGTTCGGCAGGCAGGCAAAGTCAAACGCGCGGTCAGGGTTACCGACGTTCATCATAATCTTCAGCGGCAGGTCCGGCATGGTATCGACGCTGGAGCTTTTCACGCTGAAGTCCAGCAGGTCAGCGTAAACGTAGCCGGTGTCGCCTTCAGCGCAGGAAACGGTGACTTTCTCATCATCTTTCATGCGCTCGGTGGCATCACCGCAGCCCACTACCGCAGGAATCCCCAGTTCACGAGCGATGATCGCCGCGTGACAGGTTCGGCCGCCACGGTTGGTGACAATCGCCGCCGCTTTTTTCATGATCGGTTCCCAATCCGGGTCGGTCATGTCGGTCACCAGCACATCGCCGGGCTGGATACGGTTCATTTCGCTGATGTCATGAATGACCTTCACCGGGCCTGCACCAATACGGTGGCCGATAGCGCGACCTTCAGAGACAATACGCCCCTGTGAGTGCAGCGTGTAGCGCTCCATCACCTGTCCGCGCGAACGCACGGTTTCCGGACGCGCCTGAACGATAAACAGTTTGCCGGTGTGACCGTCTTTCGCCCACTCGATGTCCATTGGACGACCGTAGTGTTTTTCGATCTGCACGGCTTGCTTCGCCAGCTCCTGCACTTCATCGTTGGTCAGCGAGAAGATGTCGGTCTGCTGCTGCGGCACATCTTCAATGCGTACCTGTTTGCCATGCTCTTGCGTTGGCGCGTAGACCATACGGATCTTTTTCGATCCCATCGTACGGCGCACAATCGCCGGGCGACCTGCGGCAAGCGTTGGCTTGTGTACGTAGAACTCATCCGGGTTAACCGCGCCCTGTACGACCATTTCACCCAAGCCCCACGCGGAGGTGATGAATACCACCTGGTCGAAGCCGGATTCGGTATCAATGGAGAACATCACGCCGGAAGACGCAAGGTCAGAACGCACCATCAGTTGGACACCCGCAGACAGCGCAACGCCGCGGTGGTCGTAACCCTGGTGAACGCGGTAAGAGATGGCACGGTCATTGAACAGCGACGCAAATACGTGCTTCACCGCCACCAGCACCGCTTCATAGCCCTGTACGTTGAGGAAAGTTTCTTGCTGGCCGGCGAAGGATGCATCCGGCATATCTTCCGCGGTGGCTGAGGAGCGCACGGCGAAAGAGGCGTTGGCGTTATCGGCAGCCAGTTGGTTGTAGGCTTCGTGAATAGCCTGTTCCAGTTCGCTCTGGAAAGGTGTGTCGATGATCCACTGGCGGATCTGCGCACCGGCTTTCGCCAGGGCGGTAACGTCGTCAATATCAGTGTTATCCAACAGTTGATAGATCTGCTGGTTCACACCGCTCTGGTCGAGAAACTGATTAAACGCATCGGCAGTGGTGGCAAATCCGTTAGGGACAGAAACCCCCATTCCGGACAGATTCGTAATCATTTCACCCAAGGAGGCATTTTTGCCTCCAACTCTGTCTACATCATTCATGCCGAGTTGGTTGTACCAAAGCACCAGCGGTGACGAGCCATTGTTGGACATCGAGACAATCCTTTTTTGATTAAAGAAGCAGTGATAAGTAACGACTGACTACTTAAATTATCCTCGCATATTTAAACGGCTGAAAAAAACGGTGAATCGTGTAAGCAAATTATTTTTTTACTTTTTCGGATTGATTCCCGGTTATTCATAACCTACTGATTCGACTAAAAAGGCACAGCAACCAGCGGTCTATTGGCATCTTTTGGAAATTGAAACGACCATTTCATTAAAAATAAAAATACCGTTTCATTTTTAAATTTAAGACAAATAGCACAGGGTTGTGTTTAAATTTAATTTACCCTTTCAGGCAATTAATGGGAGTCAAGCAATATGGATAACGCAGTCGACAGGCAGGTATTTTATATTTCTGACGGTACCGCCATTACGGCAGAAGTCCTCGGCCACGCGGTGATGTCGCAGTTCCCGGTGGCGATAAACAGTATCACTCTGCCGTTTATCGAAAGTGAAAGCCGTGCCAGGGCAGTGAAAGAGCAAATTGACGCTATCTATCAACAAACCGGCGTCCGCCCGTTGGTCTTCTATTCCATCGTTATCCCCGAAATTCGCGACATTATTCTGCAATGTGAAGGGTTCTGCCAGGACATCGTCCAGGCGCTGGTCGCCCCATTGCAGGAAGAACTTAAGCTTGACCCGACGCCCATTGCCCACCGCACCCACGGCTTAACGCCGGGTAATCTGACCAAATACGACGCGCGCATTGCGGCCATCGATTATACGCTGGCGCACGATGACGGTATCTCGCTGCGTAACCTCGATCAGGCGCAGGTCATCCTGCTCGGCGTATCACGCTGTGGAAAAACCCCGACGAGCCTTTACCTGGCGATGCAGTTTGGTATTCGTGCCGCCAACTATCCGTTTATCGCCGATGATATGGATAACCTCGTTCTGCCCGCGTCATTAAAACCGCTGCAACACAAGCTGTTTGGGCTGACGATTAACCCGGAACGCCTGGCCGCCATCCGCGAAGAACGCCGGGAGAACAGCCGCTACGCCTCAATGCGCCAGTGCCGTATGGAAGTAGCGGAAGTCGAGGCACTGTACCGCAGGCACCAAATCCCGTGGCTGAACAGCACCAATTACTCCGTAGAGGAAATTGCCACAAAAATCATGGATATAATGGGATTAAGCCGCAGAATGTACTAATACACTAGTACATTACATCAAATTTGTTTATCATAGCAGTGTGATTGAGCGCACATTACGCGCCACCCTTGAATTTAGCGGGGATTGGTTTATCGTGATGTGCATCACTTCCCAGCATATTGACTGGCGAAGCAACAAATTTCTGAGATATCCATGAATAAGACCGATGAACTGCGTACCGCTCGCATTGAGAGCCTGATTACGCCTGCTGAACTTGCTCAGCGCCACCCTGTGTCACCAGACGTTGCGGCGCACGTTACCGCTTCCCGTCGTCGCATTGAAAAAATTCTTAACGGTGAAGACCGCCGCCTGCTGGCAATCGTCGGCCCTTGTTCTATTCACGACCTTGATGCCGCGATGGATTACGCGCGCCGTTTGCAGCAGTTGCGCGAAAAACACCAGGGCGAACTCGAAATCGTGATGCGCACCTATTTTGAAAAACCGCGCACCGTCGTGGGGTGGAAAGGATTGATCTCTGACCCAGACCTCAACGGCAGCTATCGCGTAAATCACGGCATTGAGCAGGCACGTAAGCTGCTGCTGCAGGTAAACACCCTTGGCGTACCGACAGCGACCGAATTTCTCGATATGGTGACCGGACAGTTTATCGCCGATCTCATTAGCTGGGGCGCTATCGGAGCACGTACCACGGAAAGCCAGATCCACCGCGAGATGGCCTCTGCGCTCTCCTGTCCGGTTGGCTTTAAAAATGGTACCGACGGTAATACGCGGATTGCGGTGGATGCGATCCGCGCCGCCCGCGCAAGCCACATGTTCCTGTCGCCGGACAAAAATGGCCAGATGACCATTTACCAGACCAGCGGCAACCCGTACGGCCATATCATCATGCGCGGCGGCAAAAAGCCGAACTACCACGCTGATGATATTGCAGCGGCCTGCGATACGCTGCACGAGTTCGACCTGCCGGAACATCTGGTGGTGGATTTCAGCCACGGCAACTGTCAGAAACAGCACCGCCGTCAGCTGGAAGTGTGCGACGACATCTGTCAGCAGATCCGCAACGGCTCTTCCGCGATTGCCGGGATCATGGCAGAAAGTTTCCTGCGCGAAGGAACACAGAAAATCGTTGCCGACCAGCCATTAACCTACGGCCAGTCGATCACCGATCCTTGTCTGAGCTGGGAAGATACCGAACTGCTGCTGGAAAAACTGGCGGCAGCCGTCGCGACCCGCCTGTAGTACGCTCTGCCCGCTGCACCGCAGCGGGCAATAAATCCTTACCACACAAAATGATAAATAACGCTTGCGGTTGACATAGCGATTACTGATAATAGTTATCATTGTTACATTGATTTTCATTATGAAATATGTCGCTAATGGATACGTGCGCAGCAGTGGAACCGCAAAAGGATAATTCTCCTCGTCCTCTCCCCTCCGATCGACGGATCGACAGCCATACGCTGTTAGGTCAGGAAGGTCGTGTCATCATTGAACACGGTGAACAACAGTATTTGCTCCGCCAGACTCAGGCGGGAAAACTTATTCTGACTAAGTAGCTGCGCGGCCACCGGCAACGCAGCATAGCGGTTAGCTTGAGCAGCTCACTTCCAGCCGTTTACCCCAATCAGGCGGACGGCGGCTGTAATCATCTTCACGGTCACGCCACGGGTCACGAAGCGCTTCATGAAGACGCTCTAGCTCCTGATAGTCGCCCTTTTCAGCCTGCTCAATTGCACGCTGCGCCAGCCAGTTACGCAAAACCAGAGCGGGGTTGGCCTGCTTCATCGCCTGCTGTCGCTGGGCATCATCAATGTGCTCTTGCTGCAAACGGGAGCGATACTGAGTGAACCAATCATCAAACGCCGCTCTGTCGATAAACTCATCGCGCAACGGTGATGCCGTGCTGTGCTGTTCAGTATCGCTCAACAGACGGAAGGTGCGCGTGTAGTCACTGCCCTCGCGCTCCATCAGCGCATACAGGCCGTTGAGAAGATCGTTATCCCCACTCTCCTCACTAAACAGCCCCAGCTTCTGGCGCATTCGTTGGCCATATTCCCGGAATAGCGTGTGCTGATATCCCTCAAGCGCTGCGTTGAGCGTATCAACATCAATAAGCGTCGACAACGACTGCGCCAGACACTGCAAATTCCACAGCCCTACCGCTGGCTGATTATCGAAACGATAACGCCCCTGAGTGTCCGTATGATTGCAGATATATTCCGGCTGATAATCATCCAGAAAACCGAAGGGACCGTAATCCATCGTCAAGCCCAGGATTGACATGTTATCGGTGTTCATCACGCCGTGAGCAAACCCTACCGTTTGCCAGCGAGCAATCATTATTGCCGTACGGGAAACCATATCCTTAAACCACAAACCGTAACGGTCGGGCTCATCCTGCAGATGTGGCCAATGGTGACGAATAGCGTAATCAGCAAGCTGGCGAACCTTCTCCATTTCGCGGCGATAGTAGAAATGTTCAAAGTGACCGAAGCGAATATGGCTTTCAGCAACACGCATCAGCATAGCACCAGATTCCACCGTCTCACGGTAGACCGGCGTATCGCTAGCAACGATAGCCAGCGCACGAGTGCCTGGGATCCCCAAATAGTGCATCGCCTCAGAAGCCAGGCTTTCGCGTATCGTGGAACGCAGAACCGCGCGACCATCCCCCATCCGCGAATAGGGCGTCAGGCCCGCGCCTTTCAGGTGCCAGTCGAGCGTTTTGCCATTTTCCAGCTGCTGCTCACCAAGCAGAATACCGCGTCCGTCACCGAGTTGACCGGCCCAGGCCCCAAACTGATGTCCGCTGTAGACCTGTGCCAGCGGTGACATGCCCGGTAATAGCGTTTCGCCGCCCCACACACCTGCCCCTTGTGGTGGGGAAAATAATGATTCAGGGATGGTTAATTCCTGCGCCAACGGTGCGTTATGCCAGATAACGCGAGCATTGCTCAGCGGAGTAGGCTGTAGCGAAGTGTAAAATCCCGGCAGCTCATCGCGCCAGCGAGTGTTAAATGACAGGTTCATGGTTCCTCCTGTCCGTAGTGTATTGGGTTACGGCACGTAAAACACCCGAGGAACAGCAGGGTTATTGTTGCACTAATGTTATTAAAGATGATTCCGGCACCACCGGCCATAAACTGCCGAGCATACCGTTAAAACCATAAGGCATTACGCGCTGACGAATAGTTTCATCATCAATCCCCGATATCATGATCCCCTGACAGTACGGCTGAATCTGGCTCACAATAGCGCGCATAAAAAGGTTCAAACGAGAGGGATTTAAGCTGACGCTGCACAAAGGCTTTTATCCAGCACAATTCGTTTAAATAACCCGGGGNTTTGTTGAATAAATAAGA
>NZ_JMPL01000087.1 GCF_000735365.1 Kluyvera ascorbata ATCC 33433 | reverse complement strand
TCTTAGGCGTTTTAGCACCTGTGGCAGAACCTGCCTCCAACAGCCATTTTGGTCAATACCCTGAAAGTAAACGGGTAAATAATGATTGTTATTCTGGGTTGATGAGGGCTGTGGTATTGAGGACTGAAAGATTACAACCAATGATATGGGATAATCTGGATAAAACAGGGAATCGACTATGCCCGCGAACACGGCTATTAAGTATCTCCACCGACTGACGACGGTCATTCTTGCACTGTTGGTAGCGGGATTCCTGCTGTATCAGCATTTCATCAACGGACCACCAGATGACAGCCTAGCCTATAAGAAACAGATATCTGAAAACATGTGGCTCTATGTCACTAAATACGATGGTGGTGGGGCGACAGTCTCAGAAGTTTACCGTTACTACCTGGACGGCAGTTTACCGGGCGATGTATTGCCGCACCTGGCCGAGCGTCAGCCGTTTATGGTCACTGACGTGGGTAACGCTGCGGTCACTGGCTATGGCAGCATAGTAAACGTCAGAGTAACGGGGCGTGTGTACTCGTTCACGAATTCCGACCTGTTCTACAACGGCGATACCGCCATAATGCCCGTCATTAATCTGGACGCCAATGGCATCAGATAGTCACATCAACCCGGCCTCGCGCCGGGTTCTTGAGAGGGAAGTCAGAAGTCACAACGTATTGATTTATCTCTGTGTAGATGTGAACGGTGAAATAAAGGACTCTTACACTTGATTTAACATAATATACATTATGCGCACTAACACAGAATCAGGCCAAATCCAACGTTTTGCGGCTGTGATTGTGCACCTCAATAATCCGTCCGTTTTATCGCCATTATCTCAATCACGCCGTTTTTTACCACCACAGCTCTTGCACGACCGAACCGCCACTATCACTAAACGTCACCGTTGCCATTGCACCATTCACCAACGTCATTTGCGGCGGTATGTGTCCGATGTCTACGTCGTATAAAACCGGTATGTTGATATCCCCCAATGCGGATTGCAGCGCGTCGAGATAATTCTGTTGATTGTCACTGTCAGCGTTCGGCCCAGCACTTCGGCCAATCATGATGCCATTGATGCCGCTGAACCAGCCCTGTAAACGTAAACTGTATAATGCCCGCGTTAATTCACACGGACCCATTTCTACATTCTCAAAATAAAGAATGACGCCATCGCCAGCGCTCTGCTGTTTAAACGGTTCAATGCTGCCGAATTGGGTTCCGGCTATCCTGCCGATGATGTCCAGACATCCGCCAATTAATCGTCCAGTAAACGTGAGTCGCTCGCTTTTGCCATCAAGGCGTTTCCACACTGTTTTTTGAGTCAGATTGAAACCGGTGTCAGTTTCTGCTCCCCACTGGTTCTCCTCAACTTGATACTGTGCTGACGAATATTGAGTTACCGTGCTACCACGTTCGCTCTCCAGTACCGCCCAGATGCAACCTGTGGTTTCATCCAGTACTCTGGCGCCGAGCTCCATAAGGTTTGGGCCATGTGCGGTTGCCCAGCCGCTTAAGGTTGTCAGCGGTAAATGCAGCGTAGTCAGGTCTGAAAAACCTGAAAACCACTTTGGCTCAACCGCTTTTAATCTCTCGAAATCAATGCGTTCTAATATCTCGATGGCTAGATCGCCACCCCAGGGAGGCATTACGGCTTTGACCTCCGGGTCGCACAGAAACTGCATTAGCTCACTTGCCCGCAGCGCTTTATCCGCACTCTTATTCTTATGTTGCGAGCGCAAACACTGGCCTTCAACAACCCTAAGCCCTTTGGATTTTAAGGCATTAATGGCAAGATCAAGTCGAGCATGGCGATGCGCAGGAACGCCTGACGATGGCGCGGTTATCGCAATTAAATCGCCAGAAACTAATCTGGACGGGAAGCGTATTTTCATGGAATATTCCTTATTAACATTGAAATAACATATCCCATCAACCACTTGCCTAACAACGCCTAAGGATAATTGATATGTCCGACTGGAATCCAACGCTGTACATGCAGTTCGGGGCAGAACGCTCACGACCAGCCGCTGAACTGTTGGCGCGCATTCCGCTCAACGATGTTGCTTCGGCTCTCGATCTTGGCTGCGGGCCCGGCAACAGCACGGCATTACTTTATCAACGCTGGCCAAATGCCGCCATTACCGGCATCGACACTTCCCCTGCGATGCTCAGTGAAGCCCGAAATGCATTACCCGAATGCCATTTTGTTGAAGCGGATATACGATCTCTTCAGCCAGAAATACCGCCAGATCTGATTTATGCCAATGCCTCGCTGCAGTGGCTTTCGGATCACGACGAACTGTTCCCCAGACTTATCAGTCTACTGAAACATAATGGTTTTCTGGCAGTTCAGATGCCGTATAACTGGGAAGAACCCTCGCACGTTTTGATGCGTGAAGTGGCAAAAGAACAAGGCTACCCTAATCGCGGTCGCGACCCGCTGCCGAGCGTTCATCGCTACTATGATATTTTGAGTCAGGCGGGAAGCGAGGTTGATATCTGGCGTACAACCTATTATCACAAAATGAATTCGCACCAGGCGATTATCGATTGGGTCAGCGCCACTGGGCTGCGGCCGTGGCTGCAGGATCTGGATGAATCGCAGAAGCAGCAATTTTTAGCTCGTTACCACCAACGGCTGCAGGAACACTATCCGGTACAGCAAGATGACCAGATATTGCTGGCGTTCCCTCGCCTCTTTATAGTGGCGCAACGTAAATCATAACGCTCGGAAGATGTCAGCTAAGGGTGATGGCAAAGTTTTTTGCCAGCGCCCTTCTTCCCGCATCGGTAAAACGCACCTCCCGGTAGCCAGCAATTCGTTCAATCCAGCCATGATGCTCAAATGCAGCTAATAACGCCGCACCAGCGTTACCACCAAGATGCGGTCGTCGTTCGCTCCAGTCCAGACAGGCGCAGACCGTTTTGCGCCGGGTTTGTGCGGTAAGCGTGGCGCCAATTTGTCGAAAACCGGCTAATCCGACCGCTGAAAGTTCTGTGCCTTCCTCCGTAAACCAGCCCTTTTCCTGCATGAATGTATAGAGCCGGACGGCAACATCACCGGCCAGGTGATCGTAGCAGGTTCGCGCTTTTCGCAAATGGACTGGGGTCGTAATTGGCCTCGTCGGCTGTGCTCGCATGGACACGCCCATCAGCATTTCCAGCAGCGTCGCCACCTCGTTTCCGGCCAGACGGTAATAACGGTGGCGCCCCTGAGATAAACAGCTAATTAACTGCCCCTGCACTAATTTTGCCAGATGGGCGCTACCGGTTGATGGGGATATATCCGCGACGGCACTTAACTCAGTTGCCGTCCATGCTCGACCATCCATCAAAGCGCACAGCATGCTGATCCGCGACGGGTCAGCAATGGCGGCAGCCACTTCCGACATGGTGCTTTCAAGCGTCTTGCCATCAGCGTTTGCCGGGGCGATGTTAAGCGGTTTATTCATCCCATTGTCCGGTGGCTTGAGCGGCCAGTTCGTTATTATCGGTGAGTAAAATCAATCGATTGTCATGATCGCTGTATTGTACAAGTATGTTAATCCCGTGCTCGGACAGCGCAAAAGCAATATTGCCCAGTTCTCCGGGGCGCTCCTGCTTTTAACCGCCGGATAAGCGGTTTGCTTACCTTGCTGACCGGTATTCCCGAGGCCTCTAGCACTTCCCTGGCCCGCTCGCCGTTATTGACCAGAAAATGCGCATGGGATTCGTCACCGACGCTAAAAACGCCGCCGCCTTCAAGCCCTACGCCATTTTCCCCTAGCGTGGAACCTAAACGCGCCAGTTCTCCGGGACTATTACGCAGTATAACGTGGATATCAAACATGAGCGGCCTGCCTTGAGTCGGATGAATATTCACGAAGCACCTGGGCTACCCGAATACGGTAGTGGGCAAATATTGTTTCTTGCCCTTCTCTCTGTGCGGCCTGGTGCTGGGTATTTCTTTTCCACGCCAACACGGCGTCTTCATTTTCCCACCACGAGAGCGATAAGATTTTCCCTTCCGTCGTTAAACTTTGGAAGCGCTCGATGGCAATAAACCCTTCAACGTTGTCGAGTTCAGAACGAAGTTGGGCGGCAAGTTCAAGATATCGGGCCTGCTTTTCAGCAACGGCATTGGCTTCAAACAGTACGGCAATCATAGCGGTCTCCTCCAGATAAGTGAGACCACTATAAAGAGATGAAATGGCAATGCTTCGTTGGATAACGAAGTATGGCTGCGAAGTTAACGTAAATCATCCAGTAGGCTATCCATCCATTCAGCAAACACGCGAACCTTATGCGATAGATGTCTATGCGGATACATCAGCGAGAGCTGACGCCGAGGGCAAGGGTGATTGGGCAGCACTTCCACCAACTGACCCCTGTCGATATAGGGCTGTAAAAAGAAATTCATACCCTGTAATAAGCCGAGCCCTGCGAGACCGGCTGAAATATACACTTCGGAATTATCGAGGATAAGTTTCCCCGGCAGCGCGATTTCCGCAGTCCCCGTTGCCGTTTCAAAACGCCATGGCATGATCTGTCGGCTGCTACTATTGATCCAGTTTACCCCCTGGTGATGCGCCTTAAGATCATCCAGTGTTTCCGGCGTACCGTATCGGGCCAGATACTCCGGGCTGGCGCAGGTCGTCATTTTAATATTCCCCAACGGTCGAGCGACATAATCGCCATCGTCCAGGTCACCCATGCGCAGCACGCAGTCCAGCCCATCACGCAGCATATCCCGACGCATGTCTGAGCTGCTGAGGACTATCTCGAGATCCGGATGCCTGGCGTAAAACTGGGGTAATTTCGGCACCACCACCAGACGCGCAAAGGCGATGGGCATATCGACGCGTAGCTGACCATGCAACGGTTTTTCCGGTGCAAACGATGCCAGCAGATCGTCAGCCTGCGCCAATAGCGGCTTGCTGCGTCGGTAAAACTCTTCCCCTTCCGGCGTCAGATAAATACGCCGCGTGGTACGCTGCAATAGTCTCACCCCGCTCTCTTTTTCCAACAGCTGTAAGGCTTTGGTGACCGCCGGTCGGTGCAGCTGCAAATTTTCAGCCGCCTTACTGAAGCTACCCGAATCAATAATCTCAATAAAAATCTTAATATTTTCAAATAGATTTATCTGCATACGGCATGCCTTTGTGGAGTAAGTTCTTATTGTTATTTATTTAATAATAGTGATGCACTTTTTTCACTATTTTTCTTAATAATAAAGACGCCTACACTGCACGCATACCAGCCATTTTGCGCTGCGATTAGGAGATAACATCATGAAAAATAACCGTATCAGTCAGATTCTTGGCATTGAAAAACCTGTCATTCAGGGACCGCTGTCATGGCTCACCGATGCCCGCCTGGTTGCGGCCGTCAGCAACGCCGGTGGTTTGGGAGTGTTGGGGCCAAACGCCGGTTTAACGGCGGAAACGGCGGTCTCTACCCCGGAAGCCACGGCGGAGAAAATGCGTGAAGAGATCCGTAAAACCAAAAGATTGACCGACAAACCCTTTGGCGTGAACCTGATCCCAAGCCCGGAGAACGATATCTGGACGCCGGGTATTCTACAGGTCATCAAAGAAGAAGCGGTAAAAGTGGTGGTGTATACCGGCTATGGCCAGGGGGCGATTATCCCCGCGCTGTTCGAGGAACTAAAAGCAGCGGGTATTACGATTATCTACCGCGATATAAATCCTACCCCCGAAAACACCCGCGAAGCTGAGCGTGCCGGGGCGGATATTATCGTGGCAACGGGCTTCGATGAAGGCGGTACGCTGCCGGCGACGGCGCTCGGCACCTTTTCTATCGTGCCGCTGATTGCTGACGCTGTCGAACATGTCCCGGTGCTGGCCGCCGGAGGGATTGTTGATAAGCGCACGGCACGAGCGGCACATGCACTGGGCGCAGAGGGCGTGTTTGCGGGTTCCGTCTTTATCAGTACCGAAGAAAGTCGCGTTCCCCAAACCATTAAGGACAAAATTGTCGAGGCAAACGGCCTGGATCTGAATCTGTTCCGTACCCTGCCTGACTACTATCGTTCACTGCCAGGCAAGCTGACGTCAACGCTGGTTGAAATGGATAAAGCCGGTGCCAGCAAGGAAGAGATTGCCCATGTTATGGGCGGGCTGCGCGGCCTGCGTCTGGGGATGCTGGAAGGCAATACCGATGAAGGCTATATCGCCCTGGGAACCGGCATTGGGGGTATCCACCACGTGACGAGCGTGGCGGACGTGGTAGAACAACTGACAGCGTAAGCCCCTATTCATGCGGCCAGGTTTCAGCCCGGCCGCATTGCTATCAGGCAAACTTCAGGTAGACCTGTTCTCCCTCAATTTGCACCGGATAGGTGGCGATTCCTTCGGTTAACGGGCTGCACATCGCTTTGCCGGTTTTGATGCAAAAGCGCCCCTGATGCAACGGGCACTCAATTTCACCGTCCTCCAGAAAGCCATCGCTCAAACGTGCGTTGCCGTGAGAGCAAAGATTGGCGCTGGCAAATACCCCGTCTTCAGTGCGGTACAGCGCAATATCATGACCGTTCACGTCAATGCCGATGACATCATCTTCCGGCAAGTCGGCGAGTTCAGCGGCTAAAATCCAGTTATCAGACATCTACTCACCTCAGATTGGATAGATTAAGGAGTTTGGCACCAGTTCGCTGTCGAAAATGCACAGCCGGCTGGCAAAACGCAGCCCTTCTGCCGTTTGTACGACCTTATCCAGGTAGTAACCCACGTTGAACACTTCACTATGTCCGTCCGCTTTGGTTCGAAAGATGGCATAGTTGGTGCGGGCGATTATCCCTTCCTCGGTCATTGCCGTAATATGCGGAAGCCCCACCACGTGACGCTGATAATACGGGTCGTGGAACAGCGTCTCGGCCACGCCGTAGACTCTATCTTTCAACATCCCTTTGCTCTCCAGATTGATGGTGGAGAGCGGCAGTTTGCGGTCGTAGTTTTCGCGAGGGATCACCTTATACACACAATCATCGGTGAAGAGTTCGGTCCATTTATCCCATTCGGCGCGGTCTACGATATCGCTATATTCCGTTTGCAGCGTGACCAGTTGCTGCCAGATTTCACTGTTAATCATCATGTTTTAAATCTCCAGCACGCCGCGCCAGTAGTGGTACATCCCTCGGATTAAGGTTTCCGAGACCATGTGGTCGGTATTTTCATAGCCGGTGCCACCCATTTCCGCGATAGTGCGTTGGGACGGGTTCTGGCGTAACCCTTGCTGTGAAAATTCAACCACTTCGCCATCGTCGGCGGAGACAAACCCCGCCGGGCCGAATAGATTCGCCTGCTTCAGGCGGCGTTGAGTCATCTCCTCGGAGTCATCTGCGAAACCGAAGTGTGTCCAGACAAAATCGAATTCATTCGCCCCGCGGGGCTGGATATGACGCACCGACATCGAGTTCACGTTCTGCTGAATCACCAGGCTTGGGAACAGCGTCATCATCACCACCGTTGGGCCGTTCCACCACGGTTCCTCAACTACGTCGAGGAAGCTGGAGTCGTTCAGCTGCATCTGCTCTTTAAAGCTACTCACCCCTTGCGTTACCGCACTTTTCCCGCCGTTTCCTTTGCGGCTTATCATCGCCGCATGACGGTATTTATCATCCATTATCAGCTGCGAGCGGTTATCCGCGCGCCACAGGCCAAAGGTGACAAACCAGGTGTGCAGCAGCCCCGCGTGGTACGGATCCTTAATGTTTTCCTGCATCAGTTTCCAGTTGCCGGGAATGCGCTGGCGGTTATAGCCCAGCAGCTTTAGCTGACGGCCGCTGAATACGCGCTCGAAATAGGCCAGAATGTCCGGGCCGAGATAGTGCTCCAACTGTTCAACGTCGAATGAGAACGAGGCAAACACCACGCCGTTATGGCGGGCGACGTTGAGTTTTTTTAGCCCATGTTCAGACGGGTTAAAGTCTTTCGGCATGCCACCGTTCACTTTGCCGTCCTGCTTTACGCCCCGTCGGAACGGCACGCCCTGCAGGTTACCGTCAAGGTCATAGTTCCACTGGTGATAGGGGCACACAAAGTCGGTGCGATTCCCTGATTTTTCACGACAAAAGCGCATGCCACGGTGGGCGCAGAGGTTCTCAACCACGTTGATCTCGCCCTGCTGATTGCGCACCACGATGACCGAGCGTTCGCCAACCACGCTGCGAACAAAATCGCCCGGTTCAGGGATTTCAGCTTCCAGCGCCACGTAGCACCAGTGCTTCCCATAGAAGATTTTTTCCAGTTCGCGCTGGTAGATATCGTCGCGAGTGTAGGCCCAGAACGGTATCCGACTAGTGCCATCGTCAGGCCACAGTAAATTGTTTTGCGGTTCAGAGGTGAAGTTCATCGTGACTCCTTTTTGTTATCTATGCAGGTAAACGACATTACGATTGGTAATAAAACGCATCGGCGTGAATATCCTCTGCTCTTGCGCCCAACGCTTTTGCCTGAAGCGTCATCGCCTCAACCATCGCGGGCGGCCCGGCGGGATAAACCTTCCAGCCTGCCAGCGTCGGCAAATCCTGAATGACCGCAGCAGGTAATCTTCCGCTGCGGACACCCGATGCTGATGACTCCTGGCTTAACACCACTTGATATCGGAAGTTGCCGTATGTCTGTGCCAGCTCGTCCAGCATCTCAACGCCATAGAGATCTGCCGCCCAGCGGCTGCCGTAATAGAGGTGGATGGGGTTACGCATGCCGGCGGCCAGCGCGGAGCGGATAATGGATAGCTGCGGCGCAAGGCCCGTGCCGCAAGCGACGCAGAGTATCGGGCCTTCATGTTTCTGACGAAGCCAACTGGCACCCAGCGGGCCATTGAGCTTGATGGCGGTACCTGGTTCGAGCGTTTCCAGTAACCCTGGCGTGACCCGTCCATCGGCGACGATACGAATATGAAACTCCAGTTCGTCATCTTGCGGACAGCCCGCCATGGAATAACTACGCTGGCCGCCTCCTGGAAACGTCAACCGGACAAACTGCCCAGCGGACCAGGAAAACGGCTTGGCGGGTTTCAGGCGTAGACGCCATACGTCGTGACAAAGCGGCGTAAAAGAGACCACCGTGGTTTTGAGGGTACGCGCTGGATGCACCACAACTTCATCCGCAGGCGGAAGCTCAATGACGCTTGGTGACAACAGCGTGGCGCAGCAGGCCAGCACCTCACCCGTTTCCAGTTCTGGTGCATCGTCCGGCAGCGTATGAGCGACATCGCCCGATATCACCCGGCAGCGACAGGTCTGACAGCGCCCGGCCATGCAGCTGTAAGAGATGGGAATTTGGTGCTCACGTAATACATCCAACAGATTACTGCCGGGGGTAACGGCGACCTGACGACGAGACGGCATGAAATCCACTTGCATCACAGTTCCTTACCATTAATGTTGTTATTTTGTTAACGAATCGTATAAAGAAACGGAGCGGTGAGATATGCCGTGTGGTTTATAGCGGTTATTAATCGGATTGATAACGATATCTATGTCACGTTTAGCTGAAGTCGACCTGAACCTGCTGGTGCTCTTTCGCCATATGTACAATGAGCGCCATACCGGCAAAGTCGCCGAAATGATGGGCCTTACCCAACCTTCCGTCAGCCATGCTATTAAGCGCTTGCGGACGATGCTGGGCGATGAGCTGTTTGAAAAAGCATCCCGAGGGATGCGCCCTACGCCATATGCGGAAGCGATTGCCGGTGATGTGGATGAAATTCTCTGCGCGCTGGAAAAGACGCTGAACTACCGCAATAGTTTTAACCCGTGGGAAAGTCAGCGTGAGTTTCGCGTCGCGATGACCGACCTTGGGGAAATTTACCTGCTGCCCAGGCTGATGAATTTATTGAGCAAAGAAGCGCCCGGCGTGCGTATTACGACGGTTCGTGATACGGCAGTACCGCTAAAAACAGAGATGGAGAACGGTGGCGTGGATCTGGCTATTGGTTTGCTGCCGCAGCTTGAAGCCGGGTTTTATCAGCGTCGGCTCTTCGATCAACGCTATGTCTGCTTAATGCGTAAAGACCATCCGCTGAGCAATCAGTCCTTTGATGAGGCCGCCTTTCGCGAGGCGCAGCATATCAAGGTCATGGCGCAAGACTCCGGCCATAAACGTATTTTTGAGCTCTTTGCCAAAGCCGGTATTGCCGACCAGGGACAACTGTGTGTCCCCCATTTTATGGCGATTCCTTATATTCTGAGCGAAACCGATTTTATCGTCACGGTGACTGAAAAACTGGCGTTACAGACAGCGCAACGGTTTGGGCTGGTTATCCATACATTACCTTACGATCTGCCGACTATCCAGATTAACCTGTTCTGGCATAGCCATGTGCATCAGGATGCAGCCAACACCTGGTTACGCCGCTGTTTTATGCGTCTGTTTACCGAGTAACCAGCCGTTTTTATGTGACACTGTCACTTGTGAAGTCTTTTAATCCGTCAGGTAATAAAACCAGCTTCGTCAGCACGATTCGGGAACCAGCATGATCATTTTCAGCGCCCGGTTACTTGCCAACTGCCAGCTGAGCTGGCGATAGGTCAGATCGCCCCGCGTGGCATGATGAAAAACACGCTCGCCCCCTTCCCGCACAATAACCTGCTGCTGGGACCAGAATTCACGAAAATCGCTGCTGTTTTCACTCATTTGCTGCACAAACGCGTTGAGCGTGGTGTCGTTTGGATAATGAATAGCATCAGAACGAAGTTCCGCGACAATACGACGAGCACGCACCTCCCAGTTATCGACCAGCGCCCGGGCGAGCGGGTTCAGGAACATAAAGTGCATCATGTTCGGGGATTTTTCGCTATCGAGAAAGCCCTTAAACAACGTTTCGGCACCTTTATTCCATGACAGCACCTGCCAGGTGAGATCCAGTAAATAACAAGGCTCTGACACGGCGTATACGGCGGACAAAATGGTCTGCTCGACTGCGGGAACCTGCTCAACCAGCGGATCGCTTTTATGCGCCAACAAAAAAAGATATTCCCGCTCAGCAGGCTTGAGCTTGAGCGCAAAGGCAATTCCTGACAGCGTTTGAGCCGAAACGGTGATATTGCGCCCCTGTTCAAGCCAGGTATACCAGGTGGTGCTGATTCCACTCATCTGCGCCACCTCTTCCCGGCGCAGCCCTTTTGTTCTCCGGCGCGAAAGCACCGGGATCCCCAGCATTTCCGGCGAGGTATTTTCCCGTTTAACGCGTAAAAATGTCCCCAGCGCTTCTGGCCCTTTCAGTCCGGTGTTGTCCATGGTAGTAACTCGATATACCAGTATAAGTGCCAATATTGTACCCGTATTAATCCCGGCGTATAGTCCGTTTTAACAAGAACATAACAACAGAGGAAGACCGGTATGAGCAACCATCATGAAGCATTAGTGAAGTCCCAGTTTAGCGGTCAGGCTGCCGCTTATTTGCAGAGTAACGTCCACGCCCAGGGGGCTGATTTACGCCGTCTGGCCGAATGGCTGGCCGATGATGCGCAGGCACGCCTGTTGGACGTCGGCTGTGGTGCCGGGCATGCCAGCTTTACCGCCTCTCCTTTGGTCGCTGAAGTCACCGCGTATGATTTGTCCGAAGGGATGCTGGAAGTTGTGGAACTGGAAGCCCAAAAGCGCGGGATGGGTAATATCAGCTGTGCACAAGGTCCGGCGGAAATTCTACCTTTCGCGGATAACAGCTTTGATATTGTTATCAGCCGCTACTCTGCGCACCACTGGCATGATATTCAGGCGGCGTTGATGGAGATTCGCCGCGTCCTCAAACCTGGCGGCCGTTTTATCCTGATGGATATCGCATCTCCAGGTAAAGCGATGCTCAACGTCTGGTTGCAAACGGTCGAAATGCTGCGTGATCCATCGCACATTCATAACTACTCTCAGGGTGAATGGTTGTCGATGGTCAACAATCGCGGGATGGTGGTGGATAAATTGGTCGGCGATAAACTGCATCTGGAATTTTCATCCTGGGTGGCTCGAATGAAAACGCCAGAAAATATCGTCGAGGCTATCCGCTATTTGCAGGATAAAGTCTCTGATGAAGTGCGCGCGCATTTTGAGATTGCCGCCGACGGTAGCTTTGTCAGCGACACCATTATGTTTCAGGCGCGCTAAGTGCGGTTTGTCGCCAGGCTTTTGGGGATAAACCGGTTTCCCGCTTAAACGCGTTGCTAAACGCGCTAACCGAGGCGTACCCGAGCGTTTGTGCCACTTCAGCCACCTGCTCGCTCGCTTCGCTTAGCGCCTGTTCGGCAAGCCGCATGCGCCACTGTGTCAGATAGGCAATCGGGGTCATGCCTGCGGTTTGTCGGAAATGCTGCGCAAATACCGTACGCGACATGGCGCAGGCCTTTGCCAGTTCCTCCAGGTGCCACGCACGAGCCGGGTCGCCGTGCATCAGCTGCAACGCTGGCGTTAAGCGGCGGTCGCCCAACACCCGAAGCCAACCGACGGGCAGCGCCTCGTTATTCTGCAAGTGAGCGCGTAGGATTTGCACAAATAGCAGCTGCGCCAACTGCGTTGAAACCAGCTGTGAACCGGGCTGATGTTGAACACGTTCTTGTACTAGTTGATCCAAAAGCCAGCGGAACGATGAGGCCTGCGCTGAGTTTGCCGGTACATGAATCCACGGTGGTAGCACGTGGGTCAGCAACTTACCGCTGGTCGGGTTCAGCAGAACGTGACCGCCGATATGTTCAATGTCATTACCTTCACCAATGGGCGCATGCGGTTTGCCCGCGCCAAAGAACACGCTCATGGCATCAATAGGCTCGACGTCCGGATGGCTTGCCAGCACAAACTCGCGCTTCGCGCTGAGTAACCCGACATCACCGGTTGCGAATAAGATGGGTTCCGGTTCCCCTTCCAGCAATACCCAGCACTGACCGCGAAGAATGGCGAAGAATTTGATTTTATCTGGCGCAGGAAAACGCAGCGCCCACCGACCACCGGCGGTGAATCCACCGGTTACCAGCGATTCGGCATGCGTCAGTTTGAGGATGTCTGAAAACGGATCAATGTTCATTTCCGTACTATCGCGCAACTCAGACGCACTATCAAGCATTCACAATCTGACTACCGCTGCTTACTCTATGTCATATACCCATCGCATAAAGAGAATTGCATCATGAGTAAAGCACGCGTTTTAGTCACCGGCGGCACCGGTTTTATCGCTCAACACTGCATTATTTCCCTGCTTAATAACGGATATCAGGTACGTACCACCGTACGCTCCGCTGAGCGTGAAGAAGAGGTTCGCCGCAATTTACAGCAAGGCGGCGTTGAACCTGGCGCCGATCTTTCGTTCGTGGTGGCGGATCTGACCGCTGACAACGGCTGGGACGATGCCGTTGCGGGTTGTCGCTTCGTGATGCACGGTGCGTCTCCAACTCCTTCCGGCAGCCAGACTCAAGAGGCCGATTGGGTGAATCCGGCCATTGACGGCAATCTGCGCATACTGCGCGCCGCCCGCGATGCAGGCGTACAGCGCGTGGTGTTAACCTCGGCGTTTGGCGCTATCGGCGTGGGCCACCCGGCCGATTACCCTCGCCCATTTACCGAAAACGACTGGAGTGATGTCAGCGGCGATGTCTGGCCATACCAGAAATCAAAAACGCTGTCCGAACGCGCCGCGTGGGAGTTCATCGCCCGCGAAGGCAACGGTCTGGAACTCTCGGCAATTAATCCGGTCGCGGTGCTGGGGCCGGTATTGGGCGCTGACTATTCTCATTCCACCCGCATTATCAAAAACATGCTCGATGGCGAGCCGGGCTGCCCGAATATCAACTCCTGCTTTGTGGACGTGCGTGACGTTGCCGACCTGCACCTGTTGGCGATGACGCATCCGGCGGCCAACGGCGAGCGTTTTCTTGCCAGCGCTGGGCACAGCTTGACTATCCTCGATGTGGCGAACACGCTTCGCCAGGCGTTGGGGGATGTTGCAAGCAAAGTATCGACGCTGCCGATGAGCGATGAAATGGTGCGCGCCGCAGCGCAGAAAAATCCGGTAATGCTGGGAATGGTAAAACTGCTGGGGGTTGATATGAGTGTGAGCCATGAAAAAGCGACGACGTTACTGGGTTGGAAACCGCGTTCCCCGCAGGTGGCGATTGTCGCCACCGCCGAAAGCCTTATCGCACTTGGCCTGGTGTAGGCCTGATAAGCGCAGCGCCATCAGGCATTGCCCGGCACATTGCAGGATGTGCGGCGAAGCCTAATTCGGCCTACAAAAGCAGCATTGTTAGTTACAGTGTCACTATTATTTCCCCGACCTTTATATGGATGTGTTTCCCGGCGTCACTGCGCTCGGCCAAGCTACGTTCAGATTAGTAGCCCGGCCGAGCGTAGCGACGCCGGAGGAACCTTAAGCCTGACAAAAGTTATGCGCTCAATGTCGCCATATCGATAACAAAACGGTACTTCACATCGCTTTTGAGCATACGTTCAAACGCATCGTTAATGTTATGAATATCAATCATTTCTATATCGGCAGTGATGCCATGTTTACCGCAAAAATCGAGCATTTCCTGCGTTTCGGCAATCCCGCCAATACAGGAACCGGCAATAGAACGGCGACCCAGCAATAGCGGCAGCGTGCTCGACTCCGGCATATCGCCCAGCAGGCCAACAAAGACCAGCGTGCCGTCGAGCGTCAGGGTTGGCAGATAGGGATTGACCTCGTGAACGTACGGTACGGTATCAATAATCAGATCGAACTGATTTTGCACTTTCGCCATCTGGGCCGGGTCAGTAGACACCACGACGTGATGGGCACCAAGGCGACGAGCATCCGCCTCTTTACCAGGAGAACGGGTAAACAGCGTAACTTCCGCGCCCAGCGCGCTGGCCAGTTTGATGGCCATATGGCCTAATCCACCGAGGCCTACCACTGCCACTTTACTGTTGGCACCCACCTTCCAGTGACGCAGCGGCGACCAGGTGGTGATACCGGCGCACAGCAGCGGCGCGGCACCCTTTAAATCCATGTTTTCCGGGACGTGCAGCACAAAATCCTGGCTGGCAACAATCGTCTGAGAATAGCCGCCATAGGTGGTGGAATGGTCGTGACGATCCTGACCGTTGTAAGTCTGAACGTTACCCTCTTCACAGTACTGCTCAAGCCCGTGCTGGCACGGTTGGCAAACGCGACAAGAGTCAACCATGCAGCCAATCGCGGCCAGATCGCCCTGCTTAAACTTGGTCACACCCTTTCCAACGGTACGTACGCGACCGACAATTTCATGCCCGGGAACAATCGGATAGGTACTGAATCCCCAGTCGTTGCGCGCCTGGTGCAGGTCCGAATGGCATACGCCGCAGTAGAGAATATCGATAACCACGTCATCCGGGCGCGGTTCGCGGCGCTCGAAGGTGAATGGCGCTAGCGGTGTCGATGGGTTTGTAGCAGCATAACCTAACACTTTCATGACGTTACCTCGCATTACGTGTTTCATTTTCAGCCAGGGTACAACCTACAGCACATTGTTCACTGAAACTATGCCCACTGTTGCAATACCGTCATGAGCTTAGTTCATGAATACATCCCCGCCTTCACCATCGCACAAAGGGTTAATTGGCGATGTTATAAGCAATCGTGCGTTTTTTTGTGCTCTTACGCCCAATTTGTCAGCATCGTGTTAATCGTTGCTCTATAATCTTGCGCGCTGCAGTTTCTACCGGCCCGGCAAAGATGGCTGGATTGAAAGACAACGGAGTTACGTAAGATGTTACCAGGCAATAAAAATCGTTCCCTTTATATCCCCTATGCGGGGCCGGTTCTGTTGGAATTTCCCCTGCTGAATAAAGGCAGCGCGTTCAGTATGGAAGAACGCAGCAACTTCAACCTGCTCGGGCTGCTGCCTGAAGTGGTTGAGAGCATTGAGGAGCAGGCCGAACGTGCCTGGATCCAGTACCAGGGCTTTAAAACTGAAATCGACAAGCATATCTACCTGCGCAATATCCAGGACACTAACGAAACGCTGTTCTATCGCCTGGTAGAAAATCATCTTGATGAGATGATGCCGGTTATCTACACCCCAACCGTGGGTGCGGCTTGCGAACGTTTCTCTGAGATTTACCGCCGCGCCCGCGGTGTCTTTATCTCCTATCAGAATCGTCACAATATGGACGATATTCTGCAGAACGTACCAAACCACAATATCAAAGTGATTGTGGTGACCGACGGTGAGCGTATTCTCGGCCTGGGCGACCAGGGCATCGGCGGCATGGGTATTCCTATCGGTAAGCTTTCCCTGTACACCGCCTGTGGCGGCATCAGCCCGGCCTATACGCTGCCGGTGGTGCTGGATGTGGGTACCAATAACCAGCAGTTGCTGAACGACCCGCTGTACATGGGCTGTCGTAACCCGCGTATCAGCGACGACGAGTACTATCAGTTTGTCGATGATTTCATCCAGGCCGTGAAACACCGCTGGCCAAACGTGCTGCTGCAGTTTGAAGACTTCGCGCAGAAAAACGCGATGCCGCTGCTCAACCGCTACCGCGATGAGATCTGCTGCTTTAACGATGACATCCAGGGCACAGCGGCGGTTACCGCCGGTACGCTGATTGCGGCAAGCCGCGCGGCGGGCAGCCAGCTTAATGAGCAGAAAGTGGTCTTCCTGGGCGCAGGCTCTGCGGGCTGCGGTATCGCCGAGCAGATTATCGCTCAGATGCAGCGCGAAGGGTTGAGTGAGGAACAGGCGCGCAGCCGCGTATTTATGGTTGACCGCTTTGGCCTGCTGACCGACCAGATGCCTAACCTGCTTCCATTCCAGAGCAAACTGGCGCAGAAACAGGAAAAAATTCAGGGTTGGCAGCACGATAACGACGAGATTTCCCTGCTCGACGTGGTGCGCAACGTGAAGCCAAACATTTTGATCGGCGTTTCCGGCCAGACCGGGCTATTCACGGAAGAAATTATTCGTGAGATGCACAAGCACTGCCCACGTCCGATTGTGATGCCGCTGTCGAACCCAACTTCACGCGTTGAAGCTACGCCGCAAGACATCATCAGTTGGACCGACGGTCAGGCGCTGGTTGCCACCGGTAGCCCGTTCGCGCCGGTCACCTGGAAAGATACCGTCTATCCTATCGCTCAGTGCAACAACTCCTATATCTTCCCGGGAATTGGTCTGGGGGTGATTGCCTCGGGCGCGTCGCGTATTACTGACGAGATGCTGATGTCAGCAAGTGAAACGCTGGCCAAACACTCTCCGCTCGCGAACAACGGCGAAGGTCTGGTGCTGCCAGAGCTAAAAGACATTCATAAAGTCTCCCGCGCTATTGCGTTCGCGGTCGGTAAAATGGCCCAGCAACAAGGTGTCGCAACCAATACCTCCGCTGATGCCCTGCAAGAAGCGATTGATGAGAACTTCTGGCTGCCGGAATACCGCAGCTACCGTCGTACCTCCATCTAACTCGTAGCAAAATTGTAGCCCGGCCAAGCGCAGCGCCGCCGGGTTCATTCCTCGCGCCCCTGTAGAACAAAAGAAGATTGGCACGATAGTTAATGCTGATTATTTTACAGCCCTTATAATGTATGTTGTAACTAACATTATATTCACTAGATTAATATTCACATGGCCGCTACACTGCCATTACCTTTCAACCTGACAACATTAAAAGGAGGTTAATTATGCTGTACTGTGAAATTTTCAATGTTTCACATACATTTGGTGATCGCACCAGCTCAAGCGTTATCGGTTTCATGCTGCGATAACTTCTGCTTGAGCGAAGACACCAATCCCTAAACCCTTCCCTCGGGCTTACTTAGTTATCGTCAGCGATGTTTGACGAGGCATTCCCATGCCTGTAACTCTTGAGTAAGCAAATGAGCACATTATTAACTGCACAATCTCTTCATGTTGAGACGGCTTTCGGCCCTCTTTTTACAGACCTTTCTTTTACCCTGAAAAAAGGCGACCGCATTGGCCTTATCGGCTACAACGGCTGCGGCAAAAGTACCCTGTTACAGGTACTGGACGGCACGCTGATACCCTCTTCCGGGCGCGTCGCGTTGGCTAACCATTGTCTGATGGCTCGCGTAGAACAACATCTTCCCGCTGAACTATTCGACCGAACGCTGATCCAGGCCGTACTGGCACAGCTGCCGGAATCGGCTCGTGAAAGCCAACGCTGGCAAGCCGAGCGTTTGTTAACGGAAATG
This sequence comes from Kluyvera ascorbata ATCC 33433, assembly GCF_000735365.1. Classification (GTDB taxonomy): domain Bacteria; phylum Pseudomonadota; class Gammaproteobacteria; order Enterobacterales; family Enterobacteriaceae; genus Kluyvera; species Kluyvera ascorbata. Next base: position 870 of record NZ_JMPL01000087.1, on the reverse strand, counting down.
GGGTTCTCCCCCGCAGAGATAGATAACCCGGCGGCAACGCTGAGCGGCGGCCAGCACACGCGGTTGCTGTTGGCACGAGCGCTCATCCTGCAACCGGACCTGCTGCTGCTGGATGAACCGGGCAACCACCTCGACCTGCCAACGCTGCTGTGGTTGGAGAACTTCCTGAATAGCTGGAGCGGCAGCTTCGTACTGGTTTCACACGATAATCCGCTGCTGGATGCCGTCACTAATACCAGCTGGATTTTGCGTGATAAAACCCTGCACGCGTTTTCACTCCCCTGCACCAAAGCCCGTCAGGCGCTGGAAGAGCAGGATGAGAGCGATGCGCTGCGGCATAAGGCGGAACAAAAAGAGATCGACCGCGTCACCGCCAGTGCCAAACGGCTGGCCACCTGGGGACGGGTGTATGACAACGAAGATCTCTCGCGTAAAGCCAAGCAGATGGAAAAACAGGTTACGCGATTGAAGGAGAGCCAAACGGAACTCACCGCCGGCACGCCATGGACGCTCGCGCTCCACGGCGATGCGCTACGGGCAGACCGTCTGCTGGAAATGGACAACCTGCCCGTGCCGCCAGCACCAGGCCTACCGGCGCTGTTTACGACCGATGTTGCGCGGCTACAAAGCGGCGATCGCGTTGCCATTATGGGACGTAACGGCGGCGGTAAGTCCTCGCTGTTGCGCCTACTGTGGCGGCAGATGCAGCAGTCGTCGGCCGATGCCGGGCTGAAGCTTCATCCGCGCCTGAAGGCAGGTTATTACGATCAGACGCTGCACCAGTTAGCCGACGAAGATAGCCTCCTGGACGCACTTGAAGCATTTGAACCGTATGCAGAAACCCGAAAACGCGCGACTGATTTCAGCGGG
>NZ_JMPL01000086.1 GCF_000735365.1 Kluyvera ascorbata ATCC 33433 | reverse complement strand
TTCAGATTCAGCAAAATCAGGTTACTGAAGATGCTGGAAATGCAGAATGCCGATATGCTCACCCAGAGTAAATTTCTGAGCGCCGTTGTGACAATGACCAACAGCAGTACCATAAACCAGGCGGCCACAATCAATGCGCTGTAGTGGCTGCTCCAGGCATTGCGGTCATGACCATTAGCCTTATTAATGAGATTCAGCGAAATCTGTGGGTTATAGCTGGATAAGTTATGTGCAAATATGGCTAAAAAGAAGACCGCAAATGCCAGTAGGATAACCAGCGCCTCATCTTTGCCATCGGGACTAATATTTTTACTCAGTAAATACGCGTAGTACAGTGCAAACAAAATAGCTACTATAAACGTTATCTGTCGGAACAGATAAAAAATAGCCAGATCGTTGGTAATCGCGTTCATCGGAATACACATTGAGATAAAACGCTGAATTAACGTTAACGCTTCTGAACAATAGATATCCGAGCCTAAAAAACCCAGCCCCAGAATGGCTACGTATAATAGTTTCCGATTACAAATAAACTGGAAGAGCATAAAGAAGAAAATAATAGCATCCAGCAACAGAAGTAACCCAGTAAAAACAAGATAGTAAATATCAGGAATCACAATGCGGTAAGTGGCTAAATGGTTAGCCAGTATAAACATTCCGATAAGCAGCAGAAACGCACTACCCAATAAAAAGCTCACTCTTTGATTTATTCTATGACGACATTTACTCATTCGGTGTCCTCCATGACTACATTTACTTTTATAGTCCACCTTCAAGCATGAGCATATTGCGCTTAATCAAAACTTATTATTATAAATAGTGACGATTTCCAGCATTAATGAGGTATTGATGATTAATCACAAAATAAAAAGAATGGGAAAAGATGATAGGTTTTTATTTATCCTTAGCATTGTTGCCCACTCAAATGCCTATCATCTGGTTTTTAATTTTGGTTAGGTTTCATCATGAGCGGGAACGATCGTTTTCTGCACAACAACGGTCGACCTTTCCATATAAAAAACCGCCCGAGGGCGGCAAGAGGATTTACTCGCTGATTTCCAGCGCGTCCTGGATGGCGTCAGCCAGTGCGGCAACTTCCTGAGAAACGTTGCGCAGGTCCATCTGGGAGCGTATTCCCGAGTTTGCGGTGGACGCGGAAACGGACGCTTTGGAGATCTCCAGAGCAGCCTGAACGGCCAGTAAGCGCTTGTGGTTTTCAGCGGCATCAACGCCGGTGGCGCCGTCGAGATCGAAGTACCCTTCTAACATTGCTCTCTCCTTATGGTTTCGTGACCAGTGTAGGGGGATCTGTGCAATCGCGCTATCACATTCGCCAGAGACGGAAGTAATACTTAGTAACAATTGAAATACTATTGTAATTATCTTACAGACCTTAAAATACCTATCGTAAACTATTAGAATTTTAATGTATTTGCAAGTTAACCATTCATCAACGTAATTCATTTAAATAATAACAACAATCAATACAACAAACGGCATACATCAGGAGCGTAAATGGAATTTAATGAAATGCTCAGTGGATTTTTTGAGCAGGTCCGAAATAAATCCGACTTCCTTCAGTTTTTAACAAAATTAAAACAAAACAACATCTCTTACTACATTTACTTTGTTGCTACCGGAAATGTCAAGATAGTGACTACCGCAGACACCTATATGTCGATGAAAAGTGACCGGGGTTTAATAAAAATAAACTCAGAAGCCAGCAGTAGCCTGACCCGGATTGCTGCCAAACGTCATTTCACTCGTATTACCGCTTTCGACCAGTATTGCCGGGAACTCGCCAGAGCCGGGGTTTTTAAGTGGGTCGTGGATGTTAATGAAGAGAATCGTTATTACTGGTCGAAGGATAATCAGCTATTACATGCGGAGAATATCATTAACCCTACGTAATTACGCCGGCATCAGAACAATGACCGCTCATCATGCAGCGGTTTTGATATTTTCATTTCACCCGCAACAAGTCGCTATACCGAGTCGTGTATCGCGGCGACAGCATTTCTCTTTTCATCTGCCACTCCTGCTGAATACCTTGTCCGGCAAAATAGAGCGTCCCCTTTCCCACCTTAGTATTGATGCGATCCAGGGTATCCATCAGTTGCGTACTTTTATGTCTCGGCGCGTTCTCATCGAATAGATCGAGCTGGGCAATTCCCTGGCTGTAAAAATCCCCCAGCATGACGCCCGCTTTTTGGTAACGATGACCGCTCTCCCAGATGGCATCCAGACAGCGCGTGGCTGCCGCGACAATATCCCTGGTATCCTGCGTCGGCGTAAGCAGTTTCATGGATGCGCTGTTACTGTAATACGCTTCTTTCACAGCAAAGGGAGACGTTTTGACAAAAGCTGAAATGAACCGGCAGTACTGGTGTTCACCGCGCAACTTCTCTGCCGCGCGTGCCGCATAGCTACAGATAGCTTGCCGCATCTGCTCATAATCCGTAATACGCTCACCAAACGACCGGGAGCAGATAATCTCCTGCTTTACCGGCGTAAACTCCTCCAGCTCAAGGCAGGGTTCGCCACGCAGCTCGCGTACCGTTCTTTCAAGGACTACGCTGAAATGCTTCCTGATAAAACGAATATCGATGTCCGCCAGTTGCAGTACCGTGTTGATGCCCATTGCCTGAAGTTTCGTGCTTATCCGTCGGCCGATTCCCCACACCTCGCCAACCGGTAAGGCGGCCATCAGCTTACGCTGGTTGTCCACATTGGACAGATCAACAACGCCACCGGTTTGCCGCTGCCAGCGCTTGGCAGCATGATTTGCCAGTTTGGCAAGCGTCTTGGTCTGCGCTATCCCTACGCCGACGGTCAGATGGGCTCGCTGAAACACCGTCGCGCGGATCTCCCGGCCAAAGTCGGTCAGATCACGACAGTTTCTTACCCCGGTCAGGTCGCAAAATGACTCATCAATCGAATATATTTCGCATCGCGGCGACATCTCTTCCAGCGTGGTCATCATGCGAACGCTCATATCAGCGTACAGCTCATAGTTGCTTGAAAAAAAATGGACACATTCAGGGAACCGTGCATTTTGCAGTTTGAACCAGGGCGTCCCCATTTTGATCCCTAACGCTCTGGCTTCAGCGCTACAGGCTATTACACAGCCGTCGTTGTTACTCAACACGCAAACGGGTTTGCCCTTAAGATCGGGCCTGAATGCGGTCTGACAGCTCGCATAAAATGAATTCGCATCAACCAGCGCAAACATCAGCCAACCGTCTTCAGAACATGGGTGACAACGCCGAAGATATCCAGCGACTCTTCTCCCCCAACCAAAATTGGGCTGTAGGCTGGATTTTCTGGCACCAGCATGACCGTAGGATGCATTTGCAGCCGTTTCACCGTAAATTCACCATCAACCGCAGCGATAACGATATCCCCGTGATGCGCTGTTTTAGCGCTATCGACCACCAGCAAATCACCACTGCCTATCCCCGCACCGTTCATGGAATCCCCCGCGGCACGGACAAAGTAGGTCGCGCTTGGGTGCCTGATAACAAGTTTATTTAAATCAATACGCTGCTCAACATAGTCCTGCGCCGGGCTCGGGAACCCACACGGAACCCGATCGCTAAACAAAGGAAGCGCCGCTATCTGGCCAAGGCCAGTGGGTGAATAAAACTTCATAATGAACTCACTCGTGTTGACACTGTTTATACATCCAGTATATATACTGTTATTATATCCAGTAAAGAGGCGTTAGAAATGTTCGTGGAACTCGTTTATGACAAAAGGAATTTTGAAGGTTTGCCAGGCGCGAAAGAGATAATACACGGTGAACTGAGCAAGAGAATTCACCGTATCTTCCCGGAGGCCGAGGTTCGGGTGAAACCGATGATGACGCTGCCGGCTATCAATACGGATGCCAGCAAGCATGAAAAAGAGCAGATAAGTCGTACGGTGCAGGAGATGTTTGACGAGGCAGAGTTCTGGCTGGAGAGTGAATAACCACCACCAGCGACCTTCCCCGGCACTATCAGGGATGTGCCAGGGAAATGCGCCGCTTTTTACAGCATAAAAATCATATCGATACAGCGCAGGTGTGCCTGCGCTGTATCGAAGAAATCGCACGCAAAGAATACGTTGGGATTCGGGTAAAGCTAATATATCGATAAATAAAACATCAGCTCGCAGATGCTATTCACATCGCGCATCAAAATCTCGGTGCCACACCATATTTTGGTGATTTAATATTGGCAGCCCATACTTTGATATCATTCTGCAGCAATAACGTGAAATCAGAATTGAGACGGCTCACCATCTCATTGACCTGTTCGGCATTCTTCACGGCAAAATGTTCAATCTTGTTCTTTCCTACTGGCACACAACTGTATTTAGCGGGAATGTCTTTTCCATTTACATTCAATGCCCTACTGCTATCAACGCACGCCCCCTCCGATAGATAAGAGACCACCATATTGGCCCCGCTTCGCCCAGGCTGTGAAATACTCAGCATGACGGGGAATCCATCTGAAGTCTGCGTCATATCATAAAGAATGGCATCTTTTGAATACCAGGTATTGTATTCTCTTTCCTGAAGTGCTGAATGTGTAATGATGGGAAAAGAAAGCAGCGCAATGATTGTAATAGCATGAATTTTCATAAAACATTGCCTTTAATGGTTATCATATGCATTATTCAGATCATGATAAAAACGACAACAAATTAAAATTATTCCTACTATTTTTGGCTGTAATAGCGTGGTTCCAGGTCTGAAGCATCCCCCATCGCACCCCGGCAATTCGTCAAGCCGCACAAGCGGATCGCTTGCATGCTGATTCCGTTTTCCTATTGTTAACAGTGCCATTATAGACAGCGGAAGGATAACTCGAGGTATACCTTATCGGTCATTTCTGCTTGTTGGACGCTCTACACAATTCGAATGCTAATAAAAAAACGGGAACCAACCGGCTCCCGTTTATCACTAACCCAGCAAGTGGATTACATGTTTTCGATGATCGCGTCACCAAACTCTGAACATTTCAGCAGTTTAGCGCCTTCCATCAGACGTTCGAAGTCATAGGTCACGGTCTTGTTGTTGATAGCGCCTTCCATACCTTTAACGATAAGGTCAGCCGCTTCGAACCATTCCATATGACGCAGCATCATTTCTGCGGACAGGATGATAGAACCTGGGTTCACTTTGTCCTGGCCTGCATACTTCGGTGCAGTACCGTGGGTCGCTTCGAACAGTGCGCATTCGTCACCGATGTTTGCGCCTGGGGCGATACCGATACCACCAACCTGTGCAGCCAGCGCATCGGAAATGTAGTCACCGTTCAGGTTCATACAAGCGATAACGTCGTATTCAGCAGGACGCAACAGGATCTGCTGCAGGAACGCATCGGCGATCACATCTTTAATGATGATCTCTTTGCCGGTGTTCGGGTTCTTGATTTTCTGCCATGGGCCGCCGTCAATCAGTTCGCCGCCGAATTCTTCGCGAATCAGCTGGTAGCCCCAGTCTTTGAACGCGCCTTCGGTGAACTTCATGATGTTACCCTTGTGAACCAGGGTCAGGGAATCGCGGTCGTTGGTGATAACGTATTCAATCGCCGCACGCACCAGACGCTTGGTCCCTTCTTCGGAGCACGGCTTGATGCCGATACCGCAGTGTTCAGGGAAGCGAATTTTCTTCACGCCCATCTCTTCGCGCAGGAATTTAATCACTTTCTCAGCGTCAGCAGAGTCAGCTTTCCATTCGATACCTGCGTAGATGTCTTCAGAGTTTTCACGGAAGATGACCATATCGGTCAGTTCTGGGTGTTTAACCGGGCTTGGGGTGCCCTGATAGTAGCGAACCGGACGCAGACACACGTACAGGTCAAGCTCTTGACGCAGCGCAACGTTCAGAGAACGGATGCCGCCGCCAACTGGCGTAGTCAGAGGGCCTTTGATAGCAACACGGTAGTCGCGGATGAGATCCAGCGTTTCTGCTGGCAGCCATACGTCCTGGCCGTAAAGTTGGGTGGATTTTTCCCCGGTGTAAATTTCCATCCAGGAAATTTTACGCTCGCCTTTGTAGGCTTTCTTAACAGCGGCATCAACCACTTTCAGCATTGCTGGGGTGACATCAACACCGATACCGTCGCCTTCAATAAATGGGATAATCGGATTGTGTGGCACATTCAGCTTGCCGTCTTTCAGGGTGATTTTTTGACCTTCCGCCGGAACAACTACTTTGCTTTCCATTCACCTCTCCTTCGAGCGCTTCTGGTGTGCTCGTCATCCTTTACGCCACAGGTTCTTGCCGCTACTACGCCCACTCCACTAATCCCCTTCAGGGTATAGCCTGGAGATGCACTGTCTTACCGTCTTCCTGCAACACAAAGAGTTAGAGCATTTTGTTAATGTTTTGTAATAAGCCTGTCAATACTACCTGATTGTTTGTCGCCATGAAAGACTCTCGTTATTAGGCTATAATGCGCGAATCTATAAGGCCTGAAAATACTATGATTAAGACTTCATTTAGAAAAAACCAGCTTGAGCGATTCAGCTCACGACAAGCCACCAGGTCGCGTAAAGATAACCAACCAAAACGCGTCATTCTGTTCAATAAACCCTACGATGTGTTGCCGCAATTTACCGATGAAGCAGGACGTAGCACGCTAAAAGATTATATTCCTGTGCAAAATGTCTACGCTGCGGGCCGCCTCGACAGGGACAGCGAAGGGCTGCTGGTGTTAACAAATGACGGTGCCTTACAGGCCAGACTGACGCAACCGGGCAAACGGACAGGGAAAATTTACTACGTTCAGGTCGAAGGCGAACCGACGGAAGAGGCAATGGAAGCGCTGCGTCATGGCGTCACGCTAAACGATGGCCCCACGCTGCCAGCCGGTATTGAGCGCGTTGACGCTCCCGATTGGCTATGGCCACGTAATCCTCCCATCCGCGAACGCAAGTCCATTCCAACAGCCTGGCTGAAGGTCACGCTATATGAAGGGCGAAATCGCCAGGTACGGCGCATGACGGCCCACGTGGGGTACCCGACGCTGCGCCTGATTCGCTATGCCATGGGCGGCTATACCCTGGATAATCTCAACAACGGCGAATGGCGAGAAGCCGACGGCGAACGCGGATAGCGTTCGCCCGGCAATGGGTTTCAGGAAATATCCGGAACAATAATGCTCTTATATTTTTCCAGCACCGGTGAGTTAATGTCAGAAGCGTTCTTCAGCTGCCACAGGTTGCGCGAGATACCGTCATTCACCAGATAGATGACGCCCGTTTCAATCGCCGACATCAGACACAGCATCACCGGTTCATTGACCGTATAACCCACTTCACCTTCCAGCAGGCGCTGATAGTCGATGTAGCGGAAGACCCCGGCCTGGAACTCATAAGAGAGGATCGTTTTGCTGGTATTCACCGAGGAGAGCACTTCGCCGGTACTGACGTTAACCACCCTCAGGTTGACCGCAATCTGATCGAGCTGATACTGCGTACTCGCCCCGATGCCAAAATACCGCGCCCCTGCCCCGCCCGATTTCACGTTGCTTTCATAACCGATGATGGAACCTTCGATCAGAATATTGGCCGCGACCAGCGATGGAAGCTGAGTGCGGTTATTCACCGCCACGGTGCCATTTTCCTGCGCCGCGCGAATAATTTTTCGTTCATTAAGCAGGTTCTGTAACCCCTGGCGCTCCAGCGGAATAAACCAGTTAGAATCCTTTAGCGCCGATACCAGCATCGCGGTGGCGCTTTGCGGAACTGACGTGGAAAAGTTACTCGCCGGATAAGGTTTGAACTGCCCGGTCTCATCCGAGATGTTATAGACCGAAACAAACAGTCTCCCCTGCGGCTCCGGCAGGTGCGTTAAATCCTGGTAGCTCTGTGAACGCGGTAGCAGCGTGGGTTTTGCCGCCTGTTTTGGTGGAGAAGTAATACAGCCCGTCAGCATAAACAGGCTAATGAAAATAGCCACTACCCCAGAGATATTTTTCATGTCAGCTTCTCGCCACTGATTAGTTTGTTGAAATGCTGCTCAGGCCGCTGACCTGAATGGTGGACGATTTCCCGGTAGCACGGTCAAGAATATTCATCATCAGTTGACCGTCGGTATTGGTGATATCCACAATAAAATCTTTAGTCACCAGACGCCCGGGTTTGCCGGTGGAAATATTACCCATCAAGCTGCCAAGAAGTTGTGATTGAATAGCCGCGGTGAAATTATCGAGAGCAGAGGTTCCCGTTGATCCGCTATTCCAATCATAGGCATCAGGGTCTTTATAAGAGTTTTGTGCGTTAGCTTGTGAAAGCAAAAATGCGCCGTTATTTGGGTTGCCGCCAAAGTTGGGGTTAACAAACTGGAAAGTCAGATTTCCAGCCTGCGCGGTGGTAGATAAAAAACCAATGCCAAGAATCAAAGAAAGCACTTTCATCGTACACTCCTAGAACTCATCGCTGGTTAAATCGCCGGTATTTAATAATGCTTTATTAATCGCACGTTTCGATAGCGCCTCATAAACCGAGGCTAACGCGATATTAACTTGCTTATTAAAGTCATTTTTACTGGGAAATAAGAACGTTTGATATAATAAATCCTGGTCAACTTTAATCGTTATCCAACTTCCCCAGCGGGCGCTCGGCCGTTCATTAATAGTAATCGCCCCCGGGTATTCCTCCTCCCAATGTTCGGTAAATGCACGATAGAAATCATGACCCACACGAGTGACCGTATTATCTGTCACCAATCCAGGTATTTCTATTTCCGCAGAATAACTGGCGCACGGCGCCAGCAGCATTATTAACGATACTGTTACCACCATCAGATATTTCATGATTAGCGTCTAAGGTTTTCGTTGGCCCAGGTAACCGCCTGCGTCCTGTTTTTTACCGCTATTTTTCGGAAAAGATTATATAAGTGCGTCTTTACCGTATTTTCGCTAATAAATAGCAGGCGAGCAATTTCAATGTTAGAAGCCCCCATCCGGAGTTTATTAAGAATATCTCTTTCTCTTTGCGTCAGCCCACTGGTATCGTCGTGATAGCGGTAATTACCGGACTGATTAATAAGATAACTGGTCAGATCGTGGGGAAAATGGCAGCCGCCGCTCATTACGTTACGGATACCTCCCACCAGCGTAGGTTCATCAACGGAGAGCTGGAAGACGGCGCTGATCCCAAGCCAGGACTCAACCTCATGAAATTGATAGTCATCTGGCATATTGATCAGCAATACTTTAACTTTGTCACGTAATCGTCGAAGCTCGCTCTGCCACAGCATCGTTCTTCTTTTATCCGATTCGCTAAGGTCAAAAAGCACCAGAATGCGCTCAGCGCTGGGCTGTTCGAGCGTTTTTTGAATATTCTGTATTTTGACATTAATTGTTAATGAAGCTTTGAGTTGATGGACCAGGGCGGTTGCCTGCAAAGACGGCCTGGTTATTAACAACAAAATATCGTTATACACCGGTTCAGTTTCTTTCGGCATAATGCAATCCTATCCCGCTTGCTGCTCGGAACGCGTGCCCTTTCTGTTATGCACAAACGCGTGCATATACAGAAAGGGTCGCTGTTCTGTGTAGTTGCTGATTAATAAGTATGACAATAAAGAGATTAAGCACGCATTAGCGCTTAAATCCTAAGTGCTGCAATACTGTTCAATCTAGACATTGCCATTTTTATAGCAAGGGTTATTTGTGTTTCAAAATGTAACAATAACATGTCATTTTATTACAAAAGGTTTTGCCTTTCTTTATGATTAATATAGAAAAAAAAGCCATCAGGATATTATTCAGGCAAAGTGTAAAATGACGTATTTACATTTCAAACCATTAGCAATAAGTCAATGGCAGACAACAATTTACCAAAGTGTAAACTTTATATTCCACAACACTCGCCAGTTACAAGCAAGTTACAGCCAGAGTGTAAACCTTACCGTACTAAAACATCGTCAACCTCGACGGATTGTTACGCATGGCTTTCGTGCCGCGCCGCAGCGGCTCCCTCATTCCTGCATTCTCATACTATTGACTGATGCTCATTTTCAAAATACGCAATCCAGGTGAAAAACAGGGATATTAGCCTCAGACATACTCAATCCATAAATCAGTTTCACTCCCTAATCCATTATCGGCTTAAGGTGTGCTGATTTAACTCCTGACTTTAACCATCGGTTAAAACTAGGTGCCATTATGAAACAATGGTTTTTATTAATACCCTTATTGGGCTATTCATATCTGTCTATGGCGGGAGGCGATCTTGCTGGTTCTGAGTTTTCAGGGCTGAATAATTATCGTCAGGGCTACAATATGGTTGCCATCACTGGCCAGCACGGCAGTGATAATACTGCGTCTATTACACAGTCAGGCTCGCATATTTATGGTTCTATTTCGCAGGTGGGTGGATATAACAACGCGATATTAAATCAGAATGGTTTTAATAATCGTGCGGCAATAGCGCAATACGGTAATGGTAATAATGCCACGGTCAGCCAATCAGGGACGAACAACTCTGCCGTATTAGTACAGGCAGGAACGGGCAACGAGGCAGATATTACGCAAACGGGTTTTGATAACTCTGCTGAGATTGTCAATAAAGGTGTTCGCAATCTCACGCAGATCAATCAAACGGGCACAAGCCGCAGCGCGGCCGTTGTGCAAAATTCGGCAGGAATGGCAATTCGTATTACCCAAAATTAGTGTTTGAACTGGCTTACCAATCTCTAAACCTATGGGGTATCTCATGAAAAAGTGGAACATTGTTATTTTGTCAACGTTGTTAGCATCTGGTACTGCAATGGCAGGCGGCAATGACTGGACGCCTCCCTCTAGCGGGAGCGGCGTCAGCATCCCACACGTGGGCTTTACTACACCAACAAAACCGGTTCTTCCTGCTGCGGGGAAATGGGATGGCGTGGTGCACATTTATCAGGCAGGCAGCAATAACGATTCCTATGCCAGTCAGACTGGGGCATCCGGTTCTACTATCGACGTTCATCAGAACGGTGATTGGGGCAGATCAACGGTGAACCAAATTGCCACGAAAAGTGCGGCCGTCGTGAATCAGTACGGCACGGGCAACCAATCCTACGCAACTCAGGCGGGGTCCGGTAACTCGATTGCGGTCACACAGTCGGGGACCTCAAACGCCTCCACAACGCTGCAAGCTGGCACGGGTAACGCCATTAATGTAGCGCAGAGCGGCAACAACAATAGCTCGTATATCGACCAGAAAGGCAAAAAACAGTTCAGTTGATGTCACTCAGGTCGACTACCGTAACAGCTCAACCGTTAACCAGAATGCAGAAGGTTCAATGGTGGTGGTATCACAGAGCGGCAGCTATAACAGCAGCTATGTAGACCAGGGTCGCAACAACACGCTGGCTTACGTTCAGCAAGTTGGCGGTTCCGGCAACAGTTCGACGGTACTGCAGCACTAATAAAAGCGGCCGGATGAACATTCATCCGGCCGAATTTCCGCTATCACGAGGCCCGCCATGCATTTACTCCTTATTGCCGCCGCGCTCAGTAACCAACTGTGGTTTGAAACCCAGGCACAGGCCGAAACGGTGGTGATCACCCCGATGGCCAGTGTGACCAGCGACTGTGACTGCCAGTTAACCATTAATGTTATTCATCAAGGCCAGTCCGGCACCAGCAACAGCAGCCAAAGCGGACAGGTGAGCCTTAAAGCCCAGCGTCCTCAGCAGCTCGCCAGCCTGCACCTGGATATTCCCCAGGGCGAGTGGACACAAATCACCGTCATATTAAGCAATCAACAAGGGGTGATTATGCAGCAAAGCTGGAGTTCTCCGGCTCGCGTTTGATTCCCTTCCCGCTTCTTTATATCCTTATCTCCTTTCTCGCTCGATAAGGACGCCGCATGTTCAAGCCACACGTTACCGTCGCCTGTGTAGTTCACGCTGAAGATAAATTCCTGGTGGTTGAAGAAACCATCAACGGCAAAGCGCTATGGAACCAGCCCGCAGGTCATCTGGAGGCGGATGAGACGCTGGTTCAGGCCGCCCAGCGTGAACTATGGGAAGAAACCGGCATTCGCGCGACGCCGCAGCACTTTCTTCGCCTGCATCAGTGGCTCGCGCCGGACAACACGCCTTTCCTGCGTTTTCTGTTCGTTATTGAGCTCGATAACATCTGCCCTACCGAGCCGCATGACAGCGATATTGACCGCTGTTTGTGGGTGAGCGCTGAAGAAATTTTGCAGGCCGGCAACCTGCGTTCCGCACTGGTAGCCGAAAGTATTCGTAGCTATCAGCAAGATGCACGATATCCGCTGTCATTAATCGGCGAATTTAACTGGCCGTTTACAGAGGGTGTCAAGTAAGGGGCTGCGTGCTAGAATATGCCGCCTTGAAGTCCAATGTCGTGAGTATTCCAATGTCAGAAAGCCAGAAAAAAGTGATCGTCGGCATGTCCGGCGGTGTTGATTCCTCCGTTTCCGCCTACCTGTTGCAACAACAGGGCTATAAGGTGGAGGGCCTGTTCATGAAGAACTGGGAGGAAGACGACGGCGAGGAATACTGCACTGCTGCCGCCGATCTTGCCGATGCGCAAGCGGTATGCGATAAGCTCGGCATTGAGCTGCACACCGTTAACTTTGCCGCCGAATACTGGGATAACGTTTTTGAACTCTTCCTTGAAGAGTACAAAGCGGGTCGTACGCCGAACCCGGATATCCTGTGCAACAAAGAGATCAAATTTAAAGCCTTTCTCGAATTCGCCGCTGAAGACCTGGGTGCAGACTACATCGCGACCGGCCACTACGTGCGCCGTGCGGATGTCAACGGCAAAAGCCAGCTTCTGCGTGGCCTCGATGGCAATAAAGATCAGAGCTACTTCCTTTATACGCTCGGCCACGAACAGATAGCACAGAGCCTGTTCCCAGTTGGCGAGCTGGAAAAGCCGCAGGTGCGTAAAATCGCCGAAGAGCTGGATCTCATCACCGCGAAGAAAAAAGACTCTACCGGTATCTGCTTTATCGGTGAGCGTAAATTCCGCGAGTTCCTCGGCCGCTACCTACCAGCGCAGCCGGGTAAAATTATCACCGTTGACGGCGAAGAGATCGGTACCCATCAGGGGCTGATGTACCACACGCTCGGTCAACGTAAAGGTCTGGGTATTGGCGGGACCAAAGAAGGGACGGAAGATCCGTGGTACGTGGTCGACAAAGACGTTGAAAACAACGTGCTGGTTGTCGCCCAGGGTCACGATCACCCGCGTCTGATGTCCGTTGGTCTTATCGCACAGCAGCTGCACTGGGTTGACCGTGAACCGGTCACCGGCACGTTCCGCTGCACCGTGAAGACCCGCTATCGCCAGACCGATATCCCGTGCACCGTCACCGCACTGGATGAAGGCCGTATTGAGGTTCGCTTTGAAGAACCTGTTGCCGCAGTGACCCCAGGTCAGTCCGCCGTGTTTTACAACGGTGAAATCTGCCTCGGTGGCGGCGTGATTGAGCAGCGCCTGCCGCTGCCAGTGGAATAAAGCCCTGCTTCGATAGGGTACAACGCAATCTGGCCCGCGTCGCGCCGCAGGTCAGATGCCAACAAGGAGTGAGCGTGGCGAAGAATTACTATGACATCACCCTGGCGCTGGCCGGTATCTGCCAGTCCGCCCGTCTGGTGCAGCAGCTGGCCCATCAGGGACACTGCGACGGCGACGCGTTACACGTCTCGCTGAACAGTATTATCGATCTGAACCCAGACTCTGCGCTGGGCGTGTTCGGTGGCAGTGAAGCCAATCTTCGCCTCGGCCTTGAAACCCTGCTCGCGGTGCTGAATGCCAGCAGCCGCCAGGGTCTGAACGCAGAACTGACCCGCTATACTCTCAGCCTGATGGTGCTGGAGCGCAAGCTCGCCGCAGCCAAAGGGGCGATGGATATTCTGGGCAACCGTATTACTGGTCTGCAGCGTCAGCTCGACCATTTTGATTTACAGTCCGATACCCTGCTCAGCGCGATGGCCGGTATCTATGTTGACGTGATTAGCCCGCTCGGCCCGCGAATTCAGGTCACCGGTTCCCCTGCCGTGCTGCAAAGCCCGCAGGTGCAGTCCAAGGTCCGCGCTTCGTTGCTGGCAGGTATCCGCGCCGCGGTGCTGTGGCACCAGGTCGGCGGTGGCCGTCTACAGCTGATGTTTTCTCGTAATCGCCTGACCACTCAGGCAAAACAAATTCTTGCTCATTTAACCCCGGAGTTATGATCTATGGAATTATCCTCACTGACCGCCGTTTCCCCCGTCGATGGACGCTACGGCGATAAAGTCAGCGCGCTGCGCGGGATTTTCAGCGAATACGGTTTGCTGAAGTTCCGTGTACAAGTCGAAGTATGCTGGCTGCAAAAGCTGGCCGCACACGCAGCCGTCAAGGAAGTTCCTGCTTTTGCTGCCGACGCAAACGGTTACCTTGATAGCATCGTGGCAAACTTCAGCGAAGAAGACGCGGCGCGCATTAAGACTATCGAGCGCACCACCAACCACGACGTGAAGGCGGTTGAGTATTTCCTGAAAGAAAAAGTCGCGTCCGTGCCTGAGCTGCACGCCGTGTCTGAATTCATTCACTTTGCCTGCACCTCCGAAGACATCAACAACCTCTCCCACGCGCTGATGCTGAAAACCGCGCGCGAAGAAGTGGTGCTGCCGTACTGGCGCAAAATGATTGATGCCATCAAAGATCTGGCCGTTCAGTACCGTGATATTCCGCTGCTGTCCCGCACCCACGGTCAGCCGGCTACGCCGTCAACCATCGGTAAAGAGATGGCGAACGTCGCTTACCGTATGGAGCGTCAGTACCGCCAGCTGGCACAGGTTGAAATCCTCGGTAAAATCAACGGTGCGGTGGGTAACTATAATGCCCACATCGCAGCATACCCGGACGTTGACTGGCACCAGTTCAGCGAAGAGTTCGTGACCTCGCTGGGCATTCAGTGGAACCCATACACCACGCAGATCGAGCCGCATGACTATATTGCCGAGCTGTTTGACTGCATCGCACGCTTCAACACCATTCTGATCGACTTCGATCGTGACGTGTGGGGCTACATCGCGCTCAACCACTTCAAGCAGAAAACCATTGCCGGTGAAATCGGTTCTTCCACCATGCCGCACAAGGTCAACCCAATCGACTTCGAAAACTCCGAAGGCAACCTGGGCCTGTCCAACGCCGTGCTGCAGCACCTGGCCAGCAAACTGCCGGTTTCCCGCTGGCAGCGTGACCTGACCGACTCCACCGTGCTGCGTAACCTGGGCGTGGGTATCGGCTACGCGCTGATCGCCTACCAGTCCACCCTGAAAGGCGTGAGCAAGCTGGAAGTGAACCGCGATCGTCTGCTTGACGAACTGGACCACAACTGGGAAGTACTGGCTGAGCCAATTCAGACCGTGATGCGTCGTTACGGTATCGAAAAGCCGTACGAGAAGCTGAAAGAACTGACCCGCGGCAAACGTGTAGATGCCGAAGGCATGAAGCAGTTTATCGACGGTCTGGCGCTGCCAGAAGAAGAGAAAACGCGTCTGAAAGCCATGACCCCGGCTAATTATATCGGCCGCGCCATCACCATGGTTGATGAGCTGAAATAATCTCGCCTCCCCCTCCTTCTTTCTGAAGGAGGGGACTTTCCTGCCAATTTAATCAATGTTTATCTCCATAACGCCATAATCGCGTTAAACTATTCACGTCATTAATTAAATGGAGAAACAGCATGCGCGTACTCGTCGTAGAGGACAACGCTCTGTTACGTCACCACCTGAAAGTTCAGCTCCAGGAAATGGGCCATCAGGTCGATGCCGCAGAAGACGCGAAGGAAGCAGATTATTATTTAGGCGAGCATATTCCAGATATTGCGATTGTTGATTTAGGGCTTCCCGATGAAGACGGCCTGTCGCTGATTCGCCGCTGGCGCAGCCACGATATTTCGCTGCCGATTCTGGTGCTCACCGCACGTGAAAGCTGGCAGGATAAAGTGGAAGTGCTGAGCGCTGGCGCCGACGACTACGTCACCAAGCCTTTCCATATTGAAGAAGTCGCCGCCCGCATGCAGGCGCTGATGCGTCGTAACAGCGGTCATGCCTCGCAGGTCATCTCCCTGCCGCCGTTCCAGGTTGACCTCTCCCGCCGCGAGCTCTCCATTAATGACGAGGTGATTAAGCTCACCGCATTCGAATACACCATTATGGAAACGCTTATCCGCAATAACGGAAAAGTGGTCAGTAAAGACTCCCTGATGCTGCAACTCTATCCCGATGCAGAGCTACGCGAGAGCCACACCATCGACGTACTGATGGGCCGCCTGCGTAAAAAAATTCAGGCTCAGTATCCCCAGGACGTGATTATCACCGTGCGCGGTCAGGGCTATCTGTTCGAACTACGCGAATGAAGAGTTTACGTCGGCATTTCCTGCCGCTTTCGCTGCGGATGCGTTTCCTGCTGGCGACGGCCGCGGTGGTTATCGTGCTGTCGCTGGCCTATGGCATGGTGGCACTCGTTGGCTATAGCGTCAGCTTCGATAAAACCACCTTCCGCCTGCTGCGCGGCGAGAGCAACCTGTTCTATACCCTCTCCAAATGGGAGAACAACACGCTCAGCGTCGATATCCCAGAGAATCTCAATATGCAGGGCCCCACGGTGGCGCTGATCTACAACGATCAGGGCAAACTCCTGTGGCAGCAAAAAGATCTCCCGTGGCTGGCAAAAAGCATTCAACCCGAGTGGTTAAAAGGCAACGGTTTCTATGAGATAGAAACCGATGCCAGCGCCAGTAGCACCCTGCTGCGCGACGATCATGAGATACAAAAAGAGCTCACCGAAATGCGTCAGGAGGGAGACGATTCGGAGATGACCCATTCGGTAGCGGTCAACAGCTACCCGGCCACCAGCCTGATGCCGGCATTGGTTATTGTGGTGGTGGATACCATTCCTATTGAGCTTAAACGCTCCTATATGGTCTGGAGCTGGTTCTCCTACGTGCTCGCCGCCAACCTGCTATTGGTTATCCCGCTACTGTGGATTGCCGCGCACTGGAGCCTGCGCCCCATCGCTGATCTGACCCGTGAAGTCCGCGAGCTTGAGGAACATCACCGGGAACATCTGAACCCGGACACCACACGTGAGCTGACAAGCCTGGTGCGCAACCTGAACCGGCTGCTGAAAAGCGAACGCGATCGTTACGATAAGTACCGCACCACGCTGACCGATCTGACCCACAGCCTGAAAACACCGCTGGCGGTGCTGCAAAGCTCGCTGCGTTCACTACGCAGTGAAAAAATCACCGTGAGCGAGGCTGAACCCGTCATGCTGGAACAGATAAGCCGTATCTCGCAGCAGATTGGCTACTATCTGCACCGCGCCAGTATGCGCTCCGACAGCACGCTGTTCAGCCGCGAGCTTCATCCGGTGGCCCCGCTGCTGGATAGCCTGACATCGGCACTGAACAAGGTCTATCAGCGTAAAGGGGTCAACATCACGCTGGATATCTCGCCGGAGATCTCTTTCGTCGGTGAGAAAAACGACTTTATGGAAGTAATGGGCAACCTGCTGGATAACGCTTGTAAATACTGCCTTGAGTTTGTTGAGGTTTCCGCCCGCCAGACCGATGATTACCTGCATATTATCGTTGAAGATGACGGCCCAGGCATTCCACAAAGCAAACGCGATATCGTCTTTGACCGCGGTCAGCGTGCCGACACGCTACGTCCGGGACAAGGGGTGGGTCTCTCAGTGGCTCGCGATATCGTGGACCAGTATGACGGCCAGATTGTTGCCCACGACAGTCTGCTCGGCGGTGCGAAAATGGAAGTGATTTTCGGGCATCAGGGTCCGGACAGTCACGAAGGGTAAATAATGTTTCCGTAGCAGGGTAGTTTTGTGAATACGTTGTATAATGCGGACATACACCTGCTGCGGAAATATCAATATGGAATACCACTTAACGTTAAACTGGCCCGATTTTATGGCGCGCTACTGGCAAAAGCGCCCGGTAGTGCTGAAACGCGGCTTCGCCAACTTTATTGACCCCATTTCACCGGATGAACTGGCTGGTCTGGCGATGGAAAATGAGGTGGATAGCCGTCTGGTGAGCCATCTTGACGGCAACTGGCAGGTCAGCCACGGTCCTTTTGAAAGCTACGATCACCTGGGCGAAAGCAACTGGTCGTTGTTGGTACAGGCCGTTGATCACTGGCATGAGCCTTCCAGCGCGCTGATGCGTCCGTTCCGCGCCCTCCCCGACTGGCGAATTGACGATCTGATGATCTCCTTCTCGGTACCGGGCGGCGGCGTTGGCCCGCATGTCGATCAGTACGATGTCTTTATCATTCAGGGTACCGGCCGCCGTCGCTGGCGCGTGGGCGAGAAAAGCGCGCTCAAGCAGCACTGCCCGCACCCGGACCTGCTTCAGGTTCAGCCGTTTGATGCCATCATCGATGAAGAGATGGAACCCGGCGATATCCTCTATATTCCACCAGGATTCCCGCACGAAGGCTACGCGCTGGAAAACTCGCTCAACTATTCCGTGGGCTTCCGTTCACCGAACAGCCGCGAGCTGATAAGCGGTTTTGCCGACTATATCCTGCAGCGCGACCTCGGCAGCCAGCACTACAGCGACCCGGACGTGCCTTCGCGCGATCACCCAGCGGATCTGCTGCCGCAAGAAGTGGATCGTCTGCGCGATATGATGCTGGGCATGATCCAGCAGCCGGAACACTTCCAGCAGTGGCTGGGCGAATTTATCAGTCAGTCGCGTCATGAGCTGGATATTGCCCCGCCGGAACCGCCATATCAGCCGGATGAGATTTACGATGCGCTGCAACAAGGTGACATGTTGCAACGTCTGGGCGGCCTGCGAGTGATTCGTATCGGGGATGATTTCTTTGTCAACGGCGAGAAGATCGACTCACCGCATCAGCAGGCGCTGGATGCCATGGCGGGCAGTATTATGCTGGAGAGTCAGCATTTCGGCGAGGCGCTGGACGATCCGTCCTTCCTGGCAATGCTGGCCGCGCTGGTGAACAGCGGGTATTGGTTCTTTGCTGAGTAATTAATGTGCGATAACCCGGCGGCGCTACGCTTGGCCGGGCTACAATCGTGCTGATGTAGCCCGGGCGAGCGAATGCGACCCCGGGTTTTCTTTGCTGATTAGCCGCGCTTCGCCGTCAGTTCCGCAATGCGCACAATCACCTTCACCGCTTTCTCCATGCCTTCCAGGGTCACAAACTCGTGCTTGCCGTGGTAGTTATAGCCGCCGGTAAAGAGGTTCGGGCACGGGAGTCCCATAAATGACAGCTGCGCGCCGTCGGTGCCGCCGCGAATCGGTTTGAGATCCGGCTCGATATCACAATCGCGCATCGCCTGCTGAGCGA
>NZ_JMPL01000085.1 GCF_000735365.1 Kluyvera ascorbata ATCC 33433 | reverse complement strand
CAAGACTCCGGCGTCGGTCAGTGGATAGACCTGATGGCGCGCATGGAAGGCCCAATAGCCACCGGCATGGGTATTGTTTACTCCTGCGACTGGGAGATAGAAACCGGCAAACGCCTATTACCGCCCGCGCCAGACCTCAATATTATGCCGTTTGAAGAGGCCAGCGGACACACTATTCAGACCATCGCCTCGGGGCCTGGTTTCCCGGAAGATTTGATTCACCAGGCGTTACTGACTGCGGCGTACTCCGCCCGTGAGTACCTGATCATGACCACCCCTTATTTCGTCCCGAGCGAAGATTTGCTGCACGCCATCTGTACCGCCGCCCAGCGCGGTGTTGATGTTAGCATCATCCTGCCGCGTAAGAACGATTCGGTGTTGGTCGGTTGGGCAAGCCGCGCCTTCTTTACCGAACTACTGGCTGCAGGCGTGAAGATTTATCAATTCGAAGGCGGTCTGCTGCACACCAAGAGCGTACTGGTTGACGGCGAGCTAAGCCTGGTCGGTACCGTGAACCTCGATATGCGCAGCCTGTGGCTCAATTTCGAAATTACGCTAGTGATTGATGATGCCGGATTCGGCGCCGATTTAGCCTCTGTTCAGGACGACTATATTTCCCGCTCCCGCTTACTGGATGCGCGGTTATGGGTAAAACGTCCTTTCTGGCACCGCATTGCCGAACGTCTGTTTTACTTCTTCAGCCCGTTGCTGTAAAACGTGCCCAATAGAACTCAACAGGTAGCCATCATGGATATGGATTTAAATAATCGTCTTACTGAAGACGAAACGCTTGAGCAGGCTTACGACATTTTCCTCGAGCTGGCCGTCGATAATCTCGACCCCGCCGATGTTATTCTGTTCAACCTGCAGTTTGAAGAACGCGGCGGCGCTGAGCTGTTCGACCCATCGGAAGACTGGCAGGAACACGTCGATTACGACCTGAATCCAGACTTCTTCGCAGAAGTGGTCATTGGTCTGGCGGAAACCGATGGCGGCGAACTGAATGATGTTTTTGCGCGCATTCTGCTGTGCCGCGAAAAGGATCACAAGCTCTGCCATATTCTGTGGCGCGAATAAGTCCAATATTGATTAAAGGGCAGCATAAAGCTGCCCTTTTTTATGCCCCGTATTCGTGAGGAAGCGAGGTGCCACAGCCGTTACAGTAACGCGCCTTAGGGTCGTGGTCACGCTGCTTACAGTGCGGACAAACGCGTTCATGACGGCGTTTTTGAAATTCATTGGTCATCTGAGAAGTGATAATCCCCGTCGGGATAGCAATCACCGAGTAGCCTATCAAGATGAGGACGGATGCCACCATTCGCCCTGCCGCGGTGTGCGGCGTGATGTCGCCATAGCCCACCGTTGTCACCGTCACAATAGCCCAATAAACCGATGTGCTCAGCGTGGTAAAGCCGTTAACCGGCCCTTCGATACCATACATCAGCGCACCCGCGACAACCATGACAATGCCAATAAAGGCATAGAACAGAATAAGCTGATGTCGGGAGTTAACAATCGCGCCCCACAGGCTATTTAATGCCGGCATCAGACGCAGTAATTTAAGAATACGTAATACGCGGATCACGCGCATTGCTCGCCAGGCGAACAGGTATTCCACACCTATCTGCGGCCATAATAATATGACGTACAGCGGTAAAATGGTGGCAAGGTCGATAAATCCCCAGAAACTGAAAACGTATTTTGCCGGTTTTGGCCAACAAAGCACGCGCAGGAAATACTCCAGGGTAAACATCAAGGTAAACCCCACTTCTAGCATGACAAATGTGTGCCATTCATCAAACGTCAGATGGTAGGTTGTGCCAATCCCTGATTCGATAAAAATAACGACAACGCTTAATAGCGCAAACAAACCGCACAGGGCTTCAAACCGTCGGCCTGACAACGTACGCTGATCGAATAAGAAATGATAAAGACGATGGCGCAAAGCGCTAATACCCGCCACGTTATCTCCTCGTCAAAATAAAAAGGGCTGGCAACTTGCCAGCCCTGACGATTATAACGGGTCTACTTTAAGACAGGAAACCGCGTGGCGGAAACTCCCTTCCAGAAGTGGACGCGTTTTCGCACATTCTGGACCTGCCAGCGGACAGCGCGTACGGAATACACAGCCTGATGGCGGATTAATCGGCGAAGGTAGCTCCCCTTCCAGTAGCTGGATGGTTTTGTTCTTCTCCATATCCGGGTCAGGAACCGGGACAGCAGACATTAATGCCTTGGTGTACGGGTGAAGCGGATTGTTGTACACCTCATCGTAGGTGCCAAGCTCCACTGCATGACCCAGATACATCACCAGCACACGGTCGGAAATGTGCTTCACCACCGCCAGATCGTGAGCGATGAAGATCAGCGATAGCCCCATTTCACGCTGTAGCTGCTGGAGCAGGTTCACTACCTGCGCCTGGATTGAAACGTCCAGCGCCGATACGGGTTCATCACAGATAATCAGCTTCGGTTCCAGAATCAGCGCACGGGCAATACCGATACGCTGGCACTGACCACCGGAAAACTCATGTGGATAGCGGTTGACGAGGTTTGGCAACAGCCCAACCTTCATCATCATGGTTTTCACTTTGTCGCGAACTTCCTGGCGCGGCATCTTCGGATAATACGTGCGCAGCGGTTCGGCAATGATCTCACCGATGGTCATACGCGGGTTCAGCGAAGCCAGCGGGTCCTGGAAAATCATCTGGATATCGCTGCGCACGGCGCGCCACTCATCCGGTTTCATCCCCAGAAGATCTTTGCCAAGCCAGGCCACTTTGCCTTCTGTCGCCTTCACCAGCCCAATAATGGCACGAGCAAACGTCGACTTACCGCAACCTGATTCCCCCACCACGCCCAGCGTCTCACCTTCGTACAAACGCAGGGTGACGCCATCAACCGCTTTCAACGTTTTTGGTGGCTGCCAGAACCACTGTTTCCCGTCTTTAATCTCGAAGTGAACCTTTAAGTCTGCAATTTCGAGCAGGACTTTTCTTTCATCAGTTACGGCGCTCATACCAGCTCCCCCACGTTTCTAAAGCAGGCACGCAAACGGCCTGGCGCAAACTCTTCCAGCGGTGGCGCGCTATTGCATGCTTCCATCGCATGTGGACAGCGAGGCTGGAATGGACAACCGGTCGGCAAGCGCAGTAAGTTCGGTGGGTTACCAGGGATGGTTAACAGCGATTCACCCTCAGCATCAAGACGTGGTACAGCATTCAGAAGACCAATAGAATAAGGATGTGCAGGATGATAGAAGACATCGCGCGCTTTACCGTATTCCATGGTCCGCCCGGCGTACATCACCAGCACCTTATCGCAGATCCCAGCCACAACGCCCAGATCGTGGGTGATCATGATAATCGCCGTATTGAACTCGCGCTTCAGCTCATTCAACAGGGTCATAATTTGCGCCTGAACGGTCACGTCCAGCGCGGTAGTTGGTTCATCAGCAATCAGCAGTTTTGGCCGGCACAGCAGCGCCATGGCGATCATCACGCGCTGACGCATCCCGCCGGAGAATTCGTGCGGATACATCTTCATGCGCTTACGCGCTTCCGGCATTTTGACCGCATCGAGCATTCTGACCGACTCTTCAAACGCTTCAGCCTTGCCCATGCCTTTATGCAGCATCAGGACTTCCATGAGCTGCTCGTCGACGCGCATATACGGGTTCAACGAGGTCATTGGGTCCTGGAAAATCATCGAGATCTGCTCGGCACGCAGCTTGTTTAGCTGATGCTCAGGCAGGTTAAGGATCTCTTTGCCGTTAAACAGCGCCGCCCCCCCAATATGCCCGTTGCTGGCCAATAGCCCCATCAGCGCAAACGCGGTCTGCGACTTACCGGAACCCGACTCACCAACGATACCCAGCGTTTCGCCCGCATGCAGGCTAAAGTTGAGGTCGTTCACGGCCGTTACGTCACCGTCCGGCGTTTTAAAAGTCACGCGTAAATCTTTTACGTTTAGCAACCGCTCAGATGCCGTTGCCGTTTCAATTGTGCTCATGGCAACTCTCCTTAACGGTCTTTCGGGTCGAGGGCATCACGCAGGCCATCGCCGATAAAGTTAAAACAGAACAGGGTCACAACCAGGAATCCAGCCGGGAACAGCAGCAGCCACGGCGAAACTTCCATTGAGTTCGCCCCATCGCTTAACAGTGCGCCCCAGCTACTTAGCGGCTCCTGGGTACCCAGGCCGAGGAAGCTCAGGAAGGATTCAAACAGAATCATGCTCGGTACCAGCAGTGAGGCGTACACCACCACCACGCCCAGTACGTTTGGCACGATATGACGAACCACAATGCTCACCGTAGAAACACCACCAACCTGCGCCGCTTCAATAAACTCTTTACGCTTCAGACTTAGGGTCTGACCACGCACGATACGCGCCATATCCAGCCAGGACACCATCCCGATAGCCACGAAGATAAGCAGGATGTTTTGCCCAAAGAAAGTGACCAGCAGTATCACGAAGAACATGAACGGGAAGGAGTTGAGGATTTCCAGCAAGCGCATCATCACTGAGTCAACTTTACCGCCCAGATAGCCGGACAGTGAGCCATAGAGCGTACCCACAATCACAGCCACCAGCGCGGCGGCGATCCCAACCATTAAGGAAATACGTCCACCGATGGCCACGCGCACCAGCAGGTCACGCCCGGAGGAGTCGGTACCGAAGTAGTGCCCGGAGGCCATATCCGGTGCGTTAGACATCATGCCCCAGTCGGTGTCGAAGTAGGAGAACTGCGACAAGATCGGGGCCAGCGTCACGAACAGCGCAATAAGAACCAATACAACCAGGCTGGCTACCGCGGCGCGGTTATGCATGAAACGTCGACGCGCATCCTGCCACAGGCTACGCCCTTCGACTTCCAGCTTTTCACTGAAGTTTTCCAGCGCCTCGCTGCTTTTTTTACTTAACATCATGGCGAACTCCAGCCTTAGTAACGGATTTTCGGGTCAATTACGGCGTAGAGCACGTCTACTACCGCGTTAAACAGGATCGTCAGTGCGCCAACCAGAATGGTCAGACTCAGCACCAGGGAGTAATCGCGGTTAAGCGCCCCGTTAACGAACAGCTGTCCAATCCCCGGCAAACCGTAGATTGTCTCAATGACCATCGAACCGGTAATGATACCGACGAAGGCAGGCCCCATATAAGAAAGCACCGGCAACAGCGCAGGTTTTAACGCGTGACGGAAAATAATCCGCCGCATCGGCAACCCTTTCGCCCGTGCGGTACGGATGAAGTTGGAGTGTAAAACTTCAATCATCGAGCCGCGGGTAATACGCGCAATGCTGGCAATATAAGCCAGAGAGAGCGCCACCATCGGCAGGATCATGAATTGAATCGCCCCGCCGTTCCAGCCACCACCGGGCAGCCAATGCAGTGTGATCGCAAATATCATCACCAGCAGCGGCGCGACAACGAAGCTCGGTATGACCACCCCGGTCATTGCCACCCCCATGACCGCGTAATCCCATTTGGTGTTCTGTTTTAAGGCCGCAATAACCCCGGCAGTGACACCGAATATAACGGCCAGCAGGAACGCCGCGGCGCCCAACTTCGCGGATACCGGGAAGCTCACCGCCACCAGATCGTTAACCGTATAATCTTTATATTTAAAGGAGGGACCGAAATCACCATGAGCAAGCTGCTTCAGGTAATTACCGTACTGAACCAGAATTGGATCGTTTAAATGGTATTTCGCTTCGATATTCGCCATCACTTCTGGCGGCAGCGTACGTTCACCCGTAAACGGACTTCCCGGGGCGAGACGCATCATAAAGAAGGAAATAGTAATAAGAATAAATAGCGTCGGAATGGCTTCCAGACAGCGACGTAATATAAATTTTAACATTGCCCGTACCTTCTGGCATGTGCCTTTGCACTGCTCTCAAATAAGACACGATGGAGCGAGCCAGCACCCGCCCCACGTATTGCCATTAATGCTTGATAACGTAGAGATCTTTAGTATAAACGTTATCCATCGGGTCTTTACCGGTGTAGCCGCCAACCCATGGTTTCACCAGACGGGCGTTCACATAGTAATAGACCGGTACGATCGCGGTATCTTTATCCAGCTGTTGTTCAGCTTTCGCATACGCGGCGGTACGCTGTTCTTCATTAGACGCTTTCACGGACTCAGCCATGATCTTATCGAACGCTTCGCTCTTATAGTGCGCCGTGTTCATGGAGCTGCCGGACAGCATGGTGTTCAGGAAGGAAGTGGGTTCGTTATAATCCGCACACCAGCCCGCACGCGCAACGTCGTAGGTACCCTGGTGACGGGTATCAAGGAAGGTTTTCCATTCCTGGTTCACCAGCTTCACTTCTACGCCGAGGTTTTTACGCCACAGAGAAGCCGCTGCGATAGCCAGTTTCTTGTGCAAATCGGAGGTGTTGTACAGCAGGTTGAAGGTCAGCGGCTTGTCAGCGGTATAGCCTGCTTCAGCCAGCAGTTTCTTACCTTCTTCGTTACGTTTTTCCTGTGACCACTTGAACCATTCTGGCTCGGTCAGCTTCGCGCCATCGGTATACGGCGGAGTGTAGCCATATGCAGGCAGGTCGCCCTGGCCTTTCACTTTGTTGGCGATAATATCGCGATCCAGACCCAGCTTCAGCGCGGTACGAACACGTGCGTCGGTAAATGGTGCTTTCTGGTTGTTAATTTCGTAGTAATAAGTACACAGATACGGATCGACGTGAACTTCGTTCGGGATCTCTTTTTTCAGCTTCTGGAACAGTTCAATTGGCAGCTGGTTATAGGTCATATCCAGCTCACCGCTACGGTAGCGGTTCACATAGGTCACTTCAGAAGACGTTGGCAGCCAGGTAACTTCGTCAACGACGGTTTTGGCGTTGTCCCAATACTGCGGGTTACGTGCCATCACGATACGTTCGTTAACAACCCAATCTTTCAGGGTGTAAGCACCGTTGGTCACGATATTACCAGGCTGAGTCCATTTTTCGCCGAATTTTTCAATGGCTGGCTTGTAGACCGGAGACATGGCCGGGTTAACCAGCAATTTATAGAAGTAAGGCACTGGTTCACTCAAGGTGACTTCCAGCGTGTGGTCATCCAGCGCTTTCACGCCCAGTTCACTCGGCGCTTTTTTACCGTCGATGATCTCATCAACGTTCACGATATGGCCGTACTGCGGATAGCTCGCATAGGGGGAAGCAGTTTGCGGATCCACCAGGCGCTGCCAGCTATATACGAAATCTTGTGCGGTAACCGGTTGGCCGTTAGACCATTTAGCGTCTTTACGCAGGTGGAATGTCCAGACTTTAAAGTCTTTATTATCCCAGCTTTCTGCAACGCCCGGAATCGGGTGACCGTCTTTAGGAGAGGTATTCAGCAACCCTTCGAACAGGTCGCGACTAATATTCGCCTCAGGTACCCCTTCAATTTTATTCGGGTCGAGAGACTGTGGTTCTGCGCCACTGTTACGCACGAGCGTTTGCTTGCTTGCCAACTGCACGCCTGCAGGAACATCTGCAGCCATAGCACTTCCCGCGATCAGTGCGGATAGAATGCCTGCCGCAACCAGGCTTTTTTTTGTGATGATGGACATTGTGTTGATACTCCGTTCATTATTATTACTGACTCACGCCAGCCTGTTTAGTCCCCTTTCGGGTTCCCGTACAGCGCAGGAGATTTTTGCGTCTGCCGGGTCGTTTACTGCTGCTATCACCGACTTTTTTATTACGATTGCTCTTATTGGCAACCTGACGTCGATTCATTAAAAGCCTCCCCCCTGTCGGGAAGCCTTTCTTATTCTGTTCATAACTATTTACAACTAGAAACAATTATCGTTTACAAAACTTTATCTTGAAAATTACCCTGGCCGGAAAGTACCAAATGCCTACCACTGCCGCCAATATAATTTGCAAATTTGTTAACCAATTCTCTTTTGTTCAACATTCTGCGCGATGGTCGTTAGCGTAATCGCAAAACCAATCTAACTGAACTCAATATTTTTCAAATAGATAGATAAAAAAACAGTCCTGGAACTGCGCGCGTTGAACGCTTGCGTGTTTTTTGTACAAAAAATTAACAGTTGCTTATTTTTTAGCACATAACTCTGCATTGAAACTGAAATTACTAATATCATTTCAATTATCTAACAGCAAGCATCAGAGTATGGTGTGAGAGAAATAACATGATGGTTCGAGATGGCAGGCAGGAAATGAAGTTATAGCCTATTGATATTTAATATTTTTTCATAACATTCAAATTAATTATGTATGGCATGTAACAAAAGTTGAAGAATATGTTTTTCCGATAGTCACGGCGGTAATGACGGCTAGCGCGTCACTACCGCCGTAGAATAATTAACCGACCAGGCCCGGGAAGATAGATTTGATACCCGTCACAATAAACTCAATACCCAGGGCCATCAGTAGCAGCCCCATGATACGTGTCACAACGTTGATGCCTGTCTGCCCCAGCATACGCACAAGCCCGGGTGAAATACGGAAAATGCCCCAACAACAATAAGCAAAAAGCACGATAGAAAGTGAAAAGCCTAACAAATAAGGAAGGGAATGGTAGCGCGTCCCCCACACAATGGTTGAGCTAATCGCCCCAGGACCAGCCATCAGCGGCAGCGCAAGCGGCACAACGCCCAGGCTTTCTCGTACCGAGGTTTCCGTTTTTTCCTGTTTATTCTGCTTATCCTCCCCCAGTTTTCCGCTGATCATCGACATCGCAATGCTGACGACCAGAATCCCACCGGCTATACGGAAAGAGTCGATGGAAATTCCAAACAGTTGCAGAATAACGTCGCCAAGGAAAAGCGAAGTTAGCAGGATAATGGCAACAGAGAGACTCGCCGTCAGGTTGGTCTTGTTGCGTACCATCGCCGTCTGATTACTTGTCAGGCTGATGAACACGGGAATCAACCCTACCGGGTTGACCAGTGCAAACAGGCCGATAAAGAACTTAAAGAAGATAGGAAAATCAAACAGCGTTTGAATCACGTTAACCCCAGAGCATCATTAAAAGTTAGTAGTTGACGAACGGCAAACCATAATTTGCGCTGACAATACCCTGTTTAAGCCTTAGGTTCATCTGAATTATCCATAAAACCGGGTACAAAACAGAGTGTTACTGAGTTGTATAAAATATGCTAATGTTAAACCCACCTCTACTCACGATTGATTAACAGCATTAATAATTTGCTAAAAGGGTCATGCTGAAAGGTGTCAGCTTGGCTTAAACTTGATTTAGATCATGCAAATCGTACTCAGAAGTGAGTAATCTGCTTACACCGAAAGGGAGACGCTCTGATAAAAAACGGCGTATCCGGCTCGGTGAGCTCCTTTGGCTAAATTAAAGCTCTTTTAGTAAATCAGTGAATCAGTTGTGGATAACACCTTGTTTTCTTAACTTTTTCGCCAGCTGCAGGCGATTTGTCTATACTGACTTGTCGAGCAGATGATTCACTAAAAAAGTTTAACATTATCAGGAGAGCATTATGGCTGTTACTAATGTCGCTGAACTTAACGCACTTGTAGAGCGCGTAAAAAAAGCCCAGCGTGAATATGCCAGTTTCACTCAAGAGCAAGTTGACAAAATCTTCCGCGCCGCCGCTCTGGCCGCTGCAGATGCTCGAATCCCTCTCGCAAAAATGGCCGTTGCCGAATCTGGCATGGGTATTGTTGAAGACAAAGTGATCAAAAACCACTTCGCGTCTGAATATATCTACAACGCCTATAAAGATGAAAAAACCTGTGGTGTTCTGTCTGAAGACGACACTTTCGGTACCATCACCATCGCTGAACCAATCGGCATCATCTGCGGTATCGTACCAACCACTAACCCAACTTCTACCGCTATCTTCAAATCGCTGATCAGCCTGAAGACGCGTAACGCCATCATCTTCTCTCCGCACCCACGTGCGAAAGATGCGACCAACAAAGCAGCGGACATCGTTCTGCAAGCAGCAATCGCTGCTGGCGCGCCAAAAGATCTGATCGGCTGGATTGACCAACCGTCTGTAGAACTGTCTAACGCACTGATGCATCATCCTGACATTAACCTGATCCTCGCGACCGGTGGTCCAGGCATGGTTAAAGCAGCATACAGCTCCGGTAAACCAGCAATCGGCGTTGGCGCAGGTAACACCCCTGTTGTTATCGACGAAACCGCCGATATCAAACGTGCTGTTGCATCCGTGCTGATGTCTAAAACCTTCGATAACGGCGTTATCTGTGCTTCTGAGCAGTCCGTTGTTGTTGTTGACTCCGTTTACGATGCCGTTCGCGAACGTTTCGCCAGCCACGGCGGCTACATGCTGCAGGGCAAAGAGCTGAAAGCCGTTCAGGACATTATCCTGAAAAATGGCGCGCTGAACGCCGCTATCGTAGGTCAGCCAGCATACAAAATTGCTGAACTGGCAGGCTTCACCGTTCCAGCAACCACTAAGATCCTGATTGGTGAAGTGAAAGTTGTTGACGAAAGCGAGCCGTTTGCACACGAAAAACTGTCTCCAACCCTGGCGATGTATCGTGCAAAAGACTTCAACGATGCCGTTGAGAAAGCTGAAAAACTGGTTGCGATGGGCGGTATCGGTCATACCTCTTGCCTGTACACCGACCAGGACAACCAGCCAGAACGTGTTGCTCACTTCGGTCAGATGATGAAAACCGCGCGTATCCTGATCAACACCCCTGCTTCTCAGGGTGGTATCGGTGACCTCTACAACTTCAAACTCGCACCTTCCCTGACTCTGGGTTGTGGTTCATGGGGTGGTAACTCCATCTCTGAAAACGTTGGTCCTAAGCACCTGATCAACAAGAAAACCGTTGCTAAGCGAGCTGAAAACATGTTGTGGCACAAACTTCCGAAGTCTATCTACTTCCGTCGTGGCTCACTGCCAATCGCGTTAGATGAGCTGATTACTGATGGCCACAAACGCGCGCTGATCGTGACTGACCGCTTCCTGTTCAACAACGGTTATGCAGACCAGATCACTTCTGTACTGAAAGCTGCTGGCGTTGAAACTGACGTGTTCTTCGAAGTTGAAGCTGACCCGACTCTGACCATCGTTCGTAAAGGTGCAGAGCTGGCTAACTCCTTCAAACCAGACGTGATCATCGCGCTGGGCGGCGGTTCCCCGATGGACGCAGCAAAAATCATGTGGGTCATGTACGAACACCCAGAAACGCACTTCGAAGAACTGGCGCTGCGCTTTATGGATATCCGTAAACGTATCTACAAGTTCCCGAAAATGGGCGTGAAAGCAAAAATGGTTGCGATCACCACCACTTCGGGTACCGGCTCTGAAGTGACTCCGTTTGCGGTTGTAACCGACGACGCAACTGGCCAGAAATACCCACTGGCTGACTACGCGCTGACTCCTGACATGGCGATTGTTGACGCCAACCTGGTCATGGATATGCCGAAGTCCCTGTGTGCTTTCGGTGGTCTGGATGCCGTTACTCACGCCCTGGAAGCTTATGTTTCCGTACTGGCTTCTGAGTTCTCCGACGGTCAGGCTCTGCAGGCGCTGAAACTGCTGAAAGAAAACCTGCCAGCATCTTACCATGAAGGTTCTAAGAACCCGGTAGCACGTGAACGCGTACACAGTGCAGCAACCATCGCGGGTATCGCGTTTGCGAACGCCTTCCTGGGTGTATGTCACTCTATGGCACACAAACTGGGCTCTCAGTTCCACATTCCTCACGGTCTGGCGAACGCCCTGCTGATCAGCAACGTTATTCGTTATAACGCGAACGACAACCCAACTAAACAGACTGCTTTCAGCCAGTATGACCGCCCACAAGCGCGTCGTCGTTACGCTGAAATCGCTGACCATCTGGGTCTGTCTGCACCGGGCGACCGTACCGCAGCGAAAATCGAAAAACTGCTTGGCTGGCTGGATGAGATCAAAGCTGAACTGGGTATTCCTAAATCTATCCGTGAAGCTGGCGTACAGGAAGCTGACTTCCTGGCACACGTCGACAAACTGTCTGAAGATGCGTTTGATGACCAGTGTACCGGTGCTAACCCGCGTTATCCGCTGATTGCTGAACTGAAACAGATTCTGCTGGATACTTACTACGGTCGTGAATTCGTAGAAGGTTCAGTTGAAGAGAAGAAAGAAGCAGCACCCGCTAAAGCTGAGAAAAAAAGCGAAGAAATAATCCGCTGATTTCTTGCTGAAAGCATAAAAAACAAGCCCCATCCATGATGGGGCTTTTTTATGCCTGGCTGGCTGAAATTAATAGGTTCTGCGTTCCCTCACCGTCACTAAAACGGCAGCAAACGCATCAGGAGAGGATTAACAAGAACGACAGGTCTTACGATGCTTATCCTGAATGACGGCCAGTGAGCCTTCTTCCAGCGCTTCTTTGTAGTGCTTACGGCACACGGAGACGTATCTCTCGTTACCGCCAATCACCACCTGCTCGCCCTCGTTATAAGGTCTACCCTCCTGATCGAGACGTAGTACCATGCTGGCCTTACGGCCGCAGAAGCAAATCGTTTTTAGCTCAACCAGCTTATCGGAGAGCGCAAGCAGATACTGGCTCCCCCCGAACAGTTCGCCCCGGAAATCCGTTCTCAGTCCGTAGCATAATACGGGAATATCGAGGTTATCTACCACGTCAGACAGCGCGTAGACCTGCTCACGCGTCAGGAATTGGCATTCATCCACTAGCACGCAATTAACCGGTTCACGTGCGTTCTCAGCGCTTATTTCAGCAAACAGGTTACTCGTCTGATTAAAAAGCTTCGCTGGAGAAGAGAGACCAATTCGTGAGCTGACTTTGCCTGCCCCGAAACGGTCGTCTATTTCGGCGGTATAAACCACGGTTCGCATACCCCGTTCCTGGTAATTGTATGACGACTGTAAAAGCGCCGTCGACTTCCCCGCATTCATTGCTGAGTAGTAGAAATAAAGTTGTGCCATTGGCTGAGGAGTCCTAATCGATACGTTTTTTAAACGGGGCGCAGTGTAACATATTTACCCCCAGGCTTCCTGTGTCATCCCACCGCTATGTATACGTACACATAAAGAAAGCACGCACCGTACAGCTGGACACCACGCTGCGTCCAATATTAAACAATACCTCAACGACCGTCTTGCATAATTATGTGACATGCATCGGTAACATCATCATTAGACTCAATTATTTGGTGTTTTTTTCATACCCCCCCCCTGCTGCTGCACTCCTACTCGACAGTAAAAAATAGCTAGCAAGGTTAATAGTTGAAAAGATTAATGAGTCCATCATTGAAAATGTGATCGACCACAATTTGTGTAGCGAAGTACTCACCATTGTTATCTGTAAATTAAACGTAACCATCAGCAAAATAACATCGTCATAACTATGGGCATAAACCAGTACACCCTTGAGCATCACACGGTTATTGTCACTGTGCTGCAATGAACTTACTAACCGGAAGTATACAATTTATCACCGCTCGCTATCAGTCAAATAGATGAATATCCATGAGGACAATCAGCTGCAGAAAGCCCGGAGAGGTCGTGAGGACGGAAGGATACCGCCATGCATCATTTTATAAAGTCGTGCGTTGGGTCGATGCATGCAGGCTAATACATAAGGTTGATATTTATCCATACGGAGTATATTTGCGTGTAAAAACACACCTACACCCCGCGTGTTATCGCGATTTCGCCCCAGCAATAAGCACCGTGAAGATGTCGAAGCTCGTCAGCAATTTAACTTATACATATTAAATATCGCACCAAATAACACGTTATTTTGAATTCCTTACATTCTTCCCTATTGCACAACTGATTTTATCGCTCTATTATTACCTCAACAAACCACCCCACAATATAAGTTTGAGATTACTACAATGAGCGAAGCACTTAAAATTTTGAACAACATCCGTACTCTTCGTGCGCAGGCAAGAGAATGCACCCTTGAAACGCTTGAAGAAATGCTGGAAAAATTAGAAGTTGTTGTTAACGAGCGCCGTGAAGAAGAAAACGCAGCAGCCGCTGAGATCGAAGAACGCACTCGTAAACTGCAACAATACCGTGAAATGCTGATTGCAGACGGAATTGATCCGAACGAACTGCTGAATAGCATGGCTGCTGCTAAAGTTGGCACTAAAGCTAAACGCGCTGCGCGTCCTGCTAAATATAGCTATGTTGATGAGAACGGCGAAACCAAAACCTGGACTGGCCAGGGTCGTACTCCAGCTGTTATCAAAAAAGCAATGGATGAGCAGGGTAAAACCCTGGATGATTTCCTGCTGTAAGGTTAATCAATCTGCTTCGTAAAAAGTCCCGCTTCGGCGGGATTTTTTATATCTGAAAAATGTGACAACTGATAACCAGCAGGCACATTGACGCTCATTTTTTATCCATTTGTGTTATTTAGAAATAAAAAAAGCCGGGTCTCCCCGACTTTTGCGACATTCGTTAAATTACTTCGCGACGCCCAGCGTCTCTTGCAGCCAGGTTTTAAAATCTTCACCTAGCGTATTGTGACGAATACCGTATTCGACAAATGCCTGCATATAACCGAGTTTATTACCGCAGTCGTGGCTTTTGCCTTTCATGTGATACGCTTCAACGGTTTCTTTCTCGATCAGCATATCAATGGCGTCGGTTAACTGAATTTCGTCGCCAGCACCCGGAGGGGTTTTGGCAAGCAGAGCCCAGATCTCAGAACTCAGCACATAACGCCCCACAACAGCGAGATTAGAAGGTGCAACGTCCGCTTTCGGCTTCTCGACAACCCCAACCATCGGCACGCTGTCGCCAGGGTTCAGTGTGGCGCCCTTACAGTCAACGACACCGTATGCCGTCACGTCTGCAACCGGTTCGACCATGATCTGGCTTGCGCCCGTTTCATCGAAACGTGCAATCATGTCAGCGAGGTTTTCGCGGCTTAAGTCAGACTCGTATTCATCAAGAATAACGTCCGGCAGGATCACGGCAACAGGTTCATCCCCTACCACCGGATGCGCGCACAGTACCGCATGCCCAAGACCTTTTGCCAGCCCTTGACGGACCTGCATGATGGTTACATGTGGAGGGCAGATAGACTGCACTTCTTCCAGAAGCTGACGTTTTACGCGCTTCTCCAGCATGGCTTCAAGCTCAAAACTGGTGTCAAAGTGGTTTTCAATGGAATTCTTAGAAGAATGGGTCACCAGTACAATTTCAGTGATACCAGCTGCAATACACTCGTTCACAACATACTGAATTAAAGGCTTATCCACCAAAGGCAGCATTTCTTTAGGAATTGCTTTGGTAGCCGGCAGCATCCTTGTACCTAATCCCGCCACCGGGATAACAGCCTTTCTTACTTTCGAATTTAGGGCAGCCATTCAAATCTCCTGAACTGTTCAAACTTTGAACTTGCTCGTTAATTAATAACGCATTGAGTATATCATCACAGCCACCTGAGGCTGGTCCGAAAAGGATGCGTTGACCTCGAATTAAGATAAATACTCGAAGACGTAGAGCTACAGGAGGGAACGCCACTCATAAACTCAAGTACAGATTAATCGCTGTAACGAAAGATAATGAGCCTGGCTAACGCACCAGCACGCTGAAACATGACGAGTATATCCACATCAATTTGGGAGATAGTATCACTATGGCAGATAAGCTGTTAAAGCTATCCCTGTAAAAAAATGCGTTTGCTCATTCCGCAGACAACATTAAGCGCAAACGGCCACCGGCACCCCAAATCTGGCACTGCCATGAGGTGCAACGTTGACTTATTTGATTGAGATAAGCCGTTCCTAACGTCCCTAACGGGACGCCATTGCTTATTTGTATTTGATGCTCGCCGGTATTTAACGTTCCATTCAAACCAGCCGACACAAGGATCAGATTTTTTAATCCGCTATGGTAATAACCGACCAATAGAGGGAACTGCCCAGGAAGATTTGCCTGGCGCAAAAGCTGATTGACCTGTTTCAACAAACTCCCCAATTCAGGTAGGCGTTGGCCTTGATGCGAGAGCTGTTCCTGCAACAAGCCATTAAAAAGCACGCGAAGTAATAGCGCGGCCAAAACGCCATTATCGCCGGCGCGAGTAACATCAAGACAATAAAACGCCAGATCCTGTTCTGACAATGGCGCAATATCCAGAACCAAACCAGGGGCATCCACCGCCATTAATTGGCGATAATTTATACGGCAGTGTGAAATATTTTGCTGTACCGGCGGCTGTAACTCCTGCAAGAGTTTAGCAGCGGCGGCAGGATTGTTAACCAGGGCATCCCAATCTTCAAACAGACGCTCTTCTTCCTCAACCCGCGAATTAAACATATTGGGATAGAGGCAAGCGAGCACAGTCTCTCGCAAGCGATTAAGATCCTTAACCGGTTTTAATAAGACATCCTGTACCCCAAGACGTAATGCCCTGGCGATATCAGCCATATTCTCAGTGGCAGAGATAATCAGAATAGGTATCTGCTGTCCTGCATTACGGACGTGCTCAACCAACTGGAGACCGTTCATGCGCGGCATGGCAAGGTCGCAAATCATCAGATCGGGTTTCTGGTTCGCCAATTGCGCTAAGGCGTCGACGCCATCTTGCGCCAACAGCGTATTCGCGCCTAATGACGAAAGCCATGAATCCATAAGTGAGCGGAAAACGGGTTCGTCTTCGACTATTAAAATCTGTTTTCCCGCCAACGGCTGCGTCATGATATCTCCCCTGCCCGACGATAAGTAAATAGTGGCATGCTATTGTGATAATCGCCTTTCAGATTTTGCTGAAGTAGTCGAAAAAAATGCCTTAAGTTGAACTCTGCACTAAAGGCAAAAGCTCATCTGTCTTTTTTTCAACCGCTTGTTGACCCGCGGCTATCGCAGATGAGGCTCGATGGAAATCCAGAGTTGAGATCTGGGGGCAGAACGGCTGCAATATAATATCCGGCGGGTCGCGGCCATACGGTTTCGCTTCAGCCTGTTTTCCAGGACTTGTATTGAGGTTGTCATGATCTCCATCGCCGTCGGTGCAACAACCGACCGACGCGCAGCCACTCGCCCTAAACGGGCGCGAAGGCGCTCATGCCATGATAGCTCATCTGGCGATTCATTCATCTCCGTATCAGGCTGAAGATTGACAGACAGAAGATCCTGCTGCATAAGGTGTGCGTCATGCTGCAAATCAACCGCAATAACAATATCAGCACCAAGCGCACGTGTGAGCGATACCGGTACCGGGTTGACTACCGCACCATCGACAAGCCAATAGCCATTGTGTAATACCGGCGCCATCAGCCCAGGAATGCTGCACGACGCACGTACCGCCATATGGAGATCGCCTTCGGTAAACCAAATTTCGCGTCCGGTACTGAGGTTCGTGGCAACGGCAGCAAAGCGTCGCTCGCACTGCTCAATCACCTCGTTAGGCATAATCTGTCGATAATGATTAAAGACGCGTTCCCCACGCAGTAGTCCACCCCGCCGCCACGAAAGATCCATGAGACGAAGCACATCCCAGTAGCTGAATGAGCAGACCCACTTTTCCAGTTCAGGCAGACGGTTGCTGGCATACGCCGCACCAACCAACGAACCGATTGAGCATCCTGCAACGATATCAACCTCGATACCCATTTCCTGTAGCGCCTTAATGACACCAATATGCGACCAGCCCCGCGCAGCTCCTGAGCCTAATGCCAGGCCAATTTTAAGTTTTCTCATTGCGACCGATGAACATCCTCTTACTGATAGCGTGGCATCATAGCCAGCGCTCGGTTAACATAGTGCTATCAGGCGTTAATTCGCCGTTAATTATCGATTCAGGAGTTGTCTTTGTCTGAACTTTGCCCTTGCGGCAGCGCTCTCGAGTATAGCTTATGTTGCCAGCGTTATCTGTCCGGTAGCGAATGCGCCCCCGAGCCAGCGTTGCTTATGCGCTCACGTTACAGCGCCTTCGTTAAACAAGACGCCGACTATCTGGTAAAGACCTGGCACCCTTCGTGTCAGGCGGCGGCTTTCCGCGACGATATCCAGAGCGGATTCTCCCGAACCGAATGGCTTGGGCTTACCGTATTTGCCACCGAAGCAGGTCGTACGCCTGATGAAGGTTTTGTCAGCTTCGTTGCCCGTTTTCATGAAAATAACAAGAATGGTGCCATCATTGAGCGTTCACGATTCTTAAAAGAAAACGGTCAGTGGTACTATATTGATGGCACACGTCCGGTCATTGGCAGAAACGATCCCTGCCCATGCGGCTCTGGCAAAAAATTTAAAAAATGCTGTGGGTAATAAACCCAATAACAGCCTCGCAAACATCATCAACAGGATTTACCCGGCAATGCATTCCATACAACGTAAAGTTCTTCGCACCATCTGCCCTGACCAAAAAGGGCTTATCGCGCGCATCACCAACATCTGCTACAAGCACGAATTAAACATCGTGCAGAACAACGAGTTCGTCGATCACCGCACCGGACGCTTCTTTATGCGTACGGAGCTGGAAGGGATCTTTAACGACTCTACCCTGCTCGCAGACTTAGACAGCGCGCTGCCGGAAGGTTCTGTTCGTGAATTAAACCCCGCAGGCCGTCGCCGTATCGTGATTCTGGTAACGAAAGAAGCCCACTGCCTTGGCGATCTGTTGATGAAGGCCAACTATGGCGGACTGGATGTCGAAATCGCGGCCGTCATCGGCAACCATGAAACGTTGCGCACCCTTGTTGAACGTTTTGACATTCCTTTCCAACTGGTTAGCCACGAAGGGCTGGCGCGCGAAGAGCATGATAAGTTAATGGCCGACGCTATCGAAGCGCACGAGCCGGACTACGTGGTGCTGGCGAAATATATGCGTGTGCTGACGCCTGAGTTCGTCTCTCGTTTCCCGAACAAGATTATCAACATCCACCATTCGTTCCTGCCAGCATTTATCGGCGCACGCCCTTACCACCAGGCCTATGAGCGCGGCGTGAAGATTGTGGGTGCGACGGCGCACTACGTGAACGATAATCTGGATGAAGGTCCAATCATCATGCAGGACGTGATTCACGTCGATCATACCTATACCGCGGAAGATATGATGCGTGCCGGTCGAGACGTAGAGAAAAACGTACTGAGCCGTGCGCTTTATCAGGTATTAGCTCAGCGCGTCTTCGTTTACGGTAATCGGACGATCATTCTTTAATCACTTGAGAAATGAATTGATTAGCTTTAATCCGTTACGGATGAAAAGTACGCAAACAGTTCATTTTCGGTAAACGAATGCTTTACAGCGGCGCGTCATTTGATATGATGCGCCCCGCTTCCCAAGAAGGAAGCAGGCCAGTAAAACCAAGCATTACCCCGTGGTGGGGTTCCCGAGCGGCCAAAGGGAGCAGACTGTAAATCTGCCGTCATCGACTTCGAAGGTTCGAATCCTTCCCCCACCACCATCACTCAGCTTTACCTAC
>NZ_JMPL01000084.1 GCF_000735365.1 Kluyvera ascorbata ATCC 33433 | reverse complement strand
CCGGCGTTTTTTATTTTAGTAGCCCGGCCAGGCGAAGCGCCGCCGGGAAGGCTCGGTCTTAACGACGCTCAAGCACCTCAAAGCAGTAGCTATGAGAGTTCTGCTCATCAGCATCATGGAACTCGCTGAACACCGACTCCCACTGGTCTGGGTCGTAATCAGGGAAATGGGTGTCGCCTTCGACTTCCGCATCAATGTGCGTCAGATACAGCTTCTGCGCTTTTGGCAGGAACTGCTCGTACACACGACCACCGCCAATCACCATAATCTCTTCCACGTCGCCACAGGCAGCGATCGCTTCATCCACCGATTTCACCCACTGTACGCGATCGTCAGTGCCCGGTTGGCTGCTGATGACGATGTTCTTACGGCCCGGCAACGGGCGTCCGATGGACTCCCAGGTCAGGCGGCCCATCACCACAGGTTTGTTTAAGGTGTTACGTTTAAACCAGGCCAGATCGGCTGGCAGGTCCCAGGGCATGGCGTTTTCCATACCGATAACGCGATCTACCGCTAGCGCAGCAATCAGACTGATCATTGAGTGTGTCCCAGATACGAAAAAAAATTGTCGCCACTATACGGAAAGCTTAATCTTTCGTCGACTGGCAGCCAGGTAAAGAATAAGAAAATTTTTCGTTTTGCTGGCAAGTCCACGGTGGATAAGTGGACAGCCAGCATTACACCTAATACAACATTACAGCGTTGGTTTTACTTCCGGCTCATCTTCCGGGTTGCCGCTGTGCTTTCCTTCTTCCGTTCCTTGCCAACCGTGACGCTGAATCACCGACAAATGGTTGCGATCTTCGTTGATAATCTCGGTCAGCATGGCGCTGGTACGTTTAAACGCCGCCGCCCGTGACGTATCATCGTTTTCCGCCATCTCGACCATTTCATCCATCAACTGCATGTTAAAACGGCGGAACAGGTCGGCACGCTCGCGCGCTTCATAGGCGCCAAGTCCTAGCGATTCCAACGCCTGACGGCCCGATTTCAACGCCCCTTCGAAAGTTTCACGCTCCGGTGCCTCTACCCCAGCCTGACGCAGCTTGATGTAGTGCTCAACGTCGCGGGCACGAGCAATAATCGTCAGATTCGGGAAGTGCTCTTTCGCCACTTCGGTCAGCTCAAGGCTTGCCTGCGGATCATCAATCGCGTTAATCAATACTTCCGCTTTCGCCGCCCCTGCCGATTCCAGCAGATCGGCCCGCGTCGCATCGCCGTAAAACACCTTCATATCGAACTTACGCAGCGTATCGACATGATCCGGATCGTGGTCGAGGACCACCATTTTCACGCCGCTCGACAGCAGTAAACGGCCGGTAATCTGACCAAAACGCCCGAAGCCCGCGATGATCACCCGTGGCTGTTCTTCATCGATTTCATCCGCTTCGCGCGCATCGCCCGCGCTGTTGCGTTTCTCAAGGCGGGTCAGCAGCACCAGCAGAATCGGCGTAGCGGCCATCGACAGCGCCACCGCCAGCGTCAGCGCTTTTGCCCATTCAGGGTCCAGCACGTTAGCCATTTGTGCAGCGCCAAAGACCACGAAGGCGAACTCACTCCCCTGCCCCAGCAGCGCCGCGAACCACAGGCGCTGCGAGCGCGGCACCTGGAGCGGTTTGGCAATCAGCCACAGCAGAATTGACTTAATGACCAGGAAACCAACCAGCAGCGTAATAATGCGCAGTGGGTTGTGGATAAGCGTACCAAAGTCGATGGACATCCCTACGCCGATAAAGAACAGCCCCAGCAGCAGCCCTTTAAACGGCTCGATATCGCTCTCCAGCGCGTGACGGTACTCCGAGCTCGCCAGCAGCACCCCAGCGAGGAACGCCCCCATCGCCATCGACAGCCCGACCTCTTCCAGCAGCAAACCGAAGCCAAAGACCAGGAACAGGGCCACGGCGCTGAACACTTCTCGCAGGCCAGAGCGTGCCACGAAGCGTAACAGCGGTCGCGTAACATAACGTCCGAGTACCACCACCAGCGCCAGCGCACCGGCCACTTTCAGCGCCGAGAACGCAAACGCGCCGAGCGTCGTGGAACCGCCGCTGGTTGCCAGCAGCGGAATCATCGCCACCAGCGGAATGGCGGCAATGTCCTGGAACAGCAGCACGGCGAAGGCGCTGCGCCCCACCTGCGTCACCGTCAGGTTACGTTCGTTCATCGCCTGCATGGCAATCGCGGTGGACGATAACGCCAGCGTCATGCCAATAAGCTCCGCCACCTGCCAGCGCAGGCCGAGGAAAATACAGAAGACGCCAATTAACGCGCCGCACAGCACCATCTGCAACAGCCCGCCGCCAAACACCGAGGCACGCAGTTTCCACAGGCGCTGCGGGTCAAGCTCAAGGCCAATCACGAACAGCATCAGCACCACGCCAATTTCGGCAAAGTGCAGAATAGACTCCGCATCGGTCACCAGACGCAGCCCCCAAGGGCCGATAATGCAACCGGCGATCAGGTAGCCGAGCACGGAACCGAGGCCCAGACGCACGGCAATCGGCACAATCAGCGCCGCGGAACCGAGATAAATCAGCGCCTGTATTAGCGTATGGCTATCCATTGTTGTGCTCCTCCTGCCAGGCCAGTAACCGTTGTTTGTAGTGTCGTGCCTTCGCCTGCAGCGTCTCTTCATCGCAAATAAACGTACAGTGCACGGCAAACGGCGGCAGCCATTTCATGCCGCAGTACACCGCGGTGGCCTCCAGCGGCTGCCCAAGAACATCAAACCCCGGATGCGAGCCAATTTCGAAGTGGCTCTCGCCACCGCCAGTGGTGACCGCCCACATGATGCTCTTACCGTGCAGCGCCGTGCCACCGTGACCGTAGGCCCAGCCGTGCGCCAGCACTTTATCCAGCCACAGCTTCAGCAGCGGCGGCGTGCTATACCACTGCATTGGGTGTTGCAGAATCACCAGATCGGCACGAGACAACGCCTCCTGCTCGGCGGCAACGTCGATATTAAAATCGGGATAGAGGTGATAGAGAGAACGGATTTCAACGCCGTCGAGCGTCCTTACCTGCTCAAGCATCCGTTTATTCGCATGCGAGTGATGCGGATAAGGATGCGCATAAATAATAAGAATCATGTTTCGCCTGTCTTACTTCATTATTTTATTCCTGAGTTTAGACAGTTAATGATGACACTTACAGGATCAGTTCACACAACCGCAGGAATTGGGGGGCGTGAGGGCCACGCCCCGGCAGGGTCAGGAGGGTTGATTGGCCGGTTTATCCGCCACCGGCGGTTTGTCAGATGACGCGGTCAGGTCACAGTGTTTCGGCAGGAAGAAGGTGATGGTCCCGGCAATAATCAGCGAGCCCGCCAGCGCACATACCGCCACGTTCTGGCCATAGAAGTAGATCATCACGCCGACCAGATACGGGCCGCAGAAGCCGCCCAGGTTGCCC
The DNA here is from genome assembly GCF_000735365.1 of Kluyvera ascorbata ATCC 33433. Taxonomy (GTDB): domain Bacteria; phylum Pseudomonadota; class Gammaproteobacteria; order Enterobacterales; family Enterobacteriaceae; genus Kluyvera; species Kluyvera ascorbata. The sequence goes on along the minus strand of NZ_JMPL01000084.1, from coordinate 16,292 downwards.
AGGCCGTTGATCACCCCGCGTGCGCTGCCCGCCACTTCCGGCATGGCGATACGCCCCGGAATCGACCAGAACGGGCTGGTCGCCGCTTTCAGGAAGAAGCCGCACACGACCAGCGCGATATAGGCCGCCACCACATGATCACGCAGTACCACTGAAGCCAGCAGCGCGGCGGCAAAGCCGTAGAGCGAGAAGCGAACCCATAGGCGCCGTTTCCCGCTACGGTCGCTGAACAGGGAGATAATATAGATACCCGCCAGCGTAGCGATAAACGGCAGGATAGCCAGCACGCCCACGCTTGCCATATTGGCGCCGGTCAGGTTTTTGAGGATAGTCGGCAGCCACAGCGTGTAGCCGTAATCCCCGGTCTGGTAGAAGAAGTTGAGCAGCACCAGCTTCATCAATCCGGAGTTGCGGAACACTTCCCGCACCGGCGCATTGCTGACCGGCGCTTCCGAACGTCGCGCCTCTCGCTCGGCGGTTAACGCGGTAATCAGATACTCACGCTCACGCTCCGGCAGCCAGCGCGCCTCTTCCGGGCGGTCGCTGATCATCAGCCACCATATCGTCAGTACGACAAACGACAGCAGCCCTTCGATGATAAACAGCCACCGCCAGTCGAGCGCGGAGATAATCGCCCCGGAGACCGGCGCGGTGAGCATGCCGCCCAGCGGGGCGAACATCATCACAAAGGCGTTAGCGCGACCAATCTCTTTTTCCGGGAACCAGTTGCTGACCATGGTCAGCACCACCGGCAGCATGCCGCCCTCGGACACGCCGAGGATAAAGCGCAGCGCCAGCAGCTGATATTCGTGCGTCACGAAGCCGGTAGCAATCGAGACAATCGCCCAGGCCAGCAGCGACCAGGCGATAAAGCGCTTACCGCTGCCGTGTACCGCAATGCGTCCGCCCGGTATTTGCAAAAAGAGATAGCCAATAAAGAATATCCCGCTCGCCACCCCCGCCATCTGGCTGGTAATCCCCAGGTCGGATTCCATACCGCCGGGCAAGGCGAAGCTGATATTAACCCGGTCCATAAACGAAATAATGCACGCGATGAGAACAGGCGCAATGATGCGCAGCCAGCGAGTGCCAGGTATTTTCTCAGTCATTATTTATACTCTCTCTCGAGGGGAGCCATGCTCAGCATGGCGAAAAGCGCCGATGATTAATCAATGGCATTCGGTAGCGGCGTATCGCTGAAGAAGGCGGCGACGTTATTGAACACCACCTCGCTCATCCGCTGACGCGTTTCGTGAGTAGCGCTCGCCACATGCGGCAGCAGCACAACGTTATCCATCGCTATCAGCGCCTCAGGCACGTGCGGTTCGTCTTCATACACATCCAGTCCCGCACCGGCAATGACGCCGTTTTGCAGGGCGTGAATCAGGGCTTTCTCATCTACCAGGGTGCCGCGCGCGATGTTAATCAGCCACGCGTGTTTTGGCATCACGTTAAACACGCTGGCATCGATAAGCCCACGGTTTGCCGCGCCGCCGGAAGCCGCAATCACCAGGAAATCACTTTCGTGGGCCAGGGTGTGCAGGTCGGCGCACCACTGATAATCCACGTGGTTGAGCTTTTTGCGGTCGGTGTAGAGGATCTCCATATCAAATCCACTCGCGCGACGAGCAATGGCCTGGCCGATATTGCCCATGCCGAAGATGCCGATACGTTTGCCGCTCACCTGCGTCGCCAGCCCCGGCCCTTGTTTCAGCCATTTGCCTTCGCGAACAAATTTGTCGCCCTGGCAAAGTTGACGTGCGCCCGCCAGCAGCAGCCCCATCGCCAGGTCGGCAACGTCGTTGGTCAGCACGCCAGAAGTGATGGTGACGGCAATGTCATGAGCGCGGGTATAGTCGAGATCCACCGCATCGGTACCGACACCAAACACCGCCACCAGCCCAGCGTTCGGCAATTGCTCCAGTACGGCGCGGGTGACGCCGATATCACCACGGGTGACCACCGCCTGCACCTGATGGCCCACTTCGCGCAAGAAAGCCTGCGGGTCAGCCTGTTCATACAGGCGATAGACCTGGAAAGCGGTGGAGAGTTTATCCAGCAGGCCGTCTACGACCGGGGCAATCAACAGTACCGTGTTTGGGTTTGCAGTATTCATCGTGTTCCCTGTTTAAGCGTTTAGAAATTTGTTACGCCTATCAAACGGGTTTTCACGATGTCATTTTGCGATCTGCATCACGCCAGATCGTGTTAGAACTCCGTGTTACGGATGACGTGATCGTGGAAGCAAAAGCCCGCTGGAATGCGGGCTGGATGGCAACAATTGAATAACATTGCCGACGTGGCGTGCAAAGGTCAGATGGTTTCGCCCATCGATAAACGATAGTGCAGGTCAACCTTCTCAATAGTCGGTAACCCTTTTATTTTCTTGATTAAAATCTCGGTGGCGACCTTACCCATCTCAAAGCGTGGGGTCAATACGCTCGCCAGACGCGGGCTCACCACCTGGCCAATCTCCAGCCCGTGGAAGCCGGCAATCGCCATCTCCTGCGGCACCGTGATACCCGAAGCGATGCACTCCTGTAACACCCCAACCGCAAGATCATCATTAGTGCAGAGAATGGCATCCATCTCTTTATACATCTGGCGGGCAAGGGTCATCATGCCGGTGCCAATCGACACCGAAGAGACCTTGTTTGGCGCAATGCGCCCGACCGCCAGACCCGCCTCCTCCATCGCCCGGCAGTAGCCCGCATAGCGCTGCTCATCGCGAATATCCGACATCGAGCCAAAATAGATAATCTGCTTTTTGCCGCTCGCCAGCAGCATGTTGGTCATATCCAGCCCGGCGCGGTAATTATCAAAACCTACGTTAATACGGTCTGCGTTATCCGATAAGCCCATCACCTCAGCAACCGGAATTTTTGCGGCTTTCAGGTATTTTTCTGCCCGCAGCGTATGGACGGATTCGGTTAGCAGCAGCGCTTTAACGTTCAACGCCAGCACGGTGGCAATCTGCTCTTCTTCACGCTGGCTGTCGTAATCGTAATTCACCACCAGCGTCTGGTAGCCGTGGGCGGTGGTGACCGATTCGATGCCCGCTAATACGTCGGAGAAAATCTGGTTATTAAAGGAGGGAACAAGCACCCCAATGCGCGGTGCGGCATTGCTGCTGATGGCGGGGTTATCGGCATCTGGCTGGTAGCCCACCTCTTCAATCACGCTGGCAATGCGCTCGGCGGTTTCCGGCTTCACCTTCTCAGGCGTGCGTAAATAGCGGCTGACGGTCATTTTGGTTACCCCCGCCAGCGCGGCGATATCCTCTAACGTGATGCGTTGTACTTTCATGAGCCCTGCCCGTCATTGCCGAAATCCTGTGGCCTATTATGCCAGCAGGTTACAAAAAAGAGAAAGCGATAACCCACCGTCAAAGCCCCGCATGGCGCGGTTTTCACCCTGTTTTCCGCCTCAGGATCACACATGCTGTAACCCCTTTTTGTAACATAACTGAGAGTGATCTACGTCACAGTTTCACCGGAGCAAAAACCGTGAGATAGGGAACATCTTCTTAGCGCATCGGCTCGCAATACAGGACACTGTGATGAACAACTTATTCAGCCTGCAAGGCAAACGCATTTTAATTACCGGCTCCGGACAGGGCATCGGCTACGTGATGGCCCAGGGGCTGGCCCAGTACGGCGCGGAAATCATCATCAACGATATCTCCGCAGAACGCGCCGAGCAGGCAGCGATGAAACTCCGCGACGAGGGCGCCGTCGCGCATACCGCGGTCTTTAACGTCACTGACCCAGAGTCGGTGGAAAACGCCGTTGCCGATATTGAAGCGCGCATCGGCGCTATCGACGTACTGTTTAATAACGCCGGTATCCAGCGCCGCCACCCGTTCACCGAGTTCCCGGTGAAAGAATGGAACGACGTGATTGCCGTGAACCAGACCGCCGTTTTCCTGGTTTCCCAGGCCGTGGCCAAACGCATGATGACGCGCGGCGCGGGGAAAATCGTCAATATCTGTTCAATGCAGAGCGAACTGGGGCGCGACACTATCACCCCGTACGCCGCCGCCAAAGGCGCAGTCAAAATGCTGACCCGCGGGATGTGCGTAGAGCTGGCACGCCACAACATTCAGGTTAACGGTATCGCGCCGGGCTACTTTAAAACCGCCATGACGCAGGCATTGGTTGATGATAAAGCTTTTACCGACTGGTTGTGCAAACGTACGCCAGCCGCCCGCTGGGGCGACCCGCAGGAACTGGTTGGCGCGGCGGTGTTTCTGTCGTCGAAAGCCTCTGATTTTGTGAATGGGCATCTGCTGTTTGTTGACGGCGGCATGCTGGTTGCCGTCTGAGTCGGGAGCAAAACCATGGCAGGACAGTGCATTATTTTAATGGGTGTCTCCGGCACCGGCAAAACCACCGTTGGGCAGGCGCTTTCTCAGGCATTGGGCGCGAAATTTATCGACGGTGATGACCTTCACCCACGGGCGAATATTGTCAAAATGGCCGCCAGCCAGCCGCTGGAAGATAGCGACCGCCAGCCGTGGCTGGAGCGCATCGGCGATGTGATCTTTAGCCTCGGACAGAAAAACGAGTCCGGCGTATTGGTCTGCTCGGCGCTGAAAAAGCGCTATCGCGACCAGCTACGCGCGGGTAATCCGCATCTGCGCTTTCTGTGGCTGACCGGTGACTACGACTGCATTTTGCGGCGTATGCAGGCGCGCAAAGGCCACTTTATGCCAGAAGCGCTGCTGCAAAGCCAGTTTGCCGCGCTGGAAGCCCCGGACGACCACGAGCCGGACATTCTGCCGGTCGATATTTCCGGCGACGTTCCGAGCATTGTCGCCCGCTCGCTCACCCTTTTAGCCCATCAACCGACATCGGGAGTTACGGCATGATTATCGACACGCTCCATAACGCGGAGAAAACCGCCTTTTATCCGCAGGCTATCCGCAAGGCGCTGCGCGCCGTGATTAATCAAGAGCCGCATACGCTACCGCCGGGAAAATATACCGTCGATGGCGATAACCTGTTCTTCAACGTGGTGGAAGGGGAAAGCAAACCGCTTGCCGAACAGCGCCCTGAGTACCACCGCCAGTATATTGATATTCACATCGTGCTGAAGGGCGAAGAGATTATTGGTGCGGGGAATAAGGGGCTGGAGATTGTCGAAGACGGCGCGTTTAACGACGCGCATGATATCGGTTTCTGCACACAAATCAGCAGCGAAACGCTGATTCACCTGCACCCGGAAGAGATTGCTATCGTCTTCCCCGGCGAGCTACACCGCCCGATGAGCAGCCTTGGCGCGGGCGCGCCGCTGCGTAAAATCATCGTCAAAATCAATAGCGACCTGCTTTAAGCGGTATACGCTGGCCCCGCACGGCATTCGCGGGGCCACGAATAACGTTTAGTTATCGAGCTCACCCATCGACCGAACCTGATCGCGGTTGATCTGTTCGGTTTTCCCGGTTTCGGCATTTTTATACGACACCAGACCGGTATCCTCATCGACCTGTGGTTTTCCGTCGGTCACGATAGTTTTCCCATCGGTGGTTTTCAACGCCTGGTTGGATGAACACCCAGCAACGGTAAAGAGTGCGCCAGCCGTCAGAATCGCTACGGTAAGTCGCTTATATTGCATCATGTTTCCCTCCTGCTTCTCAGCTAAAATCGTTATCACTCTAACCATTTTAGGTTAGCTGGCTGAAAGCGAGAGGGAAACCAGAACACTCCGAAGCGGCATTTACACCACTATCGCGCGTTTCCCCGGCACATGACTTCTGTGATACAAAGTACCAGCTATTTATTTTCAGGGGCTTACCATGTCCGTTTCCATCGACATCATTTCCTGCATTACCGACCGCTTTGTCGAGCTGACCGCCACCGAAAAGCGGATTGCCCAGTTTATTCTTGATGACGTGCAGGCGGCGACCACCTTACCAATTGCCGAAATGGCTAAGTTGACCAACACCAGCCAGGCATCGGTCACTCGTTTTGCACGCGCCATTGGCTGCAAAGACGTCCGCGAGCTAAAAGTGAAGCTCGCTCAGTCGCTGGCGGTAGGGCAACGCTTTATTCTCGATGTGCCGGATCTGGAAGGGGTACAGGGGATCTACGAGACGATCATCAACGTGCTGGAGATGAACCGCCGGGCGCTCGATCCCGACGCGCTCCACCGCGCGGTCGAATGGTTAAGCAGCGCACGTCAGATCCTCACCATCGGCATGGGCGGCGGCTCCACCATCTGCGCGCAGGAGGTTCAGTTCCGCCTGTTCCGTCTGGGTCTACCGGTGGTAAGCCAGAGCGACGGGCTGCTGGTGAGGATGATGTGCTCGGCGGTGTCACCAAACGATGTGGTGCTGGCATTGTCGCTCGGCGGCTATACGCAGGAAGTAGTGGAGAGCGCGGCGATTGCGCGTCAGTACGGTGCGAAGGTGATTGCCATTACCCCAGAAGCCACACCGCTTGCCGAGAACGCCGATTTGGTACTGCCGCTGATCGTGCGGGAGAACGACTACATCTTTAAGCCCAGCACCTCGCGCTACGCGATGCTGGCGATGGTTGACGTGCTGGCGACGGAATTGGCGGTGGTGAATAAGGCAGAGACGAAAAACCGTCTGCGGCGGATTAAGCTGGCGCTGGATAGCCATCGGGGCGGGGCTGACCGGCAGCCGTTGGGGGATTAGCGCGGGGGTTCCCCGCACCACCCCACAAGTTACTTCACCCGTTCCGCGTTGTAACAGGTCAAATCCACCTCAACCTTACAATCCACCACCAAATCCGCCACGCAGCACACGCGTGCCGGTGGGTGATCGGCAAAGAACTCGCGGAATACCTTGTTAAAGGATTGAAAGTAACGCGCGTCGGTCAGATACACCTTCACATGCACCACGTCCGCCAGGCTGTATCCCGCGTCCTGCATAATATCCACGCAGTTCTGAATCGCCAGCCGCGACTGCTCGACAATGCCGCCCTCCACCACTTCACCATCCTTCATCGGCGTTTGCCCGGACACATACAGCCAGCCTCCGGCCTCAACGGCCTTGGCAAACGGCAGAGACTGCCCGCCGGTGCCGGTGCTGCCGCCGACGCCATAACGTTTAATGCTCATTATTGCTGCTCCTTAATTTTTCCGGCTGACCGGCGTAAGAATCGCCCGGCGCGCCCGATAACATGGTAATTCTGCCCATAGCTCATCACCCCGTTGACCATCACCGCATCGATACCGGCGGCGGGCTGCTGTGGGTCGCTGAAGCTTGCGACATCGCGGATAGTTTCTGGGTCAAACAGCACCAGATCGGCAAAATAGCCGCGCTTGATGAGCCCGCGGTCGGTGAGCTGAAAACGTGCCGCCGACAGGCCGGTCATCTTGTGCACCGCGACGGTAAGCGGGAACAGTTTTTCATCGCGGCTGTAGTGCCCCAGCACGCGTGGGAACGCGCCCCACAGGCGAGGATGCGGCATCGGATCATTCGGTAAACCGTCCGAACCCACCATGGTCAACGGATAGCGCAGCACCCGCTGCACGTCCTGCTCGTCCATGTTGTAGTAAATCGCGCCAGCAGGCATCAACCGCTTGCCCGCCTCTTCCAGCGTAAGCGACCAGCTTTGCGCAATCTGCTTTAAGGTCCGCCCGGCCATCTCCGGGTGCGGCGTCGACCAGGTGATAACGATGTCAAAATCGGCGGTAATCTGCTTCATATCCAGCGTCGATGAACTGGCGGAATACGGATAGCAGTCGCAGGAAACGTCCTGCTGCTGGCGGACGTTATCGAACAGCGCCAGGGTTTCCACGGTGCGCCCCCAGTTATTCGCCCCCGCGCATTTGTGGTGCGAGACCACCACCGGCACCTTGCCGTGGCGGCCAATCCGGAACGCTTCATCAAGCGCGTCGAGAATGGGTTCAAACTCTGAGCGAAGATGGGTGGTATAAATCCCATTTTCCGCCGCCAGCTCTTCCGCCAGCGCCATCACCTCTTCGGTCGTCGACTGGAAGGCGGAGGCATAGGCTAGCCCGGTGCTGAGTCCTAAAGCGCCCTCCTGCAATGCCAACCGTAGCTGCCTGCGCATAGCTTGAATTTCTTGATAGTTGGCCGGACGAAACAGCGAGTCCATCTGGTTATTGCGCAGCGCGGTATGACCGACCAGCGTGCCAACGTTCACCGCCGGACGCGCCTGCATGACCGCGTCGGCGTAGGCGTTAACCGTCGGGTAGATAAACTGTTCCGCATTGCCCAGTAGGTTCATCGGATCCGGCACGTCGCCTGCGATCGTCGCACTTGCGGCGCTGATCCCGCAGTTACCGACGATAACCGTAGTCACACCCTGGCTGATTTTGGGTAGGTACTCCGGCATGCGGATAACGTTAATGTCGTCGTGGGTGTGAACATCAATAAACCCCGGTGCCAACACGCGCCCCGTGCCGTCAATCTCATGCTGCGCCTGCCCGTCGATGGCGGGCGCTATCTCCACAATGCGATCGCCCTTGATGGCAACATCGCCGCGATACTGCGGGCCGCCGCTACCGTCGATAACCGTGACGCTCCTGAACAGATAATCGAACTGCATCTCTTCTCTACCCCTGTCGTTTCCTGCCTTGAATTTGACCATTTACAAGCGCTGAAAACAGTGAAAGACTACGCAAAACATGCATTAATTAATGATACTTTTATTCATAAAAATCAACGAAAACAATAAAAACACTTTATTTACAATAAAATAAACAATCAAAGATTCATGATATAAACTAAAAACCAGAAGGATTTATGTTATGAAATACCATGAAAGCCTCATCGTACCCCACAAATCCGCAACGCTTTTTACCCCAACAAACATCCTCAATGAAGACGTTTGCCTACCCGCCGCGGTCATTAAAAAAACGGCGCTAACCAACAACATTCAGTGGATGCAGCACTACGCCGATGCGCGCGGTGTCTCACTCGCCCCGCACGGTAAAACCACCATGACACCGTGGATCTTTTCACAGCAGCAACAAGCGGGAGCCTGGGCCATTGGCGTGGGCAGCGCCTGGCAGGCAAGTATTGCTGCGGGAAGCGGGATCCAACGCGTGCTGATGGTGAACCAGCTCGCCGGCAAGGCCAATATGGCGCTGATCGCCAGACTCAAGACGGAATACCCGGCGGTAGATTACCTGTGCTGCGTCGATAGTATCGATAACGCCCGTGCGCTCTCGGCGTTCTTCGCCGCGCAAAACCAGACGCTGGATATTCTGCTGGAACTGGGCGTGCCGGGCGGCCGCTGCGGGTGCCGAACCGCAGAACAGGCGCTCACACTTGCCGAGCAGGTTGCCACCTTACCGGCGCTGCGTCTGCGCGGCCTTGAGCTGTATGAAGGCGTGCTGCACGGCGATAACCCACAGCCGAAAGTGGAAGCGCTACTGCGCGATGCCGCCGCGCTGGCCTGCCAGCTTGAACGCTATGTAACGGGCGAGTTTATCCTCACCGGCGCAGGCTCCGTCTGGTATGACGTGGTGTGTAACGTCTGGCTTGCCGAGCCGAAACCGGCCAACTGCCGGGTGGTGATCCGCCCTGGCTGCTATATCACCCACGATGCGGGGATCTATCTGGAAGCGCAGAACGCGATCGTCGCGCGCGACCAGACGGCCTGCGACCTCGGCGGCGATCTGGTTTCTGCGCTGGAACTGGTGGCAATGGTGCAGTCGGTGCCAGAAAGCGGCCGGGCAATCGTCAATTTCGGCAAGCGCGACAGCGCGTTTGATGCCGGGTTACCGCAGCCGGTTGCCCATTATCGTGCGGGGAAATCAGTCACATTGGCGGCAAACAGCATTGAAACCACCGGCATTATGGACCAGCACGCCATGCTGAAGCTGGCACCAGACGTTGACGTGAAGGTGGGGGATATTCTGGTATTCAGCACTTCGCACCCTTGCCTGACGTTCGACAAATGGAAGGCGCTGCTGCTGGTTGATGATGCGTATAACGTGCTGGATACGTTAGAAACGGCGTTCTGAGAACCCCGGCGTCGCTGCGCTCGGCCGGGCTACAGGCCGGGCGCAACGATACCGAAGTTACATCGAATCACATATCAAATCGACAATCAGCAGCGACCCATAACGCGCGTCGTTAAGCGGTAGCGTGACGTTTTGTTGATGGCTGAGCGCGCTCTCCTGCTGGCCAATCACGATGATATCCGCCCCTGCCCAGCGCGCCTGATGTACGGCGGCAATCAGCGCGCTGCCCGGCGGCGTACCGGCAAAGACCACCAGCACCTGCCCAGCGCCAAGCATCGAGGCGGTAATCCCCATTAACGCCGGATCCTGGCAGACATTGGCCGGATACCCCTGCGTCAGCAGACGATACTGCAACACGCTGGCGAACGGGTTATCGGCGGTGCTGGCGCTGAAAATATGCACCGCTTTCGCCTGTTTAAGCAGGCTTGCCGCCCGCTCAACCTCCGCTGGCGATAGTTCGTGAAGCTGCGCATTCAACGAATACTGGATCTGGTTTAGCCGCTCACGCCACGGCCCCGGCATATCGCCGCTGGCAACCGGGGCGCTGGCCTGCGCCAGCTTCATGCGCAAATCGCGAATATCGTCGCAGCCCGCGGCGCGGGCAAAGCGGGTGATGGTCGCCGGGCTGACCCCTGCCGCCGTCGCCAGTTGGTCAATGGTCGCCGAAGCCGCAAACGCCACGTCGCTGAGGATAGTCTGCGCGACGCGGGACTCCTGCTGGCTGAAGTCCTGTAGCCGTTGGCGGATCAGGCTCAGAATGTCATCGCTGCCGTCGCGACCGATGGAGTGCGAGAAGCGATCGAGGATCTCGCTGCCAATGCCGGCGTTTTTCGCCAGCTTTTGCAGCGTACCGGTGTCCACCCATGCCGCGTCACCGAGCATCGGCGCCGCCGTCGTTTTCAAACGATTCTCCTGCTGCTGATGGCGCACCTGGCCAATAAAGTCATTGAGGTCGGCACAGCCAATGCTGCGCGAGAAATGCTGTAACGTCGCGGGACTCACGCCCGCCTTTGCCGCCAGCTCTTCAATACTTGCCTCAGGTATCTGGGCAAAATTATCGAGGAAAAAGCGCGCCAGCCGGGATTCCTGCGCAGGAAGACCCGATAGCCCATTCACCAGCTGATAAACAATATCCATAACCAGAGAGTCCTAATGTCGGCAAATTTTGCTCGTTAAAAACATCATAATTTATTGAAATTATTTTTCAATTCATTCGATCAACTGACGCTGACGCCTTCGGCATTTGGGCGACAACTATTCGTTTTTCTTACTTTGATCACACTTTCACGCGGATAACATACCGTAAAGCAATATTTTAACGCCGATCACACTCATGAAAATAATTTTCATACATGCTACGTAAAACGGCTAATGTGTGAAATATGTTTTCAAGTGAGGGAAAAGTTGTCATGAAAAAGATCATGTTGTGCTGCGCCGCCGGGATGTCCACCAGCATGCTGGTGCAAAAGATGCGCGCCGAAGCCGAAAAGCGGGCGCTGGCGGTCGAGATTAACGCTTATCCGGTTGCCGAAATCGAAAGCATGCTGCCGCAGGCCGACGTGGTACTGCTAGGCCCGCAGGTGCAGTTCGAACTCTCTCGTGTGCGTGAATTGTCTGCGCCATGGGGCAAGCCGGTCGAAGTGATCGACATGATGGATTACGGCACCATGCGCGGCGATCGCGTGCTCGATAAAGCGCTCCAACTGATGGCCTAAGGCCTCGGAGAGAACAATGAAAATTACCGTGATTGGCGGGGGCAGCAGCTACACCCCGGAACTGGTTGAAGGATTAATTGCGCGTCATGCCTCCCTGCCAATGGCGGAGCTGGCGCTGGTTGATGTCGAAGCGGGTCGAGAAAAGGTCGAGATTATCGCCGCCCTCTCCCGCCGCATGCTCGACCGCAACGGTCTGGAGTCGGTGAAGGTATCGGTTCACTTCGATGCCGATGAAGCGATTACCGGCTCAAGCTTCGTGCTCACCCAACTGCGCGTAGGCCAGCTACCGGCTCGCGCCGCCGATGAGCGTCTGGGCTTAAGTCACAGGCTGCTGGGCCAGGAAACCACCGGCGTGGGTGGCTTCGCCAAAGCGCTGCGCACGATTCCCGTGATGCTGGATATCGCCAGACGCGTTGAACGTCTGGCGCCGAATGCATGGATCATCAACTTCACCAATCCGGCGGGCATTGTGACGGAAGCGGTGTCACGCCACAGCAAAGCGAAGATTATCGGCCTGTGCAACGTGCCGGTCACTATGCACCACATGATTGCCGACATGCTGAAGCTGCCTTACGACGACGTCTCGCTGCGCTTTGCTGGCCTGAATCATATGGTTTGGGTGCATCAGGTGCTGGCCGCGGGTCGCGATGCGACCGACGAGGTTATCGGGATGCTATGCGACGGCGAACAGCTGTCGATGAACAACATCAAGGCTATTCCGTGGCCACCGGAGCTACTGCGTGCGCTGCGCGCTATTCCCTGCCCGTATCACCGCTATTTCTGGCAGACCCGCACCATGCTGGAAGACGAGCTGGCAGATGCCGATAACAAAGGCACCCGCGCCGAGCAGGTGATGAAGGTCGAAGCGTCGCTGTTCGAACTGTACGCCGACCCGCATCTGGACAAGAAACCAGAGGAGCTGAGTCAGCGCGGCGGTTCGTTCTACTCCGAAGTGGCGGTACAGCTTATTAACGCACTGCACAACAATCTTGGCATTGAGATGGTGGTGAACACCGCCAACAACGGTGCCATTCAAGGACTGCCGGACGACGCGGTGATAGAAACCAACTGCCTGATTGATGCGCTGGGCGCGCATCCGCTGGCCTTTGGCAAACTGCCGCCGCTGATGAACGGCCTGACCCAGCAGGTGAAGGATTTTGAGCGTCTGACCATTGATGCCGCCGTATATGGCGATAAGCAAAAAGCGCTGCTGGCGCTGGTCGCCAACCCGCTGGTCGCCGATGTGAATCTGGCGTCAGCGCTGGTCGATGAAGTACTCACCATCAATAAAGCGTGGCTGCCGCAGTTTAGCCAACAATAAATACAACAATAGCCCGGTCGGCAACGTCTGCGCCGGGCAGGGGGTGTCTGTGAATAAGTCGATAATAGATAAATACGTTTTACCGACCGCGCTCAAAATCGCCGGACAAAAACATGTGCTTTCGGTGCGTGACGGGATAATCCTGAACATGCCGTTTATGCTGATAGGCTCGTTTTTCCTGATCTTCGCCTATCTGCCGGTGCCGGGTTACGGCACACTGATGACCGAGCTTTTCGGCCCAACGTGGCAGGAAAAAGTGCTCTATCCGGTGAAAGCGACCTACGACATCATGGCGCTGATCTCCAGCTTCGGTATCGCCTACCGCCTGGCAGAGAAGTACCGCACCCTCGACCCGCTGACCGCCGGGGCCGTCTCTCTGGTGGCTTTCGTGATGACCATTCCGCAGCACATCATGTTTACCCCTGCGGGCAGCGATGTGGCGCAGCTGGTGAAAGGCGTGATGCCGATGGGCCAGATTGGCAGCCAGGGATTGTTCGTGGCCATCCTGATTGCCCTGCTCTCAACGGAAATTTACCGCTTCGTTAACGACCGCAACCTGGTTATTCGCATGCCGGAAGGCGTTCCACCGGCGGTGGCAAAATCCTTCCTCGCGCTGATTCCGGGCTTCTGCGTGCTGGCGGTGGTGCTGGCGCTGCGTCTGCTGGTAGAAGCAACGCCGTTTGGCGATATCAACACCATGATTACCGAGCTGGTTGGTATTCCGATGAGCCACGTCGGCGGCTCGCTGCCGGGGATGATTATTTCGGTGCTGCTGATTGGCATTCTGTGGATGCTCGGCCTGCACGGCGACACCATCGTACTGGTGTTTATCCGCCCGGTCTGGCTCAGCAACATGTCCGAAAACCTGGAAGCGTTTCAGAACGGCCTGCCTATTCCCCACATTATCACCCAGCAGTTCTACGACCTGTGGATTGCGCCGGGTGGTACCGGGGCGCTGTTAGGGCTGGTTATCTTTATGATCCTCCGCAGCCGCAGCGTGCAGATGAAGCAGCTCGGTAAAATTGCCGCACCGGGCAGCCTGTTTAACATCAGCGAGCCGATGGTATTTGGTATTCCGATTGTGATGAACCCGTACCTGGTGGTGCCGTTTATCCTGACGCCGGTGGTGCTGGTGATTGTCTCCTACGTGGCGATGACCACCGGTTTAGTGGCCAAACCGGCCGGAATTGCGCTGCCGTTCACGACGCCGATTGTGGTCAGTGGATACCTGGCGACCGGCGGGCATATCTCCGGTTCGGTGCTGCAAATCGTCAACCTCGGGATTTCGCTGGTGATGTATTACCCATTCTTCCGCATCTGGGATAACCTGAAATTCCGCGAAGAGCAGGCCAGTAAGTCGCAGCAGACCACCGCGGCGATGCCAGCAACGGAGCAGTAACCAGGATACAAAACAAAAACGCCGGGCATCTGCCCGGCGTTTTATTTTATTACTCGCACTTATTTTTTAATCTGTGCGTGCATTTCCTGTACGGAAGTGACTTTGTCTTTCGCGTCCGCATTCAGCGCCATTGCCGTCGCGAAGCCGCCGTTCAGGGTGGTGTCGTAATGCACCTTGTACTGCAGCGCGCTGCGGCGAATCAGCTTGGAGTCTTCAATCGCCTGACGACCGGCGGTGGTGTTGATGATGTAGGTGTATTCGCCATTCTTGATACGGTCCTGAATGTGCGGACGACCTTCATGTACCTTGTTCACCAGGCGTGGGTTGATACCCGCTTCACCCAGTACAATCGCGGTACCGTGGGTTGCATCCAGCTCGAAGCCTTGTTTCAGCAGCTTAGCGGCCAGGTCAACCACGCGCTCTTTGTCGCCTTCGCGAACGGAGAGCAGCGCACGGCCCTGTTTCTTCATGGTGGAGTTACTGCCAAGCTGTGCCTTAGCGAACGCTTCCGCGAAGGTACGGCCCACGCCCATCACTTCCCCGGTAGAGCGCATTTCTGGCCCTAACAGTGGGTCAACGCCTGGGAATTTGTTGAACGGCAGCACCACTTCTTTCACCGAGTAGTACGGTGGGATGATTTCTTCGGTCACGCCCTGCTGCTTCAGGGTTTTCCCTGCCATCACGCGCGCCGCCACTTTCGCCAGCGGTACGCCGGTTGCTTTGGAGACGAACGGTACGGTACGCGCCGCACGCGGGTTGACTTCAATCAGGTAGACTTCGTTGTCTTTCACCGCGAACTGCACGTTCATCAGGCCGCGAACCTGCAGCTCGAAGGCCAGCTTCTGCACCTGCTCACGCATCACGTCCTGAATTTCCTGGCTCAGAGTGTAGGCTGGCAGGGAACACGCGGAGTCACCGGAGTGAACGCCAGCCTGCTCGATGTGCTCCATGATGCCGCCAATCAGCACCATTTCGCCGTCGCAGATAGCGTCGACGTCGACTTCAATCGCATCGTCGAGGAAGCGGTCCAGCAGCACCGGCGCGTCGTTTGAAACGCTGACGGCGGTCTGGAAGTAGCGCTTAAGGTCGGCTTCGTCGTAGACGATTTCCATCGCACGACCGCCGAGAACGTAGGACGGACGTACCACCAGCGGGTAGCCAATCTCTTTTGCCTTCTCAACCGCTTGTTCAATCGCGGTCACGGTGGCGTTGGCTGGCTGTTTCAGCTTCAGACGGTCAACCGCATGCTGGAAGCGCTCACGGTCTTCTGCACGGTCGATGGCATCCGGGCTGGTGCCGATAACCGGTACGCCTGCGGCTTCCAGTTCACGCGCCAGCTTCAGCGGGGTCTGGCCGCCGTACTGTACGATAACGCCCTTCGGCTTCTCGATGCGCACGATTTCCAGCACGTCTTCCAGGGTTACCGGCTCGAAGTACAGGCGGTCGGAAGTGTCATAGTCGGTAGAGACGGTTTCCGGGTTACAGTTGACCATGATGGTCTCGTAACCGTCTTCGCGCAGCGCCAGCGAGGCGTGTACGCAGCAGTAGTCAAATTCGATACCCTGACCGATACGGTTCGGGCCGCCGCCGAGGACCATGATTTTATCGCGGTCTACGGACGGATTGGACTCGCACTCTTCTTCATAGGTGGAGTACATGTAAGCGGTGTCGGTAGCAAATTCCGCCGCACAGGTGTCCACACGCTTGTAGACCGGGTGCAGGTTGTACTGGTCACGCAGCTTACGGATTTCCGCTTCGCGGACGCCCGCCAGTTTTGCCAGACGCGCATCGGCAAAGCCCTTGCGTTTCAGGTGGAACAGGAAGTCAGCGTCGAGGCCGTTGATGCCCACTTCCGCCACTTTCTCTTCCAGACGTACCAGCTCTTCAATCT
>NZ_JMPL01000083.1 GCF_000735365.1 Kluyvera ascorbata ATCC 33433 | reverse complement strand
CACCCTTTCCGGGAAGTGGCTGCGCGAGGCCGGGTTCGAAACCGGGCAACAGGTTAGCGTAAAAGTGATGGATGGGTGCATAGTCCTTATGGCCTATGGTGAACAGGAGCAGAAGCTGCTGTCGGAGTTGAAGGAAACGCAACTGAAGCTGAAAGGGATTGAAGCGGCGGTATCGGCGGCGCATTGAGGGTAAAGATGAACCTGTAAGTCAGACTTACAGGTTCAATGGTAAAACCGACAAAAAGTCATGGATGGTTATGTAATTTCTTACATGCTTTTGATTTTCTATTTGTGAATAAATAAATACATATTATATTCAAAAAAAATGAAGCTATAAACAATACCAAAGTATAGTTATCGCTCCACTCCAGTTCAGTTACAAATCCAAAATTTCTGGTGTAGAAATGATACAGCCATACATCCGGCATAAAGAAACACAGGATGCTATAAATACCGAAAAGCATCAGCGTTTCAACTAACCAAATACATACATGCTTTTTGGGGTTCATTAATATACCTGTACCGTACCAAATGCTTTTAATTGTGGAGTGATCATAATAGACCCCGTTCGGAGCAAAGCGCCAAGTAAAACTCTATAATGTGAATGGTTGGGTAACGTTATACATCCATTACTTATACCTGATTGCCCGGCAGGATGTAGCCTAAAGGAGCCGCGCTGAACATTATCAATGAATGTCATATCATCGATCACACCATCTTCGCGATAAAGTGCAAACCATAAATCACGGTTTGACCCACTCTCCAGTTCCTTTATAAGGTCATGCCATCGGGATCTAAGCCCACCTTTCTGGCGCGTCACGATAAAATATCTACCGGGTGGAAGTGGTCCCCTTTCCGCAGTACTGGATTCCTCGGGGTTATTTCTATATTTTCCAGCGTTACCAGAATAAGCAGGAAAAAAACCAATGCCAGGACAGCTCAGCGTTGAAAGCTGTGCGTTATTAAGGTGAAACGTACAGCGGATCATCGGTCGTTCCATGCATCTGAAAAGATGATATTCCCATCACAATGTTTCCAGGTTATTTTTTCGTAACGCAGCGCCACACTTTCAAGATGATTATGTTTTTCCATCACTGGGTCTTTTACGTCATGCATAAGCGGGCAAACTGAAACGACTTTCACACCTTCAAGTAACATGTTGAAGTATTCGACTTCTTGTCCAGCGTCGTTAATTTTGTACCACTTAAATTCTGCACTTTTGAGCGTCTGCCCTTTGGCTACTGCCTTGTATAGATACGGGCTCGAACTGTCGAACTCCTTCTCAAAAACGAGAGGCGTATGAACACGTGTACCGGTAATTTTTCCCGTGTTGCTATCGGTCGGTAGATGCAAACCATGACCGAAACCCATTATCTCTATACTGCCCTCTCGATCTTGAACATCAACAGCACCTTTAATATCAGCACCACCATCATCTTTAAGCCATAAATATGCAGGAATAGCCATATGCAAAACTCCATTTTATTAGTTTATAGAAACATTAATAACGGGGATATCAAGATGAGACCAAAGCAAAAAATGCTATAGCCATTGGTTATATGTTGTTTATATTGATGCTAATTATTCCATCATTGCTTTTTGCGAGAATGGAAAATGTATTGCAGAGCAATATCTCCAATTATGAAGCTAATCATTTACCAAAATAAAAACCCTCTCATTACACATGAAAAATACTCAACACATATTGATTGTGAGATATCGTCCGCAGGGTGCAAACAAAAACGCGCCTAGTCTCACCCTTTCCGGGAAATGGCTGTGCGAGGCCGGGTCGAAACCGGGCAACAGGTTAGCGCAAAAGTGATGGAAGGCTGCATAGTCCTTATGACCTATGGCGAACAGGAGCAGAAGCTGCTGGCGGAGTTGAAGGAGACGCAGCTGAAGCTGAAAGGGGTTGAAGCGGCGGTGTCGGCAACGCATTGATGGAAAATGAACTTGTAAGCTTGGCTTACAGGTTCATATGCAAGGCGCTTCCATTTACAACGGCAGAGTTTAGCAAACAACTGCCTGTACAGGGCACTGGTTCACCGCCCCATGGCGCTGCGCTTATCGGGCCTACGGGGCGGTGCAGTTGTAGGCCGGGCAAACATCGCGCCACCCGGCAAAAAAGCGCACGAGCCCTACTATTTTTAGGGAATGATCCGAAAACGCAGCGCCAGAACGAGTCAGTGTATTTAATTAATGCTACATATTCTTTTATAAAGAATAAAACACGCGATTATTTCCCGCCTACGCTCGACAACAATTATTCCATTTCAAATAATCACTTAACCATTAAATATATCATATATTAAATATCTTTATTTTCTCACCCAATAAGGTGATGGGGGATCTATTTTTAATAAAAAAGTCTTAAGGTAAATTGGCGGAATATAACTACCTACTCTACTTTTATATAAGGGATTTAAGCTTCATACGTCATTGTTTTACTAGGGAAAAGTAACACCTATGTAGAGGTCAATACTATGAACACGTCTTTCAAGTTCATTTTTTTCTGCCTGGTATCCGCCGTTATTCCCGCAGCAAACGCGGCAGTGGCAACAAATACCTTTCAGGTACAGCTCGTTATTACAAGCAGCTGTAGTGTCGCGCAACCTGCGGCGCTAAATATGGGGTCGGTGGCGTCCAATGCCACAACGGCTAACGGCTCGACCAGTATGGCCGTCACCTGTTCCAGAACCACGCCTTACTTTGTGGGTCTGACGCCATCTTCTGCTAACGGCGGTGGTACCACCGGTAACGGCTTTATGGCGGGCACGACGGGCAACACGGATAAAGTCCCGTATCAGCTCAACCAGGACTCCGCCGGCACCAAACCGTGGGGTAACACCGCCACCTCCAGCAGCGCCGGTAACGGGGTTGGGGGAACCGGTAGCGGCCTGGCGCAGAGCATCACGGTATATGCCGTGGCCCCTAACGCCAACTTCAAACCCGATACCTATACCGATACGGTCACCATCAGCGTTAACTACTAGTTCAGGGACGGCACATGAATGGGAAAAAGAGTGCGCTTGCCTTTATTTTGGGGATGGTCTTCGTCAGCCGACTGGCGATAGCAGACGGCCTGCAGGTCACGCCCGTCAACCTGACGCTGCAACAAGACCAGCGGGCGGAGGGCATATGGCTGAGCAACACCGGCAGCAACCCTATCAACGCTCAGGTGCGGGTGTTTCACTGGAGCCAGAGCGACTATGGCGACAAGCTCGCCGCGTCGCAGGGGCTGGTGATAAGCCCACCGATGCTGACCTTAGCGCCCGGCGGGCGACAGCTTATCCGCGTGATCCGCACCGGGCCGCCGCCGGCCACCGAAGATGCCTATCGGCTCTCCATTAACGAGCTGCCGCCGTCAGTGCCGAAAAAAAATGCCCTGCAGTTTGTGCTGCACTACTCCATTCCCGTCTTTATCCAGCCTCCGGGCGTGGCTGATGCCTTCGCCAAACTGCAATGGCAGATCCATCGCGAAGACGGGAAAGCGTTCTTGCAAGTCAGCAATCAGGGAGACGGGCACGCGCAGATTTCAGCGGTCAGCATTTTCTCCGCGTCAGGTAGCCGAAAAGAGATTACCCCGGGGTTATTAGGTTACGTGCTTCCCGGCTCGACGATGCGCTGGATTATTCCTGCCAGCGCCGGTGACGCAGGACGGGGAGGGAAGCTTGAAGTCACGGTCAATGGTAAAAAATCGCTGCAACCGCTATAGCAGGCCAACCTGGCTTTTAATTATTTTAATTTTCAATGTGTTATTTTTAACAAGGGGTATGTCTGCGGAAATGAAAAGCGACAAACCGCCGCAGGATGGGGTGATTACCGATGGTAAACCGCTGGTCGGGGTCGATCTTTATCTCGACGTTACGCTGAACCAAACCCACATCGGCATCGCCCGGTTCGGCTATGACAACAACCGGCTGTACGCCAGCGCCGACAGCCTGCGCCAGATTGGGCTGCGGGTAGCCTCCGGCACGCCGGACCCGGTCTGTCTGAATGATATCGCCCAGTTGCAGCTGGACTACGATACCAATCTGCAAACGCTGACCCTCACCGCCCCACTGCCGATGCTGGATATGGGCACCACGGAGATTAGCGACCGGGATGATGCTAACCCGAAGGTCAGCACGTCGCGCGGTTTGCTGCTCAATTACGATCTCTACGCCTCGCAGGAAAAAAACCAACAGAACAACGCCAACGCGTACACCGAGCTTCGCGCCTTCAGCAGCGCGGGCGTGCTGAGCTCCACGCAGATAGCCCGCTACAGCAGCAGCCATGACGATTACGATCAGGGAAACGGGATGACGCGCCTGGACACCAGCTGGCGTTCCTCTTTCCCGGAACGGGTGTTCTCCGTCACCGTCGGGGATACCTTTACCAGCGCGCTGAACTGGTCACGCCCGACCCGCATCGCCGGGATACAGCTCGGTACGGACTATAGTCTTCAGCCCTACACACCCACCACGCCGCTGCCGTCGTTTTTTGGCTCCGCTACCCTGCCTTCAAGCGTTGAACTGTATATGAACGGCGTGAAGTACTACAACGGCGAAGTTCCGGCGGGGAATTTTGAAATTAATACCCTGCCGAACATTAACGGCGCGGGCACCGGCCAGGTCACGATGACCGATGCCTTAGGCAAAACAACGGTGCAGAATTTCTCGTTCTATACCGACCAGTCTTTACTGCGCAAAGGCATTACCCAGTGGTCAGCGGAAGTTGGCGTGGTGCGTAACAACTACGGCTACTCCTCCTTCGATTACTCCAGCAATCCCGCCTTTAGCGGTACCTGGCGGCACGGTTTCAGCAATAGCTTTACCCTCGGCGGACACGCCGAAGCCACCGACAGCCTGGCAAACGGCGGTTTGAGCAGCGACTGGATACCCGGCGCTAGCAGCGGCATCATCTCTACCTCGCTGGCGATGAGCGCAGACTCGGGGAAAAACGGCCTCCTCTACGCCCTGGGCTACCGCTGGAGCAACAGCCGCTTTAGTTTCAGCACCGCCACCACGGCCACCGTCAACGACTATCACGACGTTGCCACCCGTTACGGCCAGGCGCCGCCTTCGCTGAATCAGAGCACCATTGTGGGCTACACCACGGATGCACTCGGCAGCTTTAGCGTGGGCTACCTGCAGTTTCGTTATCCCGGTGAAAGCACGCAACGCTATACCAATGCCAACTGGTATAAATCCGTGACGGATAACGTCTATCTCAACGCTGGGCTCAATCAGAACGTGGATAAAAGCCGCGACCGCAGCCTGTATCTGATGGTCAGCGTCTCGTTTGATAACAACATTAGCGCCAGCAGCACCGTGCAGCGCAGCAACGATCAGATGAGCTACATGCTCAACGCCAGCAAGACACAGCCTACGGACGGCGGCTGGGGCTGGAATCTGGCGCTCAACCAACAGGATTCACAGCAAAATGGGCAAGGCGAACTCGGCTATCTGGGGCGCTACGGCAAAGTGTACAGCGGCTATAGCCATATCGCTGACAGCCAGACAGCCTATGCGGGCGCTGACGGTTCGCTGGTGCTGATGGGCGGCGGCGTGTTTGCTTCGCGCCTCATCAACAACGGTTTCGCGGTGGTCTCGACTGACGGCGTGCCGGGCGTGCCCATTGAGTTGCAGAACAACCCGATTGGCACCAGCGATAGCCAGGGGCTGCTGCTCGTTACGCCGCTTAACAGCTATCAGAAAAACCAAATCAGCATTAACCCGTTAAACCTGCCTGCGAATATGCAGATCTACCCCGTTAACGCCGTGGCAACCCCTGCCGACCGTTCCGGGACGATGGTGAATTTCACCGTCAGGCCGGTACGCTCCGCATTGATTATCCTGAAAGATAGCAAAGGGGAGGACATTCCCGAGGGCTCAACCGCCGTGCTTAACGGCGCATCCGGGCAACGTGCGGTGGTCGGTTTCGACGGTATGGTCTACTTCGATACGCTGAAAATGCACAACACGCTGAGGGTGAGCACCCGCTCAGGCGGCTGTTCTGCCCAGTTCGACTACCCGCAAAAACCACGGGATATCCCGCAGATTGGCCCGTTAACGTGCCAATAAACGCTTTCACTGAACAGGAGCTGACGCTATGTGGCTACGCGTGTTGATTTTACTCATTGGGGTTTTCTGTTTTCCCATGAAAAGCCATGCGGTGAACTGCTCAATCAGCGCCGTCTCGAACGTGGCGTTTAGCTCAGTAAACCCGTTATCCACCAACGATGCCCAGGCCTCGATGACTTTTAACTACAGCTGTTCAAAAGTCGTCGGGGATTTGCTGGGTGGATATACGCTGTGCTTTAACCTCGGTGCACCTGGCGGCAATACGATCGCCACCCGCAAAATGACCACCACCGGCGGTGGTACACTGAACTATCAGCTTTACTACAAGGATAGCAGTGGGAATAGCCAGGTCTGGGGAAATCAGACAGCTGGCGGAGGCACCTTCCCCACGGTCGGTATCAACCTGCTGGATCTCACCACGGTCAGCGGCAGTTTGACTGTCTATGGCACCGTCCCTAGCGGGCAAAATACCGTCGCGCCGGGTAACTATACCGACACCTATACCGGTGCGACAGCATACGTCACCATCAACGGCGCGTTGCTGGCACCGCCGGGAACCTGTAGCACAACCAACTTACAGACCTTCCCATTCCTGGTGACCGCCGCCGTCAACAAACAGTGCAATATCAATGCCGTCAATAACATCAACCTCGGCTCGGTTCCCAGCTCGCAGACCAATATTACCGGTAATAACTTTTTCACCATGGCCTGCACCAACTCTACGCCGTATACCATTGGCCTTTCGCCGTCCAACGGCAGCACCACCGGCAGCGGTATGATGAAAAGTACCGCGGTTCCCGCCACCAATACCGATCAGGTGCCTTATCAGCTTAACTCGACGGCAGGCGTTAGCGGCACGGCATGGGGCAATATTATTTCTACCAATACGGTAGCGGGTACAGGCACCGGATTAGCCGTCAACCAGACGGTTTACGCCGTAGCCCCTAGCGCCAATTATCGCCCGGACACCTATGCCGATACCGTCACCATCAATGTGAACTACTAAAGAAAATCTTTATCGATAACGTATACTGAAACCCATTATCTCCCGTGAGGAATTCGTATGCGTTCGCTAAACCGCCTCAAATGGCTGCACGCCTTTGAAGCCACCGCCCGCCACGGCAGCTTTACCGGCGCGGCGCAGGAACTGGGCGTGACACCCGCCGCCGTTGGGCAATTAGTCAGGGCGCTGGAAGATTGGGTCGGGCACCCGCTGCTGCACCGCGCGCGCACCGGTAAAGAGCGGCTGACGCTGGTGAGTGAAGCGCAGGAAGCCTTGCAGGACATCACCCAGGGGCTGGATAAGCTCGAGTCCGGGCTTAACAAGCTGCGCGGCCGCCGGGCGCGTTCGGTGGTGGTGGTCACCGCCTCGCAGGTGCTGATGATGAACTGGCTGATGGAGCGCCTGAACCGCTTCTCTGAAGCGCATGAGGCTATCGACCTGCGCCTGAACGTTACCGAAAAGCTGATGGATGTCTCCCACGGCGAGGCCGACGTCGGCATTCGCTGCGGTCAGGGTGACTGGCCGGGTGTGGATAAAACCTGGCTGATGGACGAAGAGGCGGTGCTGGTCTGTAGCCCGCGGCTGGTGCCGCCGGAGAAAACCGCCTGCGGCGTCTGGCTCTCGCAGCAAAAGCTGATTCACGACGATACCCCGCACCCCGGCGCTAATTTCCCCGGCTGGGACGAGGTGCTCAGCACGCTAAACGCGCCAGCGGCAAAAGAGAGCGGGCTGCATATCAACTCCACCTCAGCGGTGATCCTCGCCGCCTTAAGCGGGCGCGGCGTGGCGATTGTGCGCCATGCGCTGGTGAAAGCGTTGATTAGCACCGAACAGTTGACGCAACTGCACCCCGATCACCGCTGGCCGCTCACCTGGTCCTATTATCTGGTCACGCCACAGCATGCGGTCATGCGCCCGGAAGTGCGTATTTTCCACGACTGGTTGATTGCAGATATCGCAACGGAAAGCGGTGCCGCGTAGAAAAACTATCCTGTATCGCAAGAAGATCTGATTTGTGGCGTCGGCCATGACTTCTGATAATTCAGGCAACCCAACTGCCACTATGAATACAGGAGAACATCATGGCCTGGTTACAAATCACCCTCGATATCAGCCCCGCAAACCGTCCCGCTGCTGCAGGCGTTTATCAGCAGTACAAGGCACCGTTCCTCAACACCATCGCCGGGGCAACCGCCAAAGAGCTGTTGATCCGCGAGGAAGACGTGCAGGTATTGCACGGCTTTAAAACCCGCGAACAGGCGCAGGCCTACCTCAGCAGCGACCTGTTCACCCAGGACGTGGTCGAAGCGCTGAAGCCGTATCTGAACAGCGCACCAGACGTGCGTATTTACGATGTAGCTTAAGGGAATTACCCCTCACCCCGGCCCTCTTCCCAAAGGGGCGAGGGTTAGGGTGAGGGGGTCAGCACCCATCACTCAGCCGTCGGATAATCCAGATACCCCGCTTTCCCACCGCCAAAGAACTGCTCCTTCACCGGCGCATTCAGCGGTAAATCATGCTCCAGACGATAAGGCAGGTCCGGGTTAGCAATAAACGGGCGACCAAAGCCAATCAAATCCGCCCACCCTTTTGCCAGCGCCTCTTCGGCACGGGCTTTGGTGTACTTACCGGAGTAAATCAGCGTGCCGTGGAAGATAATCCGCAGCGCTTCTTTAAACGCCGCTGGCATCACCGGCGCATCGTCCCAATCAGCTTCAGCGATATGAATATAGGCAATACCCATCTCGCTCAGCACGCTGGCCGCTGCCAGATAGGTCGCTTCCGGCGTATCGTCGCGGGAGCCCATCAGCGTAGTCAACGGTGCGAGGCGAATCCCCACGCGCTCTTTACCAATCGCCTCAGACACCGCCGCCACCACCTCTTTCATAAAGCGCAGACGGTTTTGCAGCGAGCCGCCGTATTCGTCGTCGCGCAGGTTGGCCTGCGAATCAATAAACTGATTAATCAGGTAGCCGTTCGCCCCGTGCAGCTCAATGCCGTCAAAACCAGCGGCAATGGCGTTGCGCGCCGCCTGGGCATAGTCGTTAACGATAGCCGGGATCTCATCGGTACGCAGGGCGCGCGGCATATCATGCTGGAGCATCGCGCCGACGCCGTTTTCCGGGCCGCGCCCTTCTACGTCAACAAACACCTTCACACCTTCGGCCTGGATCGCGGAAGAGGAGACCGGCTGCGCGCCGTTCGGCTGCAGGACGTTGTGTGAAACACGACCCACGTGCCACAGTTGGGCGAAGATTTTGCCGCCTGCCTGATGCACCGCGGAGGTCACTTTTTTCCAGCCTTCAATCTGTGCTTCAGAGTACATACCCGGCGTCCAGGCATAGCCCTGACCCTGCTGGCTGATTTGCGTGCCTTCGCTGATGATAAGCCCGGCGCTGGCGCGCTGTGCGTAGTAGTCGGCCATCATATCAGTGGCGACGTCACCAGCGCCGGCGCGGGAGCGGGTCATCGGCGGCATCACGATACGGTTAGCCAGCGGCAGGTCGTTCAGAGCGTATTTATTGAATAACATGCTGTTTTCCTCCGCTTATTTGTACAGTTCAGCGCTCATAGTCACGGTGTTGCCCATGCGTGCGCTGGTGATTTTGTAGTCGGAGGCGTTCATCTCTTTGGCTTTCTGCGCAATAACCGCTTCAGCGGAGTCCAGCGTGGTGGCGGTCGCCGTGACGCTTTGCGCGGAGGCGCTAAAAGCAGCAACGCAGAGAAGGGAAGCAGCAAAAATCGTGGTAAGGGTTTTCATGGTCGTATCCTGTTCGGTATGGGACGTTACGCTCGGTAACGTGATGCGAAGAAGGATACGACCGCAGACTAATTACATAAATGGTATAAATCGCAATAGACTATTAGCAATATCGCAATAGTTGAACGGTTATAGGCCCGCCCACCACAAGCGCATTTTCATGCCCCAGTAGCTCGTCCAGCCGGTCGTGGCGCTAACCGGTTTGCCTTTGTCGATAACCACCAACGTCGGAGTGACGCTCACCTGCCAGCGCTGAGCCAGCTCACCGCGCGCGTCGTTCACCACCGGCATGGTCAGCTGTTTTTTCTGCATCCACGTCGCCAGCCGCGCATCATCGCCGGAACGCAGGGCAATGCTCACCACGTTGCCGCCCTGCTCCTTCAGCTTTTCAACCGACGGCGAGGTAAAGCGGCATATGCTGCACCACGTTGCCCAGACGTAAACCAGCAGCGGGCGCGTTTCGCTCATCGCGGCGAAATCCAGCTGCTGGCCGTCTATCGTCTGCATGGTCGTGCCAGAGAAGGTGTCGGGCAGCGTCGGGCTGCGGAAGCGGTCAACGCCCCACATCAGCACCGCGGCCAACAGCAGCAGCACTATTATTTCGCGCAGCCAGCGGTATACGCGGCGACGCTGGAAAAATTTGCTCATCATGACCTCGTCATAGTACGAGGCGTATCTTAGCGAGCCCGCTTAATCAGTGCTGTAAAGAAGTGTCTTTCGCCGTGTCGATGGCTGAAGCAAAACGGCATTCAAGCGCCGCTCACCGGGCCAATCCCCTGCTGGATCATCGCCAATACGTTATGGGTGATGACCTCCGGCGTCAGCATCGCCAGCCGCTCGTCGTTACGCATGCGGGAAAACGGCACCAGCACCAGACTTAACAGCGTAGTGAACAGTAGCTCCGCGCTCAGGTGCGGGTTGATTTTCCCCTCGGCCTGCCAGCGTTTCACCATCGCCAACGTGGCGTGATATTTGTCGTCGCCAAAGCGGGCGTGCATATGCTGACGCAGCACCGGCATTTCGCCAATCACTTCCTGCATCCACAGCGGGGCAAACCATTCATGCTCGGCGGCAATCGCCGACAACGTCTTAACCATCGCCGTCAGCGCCTTTACCGGCTCGTCGGGATGGTCGCCAAACACGCCGCTTATCTGGGCGCGCAGCGGCAGAAAACGCTCTTCAATCATCACGTCGAGCAGTTGCTCACGCGAATTAAAGTAGTAGTGCAGCATTGCTGGCGTCACCCCGGCTTCACGGGCGATAGCATTCAGCGACGTGCGCGCAATTCCCTGCTGGGAGAAGAGCCGCAGCGCAATGTCTATCAGCTGTTCGCGCTTGGCCGCATCGGGCTTGCTGCCGCGCGGGCGACCGGGCTTACGCGGTTTGAGATTGTCTTTTTGTGCTGGCATAGAAACGGGATCTCTTGACCTCTGAATGATCTTCAATAAATATTAATTATGCATTTAATTAATTTCAAGTGAGAACATGATGGCATCCGAAATGACGACGAACGCACAGCCGCCCCAACAGGCGGGTGTCACTTCAGTCCGTCTGCTGTTCAGCGCACTCCTGCTGGTGATGCTGCTCTCCGCGCTCGACCAGACGATAGTCTCCACCGCGCTGCCGACCATTGTCGGCGAGCTGGGCGGCCTCGACAAGCTTTCCTGGGTGGTGACGGCCTATATCCTCACCTCCACCATCGTGGTGCCGCTGTACGGTAAGTTCGGCGATCTGTTTGGCCGCAAGCGGGTACTGCAAATCTCGATTCTGCTGTTTCTCGCGGGCTCAGCGCTATGCGGGCTGGCGCAGAACATGACGCAGTTGGTGCTGATGCGCGCCCTTCAGGGGCTCGGCGGCGGTGGCTTGATGGTTATCAGTATGGCAGCGGTGGCCGACGTGATCCCGCCTGCTGAACGCGGGCGCTATCAGGGGCTATTCGGCGGCGTGTTTGGCCTGGCGACGGTGATCGGCCCGCTCATCGGCGGCTTTATCGTGCAGCACGCTTCCTGGCGCTGGATCTTCTACATCAACCTGCCGCTGGGGCTGTTCGCGCTGTTTGTTATTGGCGCAGTGTTCCACTCCAGCAACAAGCGTAGCCAGCATCAGATTGACTGGCTGGGGGCAATTTATCTGACCATGGCGCTGGTGTGCATCATCCTCTTTACCACCGAAGGCGGCACGGTGCGCGAGTGGAGCGACCCACAGCTGTGGTGCATTCTGGCCTTTGGTCTGGTGGGCATTGCCGGGTTTATCTATGAAGAGCGGCTGGCGTTTGAGCCGATTATTCCGCTGTCGCTGTTCCGCAACCGCAGCTTCCTGCTGTGTAGCCTGATTGGCTTTATCATCGGCATGTCGCTGTTCGGCTCAGTAACCTTCCTGCCGCTGTATCTGCAGGTGGTGAAAAACGCCACGCCGACGGAAGCCGGGCTACAGCTGATTCCGCTGATGGGTGGGCTGCTGCTGACGTCGATTATCAGCGGCCGCGCCATTAGCCGCACCGGGAAATACCGCATCTACCCGATCGTCGGGACGCTGATGGGCTTTGTTGGGATGGTGCTGCTGACGCGCATTACCATTACCTCGCCAACCTGGCAGCTGTATCTGTTTACCGGCGTACTGGGGATGGGGCTTGGAATGGTGATGCAGGTGCTGGTGCTGGCGGTGCAAAACACCGTGGCGGCGAACCTTTACGGCGTGGCGACGTCCGGGGTGACGCTGTTCCGCTCCATTGGCGGTTCCATCGGCGTGGCGCTGTTTGGCGCGGTGTTTACCTCGGTGCTGCAATCACGGCTGACCAGCCTGTTACCGGAAGGGGCGGCTATTCCACCGGGAATGAACCCGGTGGCGATTCACCAGCTTCCAGAGGCCATTCGCACCGACTATCTCACCGCCTTTGGCTCAGCCATTCACGCGGCGTTTATTATGGCAGCCTGCATTATGGTGGTGGCGTTCCTGCTGTCGTGGTGGCTGAAAGAAGCGCCGCTGAAAACCCGGCACGCGTAGAACAGTGCCGGATGGCGACTACGCCTTACCCAGCCTACGTGGTTCTGTAGGCCGGATAAGCGCAGCGTCATTCGGCAACCCTTATAACGCCTTGGTCAGGTAATGCCGCGCCATCCCCGCCAGCGGGAAATCCTCCAGCGTTTTCACCAGTTCAAATCCCTGCTTTTGATAAAACGGCAGCGCCTGGAAGCTGATGGTATCCACCAGCGCATGGCGGCAGCCTTTCTCCCGAGCCAGCGCCTCCGCGCGCTTAATAAGCTCGCTACCGACTCCGTCGCCACGCACCGTTTCACACACCCACAAATAGTCGATACTGAGCCAATCGCCTTTGCGCTGACCAATCAGGCCGCCGCGCATTACGTCCTGCTCATCGCGCAGGTAAACGCAGACATCGCACCAGTCTGAGGCATCCACAAACTGGCGGTTATAGGCGCGAAGTCCAGTCAGTAATTCGTCTTTATCTTCCTGCGTAATAATTTCTTTAATAACAAAAGGCATATTTATTCCTTATTTTTATTGGCCGATGGGTTAATTTCACAAAAAATTCTTTTTTTCTCCATTCTTTTTTGCACAAATAAAAAAAGAAAAAAACAGTATCAGAAAATGCTTTTCATCGGACGCTCGCTACGTATAATGGACGAAAATGAGAACGATCGTTCTCATCATCAACCTTCACGGAGACATGCATGACCAGCAAGCTGGAAGCCAGGCAAAAAGCCCGCCAGGACGATATCATCGCCGCTGCCCGCCGCTGCTTTCGCAACAGTGGTTTTCATGCCGCCAGCATGTCGCAGATTGCCGCCGAGGCGAAGCTCAGCGTCGGGCAAATCTACCGTTATTTCAGTAACAAAGACGCCATTATCGAAGAGATGATCCGCCGGATTATCGACCACCGCATCGCCGAGATGGAGGGCAAAACCCAGACCCATCTGATGCCGCACATGCTGGCATGGCGAGAGACGCTGAGCGAAGACGACGATGCGCTGATGCTGGAGATGTCCGCCGAAGCCACCCGTAATCCGCAGGTCGCCGCCTGGCTGAAAGCCGCCGATGAACGCATGTTTAACAACGCCTGCGAACATCTGCGTAAAACCTATCCGGAGCTGAGTGAAAGCCGAATCCGCTGCTGCGTAGAAGTGATGGCGGTGATGGTTGAAGGCACAATTTATCGTCGTCAGATCCCCCAACAGGTGGCATCTGACGAGATGGAAAAAATCTATCAGGAAATTATTAATATGCTCGTATCCGCAAAGTAATTAATTCCATTTAGATACCAGGGGATATTTTCATCCCCCTTTTGTCGTTTCCGGCCCTCCGGAGATGCAGGCTTTCTTACACCTGAAATCCTCACCCTTATTCGGCGAGGAGGGTGTCGTTCACCCTGAGAAAAATATGAAATACATAACAACCACCATCGCGGCATTATTTCTCCTGAGCGGATGCGATAATGCGCCTACCGCCTCTCCAGAGCGTCCCGCTCAGGAAGTGGGCATCGTCACATTAAAAAGCCAACCCGTTTCCGTAGTCAGTGACCTGACCGGGCGCACCACCGCCTCACTGAGCGCTGAAGTTCGTCCACAGGTCTCCGGCATCATCCAGAAACGGCTTTTTAATGAAGGCGATAACGTCAAAGCGGGCCAGGCGCTGTACCAGATTGACCCGTCCAGCTTCCGCGCCACCTATAACGAAGCCGCCGCCGCGCTGAAACAGGCGCAGGCGCTGGTCGTCGCCGACTGCCAGAAAGCGCAGCGTTACGCGCTGTTAGTGAAAGATAACGGCGTATCGCGGCAGGATGCCGACGACGCACAGTCAACCTGTGCACAGGACAAGGCCAGCGTTGAGTCGAAAAAAGCGGCGTTGGAAAGCGCACGCATTAACCTCAACTGGACCACCGTCACCGCACCGATTACAGGGCGTATCGGCATCTCCTCAGTCACGCCGGGGGCGCTGGTCACCGCCGAGCAGACCACCGCGCTGGCCACCATTCGCGGCCTCGACACCATCTACGTTGACCTCACCCGTTCCAGCGTTGACCTGCTGCGTCTGCGTAAACAGTCGCTGGCGACCAACAGCGACACGCTCGGCGTGACGTTAACCCTGGAAGATGGCAGCACCTACAGCGAAAAAGGTCGCCTGGCGCTCACCGAAGTGGCGGTAGACGAGTCCACCGGCTCAGTTACCCTGCGCGCCGTGTTCCCTAACCCGAACCACCAACTGCTGCCGGGCATGTTCGTGCGAGCGAAAGTCGATGAGGGCATCATGAGCGATGCCATCCTGGCGCCGCAGCAGGGTATTACCCGCGATGCTAAAGGGATCGCGACCGCACTGGTGGTCTCCGCCGACAACAAAGTCGAGCAGCGTGAGCTGGAAACCGGCGAAACCTACGGTGACAAATGGCTGGTACTCAACGGCCTGAAAGCGGGCGATAAACTTATTGTCGAAGGTACGGCAAAAGTCACCGTCGGCCAGCAGGTGAAACCGGTTGAAGTGAAAGCTAACGGAGGAAACGCCTGATGTTTGCCCGTTTCTTCGTGCGTCGCCCGGTCTTCGCCTGGGTTATCGCCATCCTGATTATGCTGGCCGGGATGCTGGCCATCAAAACGTTGCCGGTCGCGCAATACCCGGACGTCGCGCCGCCGTCGATTAAAATCTCCGCCACCTATACCGGCGCGTCGGCGCAAACGCTGGAAAACAGCGTCACCCAGGTCATTGAACAACAGCTGACCGGATTGGATAACCTGCTCTACTTTACCTCCACCAGCAGCTCCGACGGTTCCGTAAGCATCAACGTCACCTTTGAGCAAGGTACCGACCCGGATACCGCGCAGGTTCAGGTGCAGAATAAAGTGCAGCAGGCCGAATCCCGTCTGCCAAGCGAAGTACAGCAATCTGGCGTGACGGTGGTTAAATCCCAGAGCAACTTCTTGCTGATCATGGGGGTTTACGACAAAACCGATAAGGCCAGCAGCTCCGACATCGCCGACTGGCTGGTCAGTAACATGCAGGACCCGATGGCCCGTCTCGAGGGCGTCGGCAGCCTGCAAGTGTTCGGTGCGGAATACGCGATGCGCATCTGGATGGACCCGGCGAAGCTGGCCTCCTACTCACTGATGCCGTCCGACGTGCAGAGCGCCATTGAGGCGCAGAACGTGCAGGTTTCCGCCGGTAAAATCGGTGCTCTGCCGTCGCCAGACACCCAGCAGCTCACCGCCACCGTACGCGCCCAATCGCGCTTGCAGACCGTTGACCAGTTCAAAGACATCATCATTAAAAGCCAGTCCAACGGTGCGGTGGTGCGCATCGGCGACGTGGCTCGCGTTGAGATGGGCAGCGAAGACTACACCGCCGTCGCCAAACTGAACGGCCACCCGGCCGCCGGGATGGCAGTGATGCTGGCACCCGGGGCGAACGCGCTGAGCACCGCCACGCTGGTGAAAGATAAAATCAACGAATATAAGCGCAATATGCCGCAGGGCTATGACGTCGCTTATCCGAAAGACAGCACTGAATTTATTAAGATCTCCGTCGAAGATGTGGTGAAAACGCTGTTTGAAGCCATCTTCCTCGTGGTCTGCGTGATGTATCTGTTCCTGCAAAACATCCGCGCTACGCTGATCCCTGCGCTGGCGGTGCCGGTGGTGCTGCTCGGCACGTTTGGGGTGTTGGCGCTGTTCGGTTATTCGATCAATACCCTGACGCTGTTCGCCATGGTGCTGGCGATAGGGCTACTGGTCGATGACGCCATCGTGGTGGTCGAAAACGTCGAGCGCATTATGCGCGATGAAGGGTTACCCGCTCGTGAAGCGACCGAAAAGTCGATGGGCGAAATCTCCGGGGCGCTGGTCGCCATTGCGTTGGTGCTGTCCGCGGTGTTCCTGCCGATGGCCTTCTTTGGCGGCTCCACCGGGGTGATTTACCGTCAGTTCTCGGTCACCATTATCTCGGCAATGATGCTCTCCGTAGTGGTGGCGTTGACGCTGACGCCCGCACTGTGCGGCTCAATCCTGCAACATACGCCACCGCACAAAAAAGGCTTTTTCGGCGCATTTAACCGCTTTTATGGCTCTACTGAGCGTAAATACAAGCACCGGGTGCTCAATACCCTTAGCCGCTCCGGGCTGGTCATGGTGGTCTATTTAGCCATCTGCGGCGGCATGGCGCTGGCGATGTGGAAACTGCCGGGCAGCTTCCTGCCGGTGGAAGACCAGGGCGAGATCATGGTGCAGTACACCTTGCCAGCCGGGGCTACCAATTCTCGTACCGCCGAGGTCAGTAAGCAGGTAACCGACTGGTTCCTCAACAATGAGAAAGCCAATACCGACGTTATCTTCACCGTCAACGGCTTCAGCTTTAGCGGTAGCGGGCAGAACGCCGGCATGGCCTTCGTCTCACTGAAAAACTGGTCCGAGCGTAAAGGCGCGGAAAATACCGCCCAGGCCATTGCCCTGCGCGCCACCAAAGAGCTGGGCGCGATTCGCGATGCCACACTATTTGCGATGACGCCACC
This sequence comes from Kluyvera ascorbata ATCC 33433, assembly GCF_000735365.1. Lineage (GTDB taxonomy): Bacteria > Pseudomonadota > Gammaproteobacteria > Enterobacterales > Enterobacteriaceae > Kluyvera > Kluyvera ascorbata. Next base: position 2,500 of record NZ_JMPL01000083.1, on the reverse strand, counting down.
GTCGGTGGATGGCCTTGGACAAAGCAACGGCTTTACCTTTGAACTGATGGCCAGCGGCGGTACCGATCGTGCCGAACTGCTGAAAATGCGCGACCAGCTGATTGGTAAAGCCAATCAGGATGCCACCCTGCACGCCGTGCGCGCCAACGATATGCCGCAAACGCCGCAGCTACAGGTGGACATTGATAACAACAAAGCGGTGTCTCTGGGGCTGTCGTTAAGCGACGTCACCTCAACGCTTTCCAGCGCCTGGGGCGGCACTTACGTGAACGACTTTATCGACCGCGGACGCGTGAAAAAAGTCTATATCCAGGGCGATAGCGATTCACGCTCGGCACCGTCCGATCTCGGAAAATGGTTCGTACGCGGTAGCGATGACAGCATGACGCCATTCTCCGCCTTTGCCACGACCCGTTGGGAATACGGTCCGGAAAGCCTGGTGCGTTACAACGGCGCTGCGGCCTATGAAATCCAGGGCGAAAATGCGACCGGCGCGAGCTCCGGTACCGCGATGACGACCATGGAGAACCTCGCTAACAGCCTACCTGCCGGTTCCACCTGGGCCTGGAGCGGCCTGTCATTGCAGGAAAAACTGGCCAGCGGTCAGGCGATGAGCCTGTATGCCATCTCGATTCTGGTGGTGTTCCTGTGTCTGGCAGCGCTGTATGAAAGCTGGTCAGTACCGATTTCCGTAATTCTGGTGATTCCACTCGGCCTGTTGGGGGCCGCGCTGGCAGCCTGGATGCGCGATCTGAGCAACGATGTTTACTTCCAGGTCGCATTGCTCACCACTATTGGGCTGTCGTCGAAAAACGCCATCCTGATCGTTGAATTTGCCGAAGCATCCGTGGCTCAGGGCTACTCGCTCAGCCGCTCAGCGCTGCGGGCAGCACAGACTCGTTTGCGACCAATCATCATGACCTCACTAGCGTTTATCGCCGGGGTCATGCCGCTGGCGGTGGCGACCGGTGCAGGCGCGAATAGCCGTATCGCCATCGGTACCGGGATTATCGGCGGTACGCTGACGGCGACCCTGCTGGCGATTTTCTTTGTTCCTCTGTTCTTTGTGCTGGTGAAACGTCTGTTCGCCGGCAAACGCGGTCGTCAGGAGTAAGCCATGTTTCGTTTATCAGTGTTATTTATTGCGTTCCTGAGCGTCGGCTGCGTGTCGATGGACCCCAACTATCAGCGCCCGGACGCGCCGATTCCAGCGAGCCTGCCGGGCAGCCACGGTGAAGCCACCGCGGTTGTCGGTAACTGGCAGCAGGTGGTGAACGATGTGCGCCTGCAAAAGCTGGTGAGCCAGGCGCTCAACAGCAACCGCGATGTGCAAAAAGCGATTGCCGATATTGACGCCGCTCGCGCGCAATACGGCGAAACCCGCGCATCGCTGATGCCGACCGTCAACGCCGAACTGAGCAACACCCGCAGCCGCACGCTGGCCAGCGGCGTGAGCACCACCGCGCAGGCCGACGGCGCGGTTTCCAGCTTCGAGCTGGATCTGTTTGGCCGTAATCAGAGCCTGTCCCGCGCGGCCCGTGAAACCTGGCTTGCCAGCGAATTCACCGCGCAGAACACCCGTCTGACGATGATTTCCGAGCTCACCACCGCGTGGGTGACGCTGGCAGCAGATAACAGCAATCTAGCGCTGGCGCAGCAGACCATGGCGAGCGCGGCGGATTCGCTAAAAATCGTCCAGCGCCAGCAGCAGATTGGCACCGCGGCGGCCACCGACGTGAGCGAGGCGATGAGCGTCTACCAGCAGGCTCGCGCCAGCGTCGCCAGCTATCAAACGCTGGTGATGCAGGATAAAAACGCCATTAACCTGCTGGCCGGCACCACCGTACCGGATTCCTTGCTCCCGGGTACGCTGGAGAGCCTGGCCGCCAACACCATCTCGCTGGTCCCGGCGGGCGTCTCGTCGTCCGTGCTGCTAACGCGCCCGGATATTCAGGAAGCGGAGCACAATCTGAAGAGCGCCAACGCCAATATCGGCGCGGCGCGCGCCAACTTCTTCCCGACCATTTCACTCACCGCCAGCGCCGGTGTAGGTAGCGATGCGCTATCTTCATTGTTTAGCCACGGTATGAGCGTCTGGTCATTTGCGCCGTCTATTTCACTGCCGCTGTTTACCGGTGGCAGCAATCTGGCGCAGCTTCGCTACGCCGAGGCGGAGAAAAAGGGGCTGATTGCCACCTACGAGAAAACGATTCAGAGCGCGTTTAAAGACGTGGCGGATGCGCTGGCGCGTCGCCAGACGCTGAGCGAGCAGCTTGATGCGCAGAAGCAATACGTGGCGGCGGAACAGCAGACGCTGGACGTGGCGATGAAGCGATATCAGGCGGGCATCGGGGATTACCTGACCGCGCTGACGGCGCAGCGTACGCTGTGGTCAGCGCAGCAGACGCTGATTGCGCTGCAGGAAACGGATCTGGCGAACCGGATTACGCTGTGGCAGTCGCTGGGGGGCGGGTGAGTTGATGTGTTGGTTCGGGTTTTC
>NZ_JMPL01000082.1 GCF_000735365.1 Kluyvera ascorbata ATCC 33433 | reverse complement strand
AAATCCCATATTACTGCTGATTTCTACCAGTAATTATTTATAAGTTTTTGTTATAAAAAAGAAAAAATCCGTCTTTTTCTATAAATCCCTCTCCGTAATTATTTTTGTTCAAAGAATCAAATGAACGTTATTTGAACAATTCCAATATTGCGTGATCTGCCGCGCAAATAGTAAACAAAGCGTCTTCTCCCTCTGTTATTAACTTTTATGAGACATATTATTAACATCTTACAAGGAGAAAAAAAGCATGAGCCAAATTCACAAACACCCTATTCCTGCAAATATTGCAGAACGCTGCCTGATAAACCCGGAGCAATACCAGACCAAATATCACCAGTCAGTCACTAACCCGGATGCATTCTGGGGTGAAGAGGGAAAAATCCTCGACTGGATGCAGCCTTACACCAAAGTGAAAAACACCTCCTTTGCGCCTGGCAATGTCTCCATCAAATGGTATGAAGACGGCACCCTGAACCTGGCAGCAAACTGCCTGGACCGTCATTTAGACACCCGCGGCGACCAGACCGCAATCATCTGGGAAGGCGACGATGCCTCCCAAAGCAAACACATTACCTACCGCGAACTGCACCGCGACGTTTGTCGCTTCGCCAATACCCTGCTGTCACTGGGCGTGAAAAAAGGCGACGTGGTGGCTATCTATATGCCGATGGTGCCGGAAGCGGCGGTAGCGATGCTGGCCTGTGCCCGTATCGGCGCCATTCATTCCGTTATCTTTGGCGGCTTCTCACCGGAAGCGGTCGCGGGTCGTATCATCGACTCCAACTCCCGTCTGGTGATCACCTCTGACGAAGGCGTTCGCGCCGGGCGCAGCATTCCGCTGAAGAAAAACGTCGACGATGCGCTGAAAAACCCGAACGTCAAAACCATCGAAAACGTGGTCGTATTGAAGCGCACCGGCGGTAACGTCGAATGGCACGAAGGCCGCGACCTGTGGTGGCACGACCTGATGGAAAAAGCCAGCGACCAGCACCAGCCAGCCGAGATGAACGCGGAAGACCCGCTGTTTATCCTTTATACCTCCGGTTCCACCGGTAAGCCTAAGGGCGTGCTGCACACCACCGGCGGTTATCTGGTGTATGCCGCGACCACCTTTAAATACGTCTTCGACTACCATCAGGGCGACATCTACTGGTGTACCGCCGACGTGGGCTGGGTCACCGGTCATAGCTATCTGCTGTACGGCCCGCTGGCCTGCGGCGCGACGACGCTGATGTTCGAAGGCGTACCAAACTGGCCAACCCCGGCGCGTATGTGTCAGGTGGTGGATAAGCACAAGGTCAACATTCTCTATACTGCACCGACGGCGATTCGTGCGTTGATGGCGGAAGGCGATAAAGCCACCGCCGGCACCGACCGCTCTTCCCTGCGCATTCTGGGCTCCGTCGGCGAGCCGATTAACCCGGAAGCCTGGGAGTGGTACTGGAAGCAGATCGGCAACGAGAAGTGCCCGGTGATGGACACCTGGTGGCAGACCGAAACCGGTGGCTTTATGATCACCCCGCTGCCGGGCGCTATTGAGCTGAAAGCGGGCTCCGCCAGCCGTCCGTTCTTCGGCGTACAGCCCGCTCTGGTGGATAACGAAGGCCATCCACAGGAAGGGGCGACCGAAGGCAACCTGGTTATCACCGACTCCTGGCCGGGTCAGGCGCGTACGCTGTTCGGCGACCACGAGCGCTTTGAGCAAACCTACTTCTCCACCTTCAAAAACATGTACTTCAGCGGCGATGGCGCGCGTCGTGATGAAGATGGCTACTACTGGATCACCGGCCGCGTCGATGACGTGCTGAACGTCTCCGGCCACCGCTTGGGTACCGCAGAAATCGAGTCTGCGCTGGTATCACACCCGAAAATTGCCGAAGCGGCTGTAGTTGGTATTCCGCACAACATTAAAGGCCAGGCGATTTACGCCTACGTCACGCTGAACCACGGCGAAGAGCCGACGCCAGCGCTGTATACCGAGGTGCGCAACTGGGTCCGTAAAGAGATTGGCCCGCTGGCAACCCCGGATGTGCTGCACTGGACCGACTCGCTGCCGAAAACCCGCTCAGGCAAGATCATGCGCCGCATTCTGCGCAAGATTGCCGCTGGTGACACCAGCAACCTGGGCGATACCTCTACGCTCGCCGATCCGGGCGTGGTGGACAAACTGCTGGAAGAGAAGCAGGCCATCACGATGCCGTCATAAGAGCAGGCTTACCCCTCTCCTGTTCACCGGGAGAGGGCCGGGGTGAGGGTGCACCGCCGTACACCGCCCCTCGCCCGATCCTTTTTCCGCTCGGAGAAAGGAACAGTACGGTGTTCTGGTTCTGATTTGCACAACAAAAAACACTACGTAAGAAAACCTCTGGAGACTCTGTGATGAATGATCAAATTTGTCAGCAGATAGAAGATAGTGCGCATTTCAGGGAGCTCGTCCAAAAACGGCAACGGTTTGCCACCTTCTTATCGCTGATTATGTTAGTGGTGTACGTCGGTTTTATTTTACTCATCGCTTTTGCCCCTGGCTGGCTCGGCACGCCGCTGCATCCGGGCACCAGCGTTACGCGCGGTATCCCGATTGGGATCGGCATTATCGTCATTTCCTTCTTGTTGACCGGCATCTACGTCTGGCGGGCCAACAGTGAATTCGATCGCCTGAACAAGGCCGTACTGCGTGAGGTAAAAGCATCATGAAGAAAGTCCTGACGGCGCTTGCCGCCACACTTCCTTTCGCAGCCAACGCGGCCGATGCGATCAGCGGGCACGTGGAGCGCCAGCCAACCAACTGGCAGGCGATTATCATGTTCCTGATTTTCGTCATGCTGACGCTGTATATCACCTACTGGGCCTCGAAGCGCGTGCGTTCGCGCAGCGATTACTACACCGCTGGCGGCAACATCACTGGTTTCCAGAACGGGCTGGCGATCGCCGGTGACTTTATGTCAGCGGCATCGTTCCTCGGTATCTCCGCGCTGGTGTACACCTCCGGCTACGACGGCCTTATCTACTCACTCGGCTTCCTCGTCGGCTGGCCAATCATTCTGTTCCTGATTGCTGAACGCCTGCGTAACCTCGGCCGCTACACCTTTGCTGACGTCGCGTCGTACCGACTAAAGCAGGGGCCAATACGCATGCTTTCCGCCTGCGGCTCACTGGTGGTGGTAGCGCTGTACCTGATAGCCCAGATGGTCGGTGCCGGTAAGCTTATCGAACTGCTGTTCGGCCTCAACTACCACGTCGCCGTGGTGCTGGTTGGCGTGCTGATGGTGATGTACGTGCTGTTCGGCGGCATGCTCGCCACCACGTGGGTACAAATCATCAAAGCGGTACTGCTGCTGTTCGGCGCCAGCTTCATGGCCTTTATGGTGATGAAACACGTCGGCTTTAGCTTCAATAACCTGTTCACCGAAGCGATGGCGGTACACCCGAAAGGCGCAGCCATCATGAGCCCTGGCGGGCTGGTGAAAGACCCGATATCGGCGCTGTCGTTGGGTCTCGGCCTGATGTTTGGTACCGCTGGTCTGCCGCACATCCTGATGCGTTTCTTCACCGTAAGCGACGCCAGCGAAGCGCGTAAGAGCGTGTTCTACGCCACCGGCTTTATGGGTTACTTCTACATTCTGACCTTTATCATCGGCTTTGGCGCGATCATGCTGGTGGGGGCGAACCCGGCGTTTAAAGACGCAGCGGGCGCGCTGATTGGTGGCAACAACATGGCGGCGGTTCACCTGGCCGATGCCGTGGGCGGTAACCTGTTCCTGGGCTTTATCTCTGCGGTTGCTTTCGCCACCATTCTGGCGGTGGTCGCCGGCCTGACGCTGGCCGGCGCTTCGGCGGTCTCTCACGACCTGTACGCCAACGTCTTTAAGAAAGGCGCAACCGAACGTGAGGAGCTGAAGGTCTCGAAAATCACCGTACTGGTGCTGGGCGTAGTGGCGATCCTGCTGGGCATTCTGTTCGAGAATCAAAACATCGCGTTCATGGTGGGCCTGGCGTTCTCCATCGCGGCAAGCTGCAACTTCCCAATCATTCTGCTCTCCATGTACTGGTCGAAGCTGACTACCCGTGGCGCGATGATTGGCGGCTGGTTGGGCCTGCTGACGGCGGTCGTGCTGATGATCCTCGGCCCAACCATTTGGGTGACGATCCTCGGTCACGAGAAAGCTATCTTCCCGTATGAATACCCGGCGCTGTTCTCTATTGCCATCGCCTTTATCGGTATCTGGTTCTTCTCTGCCACCGATAACTCTGCCGAAGGTAATCTCGAACGCGAGCAGTTCCGCGCGCAGTTCATCCGTTCGCAGACGGGCCTCGGCATCGACCAGGGCCGCGCACACTAAAATCCCCTCCCCGGCCTCTGGTCGGGGATCACATTTTTTCCCCCTTCAGGTGACGTTTATCACGTCGCCAAAACGAAAAAAGCCGATGCGCATCACAAGCTTTATCTACGATTCGCAAAGGCCATCACACTTTTCCCGTTTTCACGCCTATCCCCGGTTTTACCTCTACGACGTTTACAGACAACCCGCGCCGCGCTTTTTATTCTTTACTCAAGGCTTCTGGCAAAACGAGTTAAGCGCTCCGGGCTTAACAGCAGCGGCAGAAACAGCGGGCCGCTGACGGGCGGATTCACCAGCCAGCGTTCCAGCGTATCGGCATAGCGAAGCAACTGCTGTTGATGCTTTTGCAACGAGCCAGCAGGCAGGCTTTGCGGGCCGTAATGGTCAAGCCACAGGGCATCGGTCACCGCCGCCGCCACGCGAGAGAACATCTGGCTGTAGATTTCCGCGCTGCGCCAGGCGGCCAGCAGCACCTCCAGCGTGTCGTCCGGGCAGGTAATCCGCGGCATCAACTCCCGCAGGTTTTGTACCGTGCGAGTGGCAAGGAAGCAGGCGGCCTCTTTTTCCAGCGTGACACGCTCGCGCTGCTCTTTGCCAAGCACCGGGTCGTCGGTCGGCATTAAGGGCTGCCAGGCGTGCATCCAGTTGGCACTACGGGTGTCCATGTGCAGCAGCTGCTGCGCCTGGGAGAGGCTCTCTGGGATCTGGCTTTGGTAGTGCAGCCGTCGCCCGAGGAAGTTTGGCGTTTTACACAGCCAGTCGTAGCTGGCGTGGACGATGGCAGAAAGCCGGTGTTTATCCTGCGTCGAGCGAAAGCCAAGCTGCTGATGCTGGGCCCAGCGTTCAAAGGCCGACGGCGCGGAATCCTCGACCTGATTGGCGGCGGAAAGGCCAAAGAGATTAATGGCGTTGGCGGAGTCCATGACCCGGCTATCGGGCAACCACTGCCAGCTAACGCGAGAGGTAATGGCCTCAATTTCGTTTTCGGCGGCGCTCAGCGCCCAGCTCAGACGGCCGCTGATTTCATCGGCCAGATAGCACGGCAGCGCGGTCCAGCCGTAGCCGGTGCCGAAGAGATCGTACTCGATCCATTTTTTATGCCCCGGCAGCGTTGCGATGTGCGGGTGGTTGGCAAAACCGGGGTGATAGTCCAGCTCGGTGGCTTTGATAGAGGCGCGAACGTCGTCCGAGAGCCGAGCAAGGATGTTGGAAAGCTGCTGGCGCGGCCAGCTGTCATCAATAAAGTCGCGCAGCACCAGCTTTTTCCCCTGGGCGCGCAGCAGGCTCCAGACATCGTGCAGGCTCTGCTGCCAGCGGACAGTCTGAAAGTCCGGCGTGGTCAGGCTCAGAATCATGCCGCTGAGGTGCGGCAACGACGGCAATAACGAGTGCAGTATTGCGGCATAAAACTGCTGCCAGAAATCCGGCGCGCTTTTTTCGTCGAAGGTCAGCTCGGGAAATTTACGCTTAATAATATCGTCATTAGGCGCCGCTTCCCCCTGAAGCCAGAACGAAAGGTTATTTTCCGCCAGATAACGGTCAACGCGTTTTAAATACTGCAACGCGTAGTTTTGCTGATGAATTAAGTTCTCGACGTGAAGTTTCTGACTTAACGGCGAGGGCGTCGCAAGAATAGAAAGCAGTTCCTGCTGGTGCAGGATGATGCCGGTGAAACCGTGCTGTTTCGCGCTTTTAACGCCCTGAATAAACCAGGGCCAGTGCCAGATAAAAGTGCTGTTCAGCTCCATCAATTGATGCGGAATACGTTTCATTGCGTCGCCTTGCGGATTTTGGTGTTGATATATTAATCGAGGATGTCATGAAAAAATATGCGTTGGTCGGAACTGGGGGTCGTGCAGGTTTATATATTTCCGCTATTGGTGGCACCTGGCGTAATAACGCCAGAATGGTCGCCTTTTGCGATACCAACCAGACGCGAATGAACTACGCCAATACGCTGCTGCAAAAAGAGGGAGCCGAGCCGGTCTCCACCTGGAAAGCGGCGCAGTTTGAAGAGATGATCCGCGAAACGCGTCCGGATATCGTCATCGTTACCACCATGGACCGCACCCACGACGACTATATCGTGCGGGCGCTGCACGCGGGCTGCGATGTGATCACCGAAAAGCCGATGACCATCGACGAAAAGCGCGCGCTGCGTATTCTGAACGCCATCGAAGAGACCGGGCACACCGTGCGCGTGGCCTTCAATTACCGTTATGCGCCGCACCACAGCAAGGTGCGTGAACTGCTGATGCAGGGCGTGATAGGCAACGTCACCTCCGTTCACTTCGAGTGGCTGCTCAACACCGAACACGGCGCAGATTATTTCCGCCGCTGGCACCGCGAAAAACGTAACAGCGGCGGCCTGCTGGTGCATAAATCTACCCACCATTTCGACCTGATGAACTTCTGGCTGGCGAGCTATCCGGAGCGCGTGTACGCCGAAGGCAGCCTGCAATTCTACGGCAAAGAGAACGCCGAGAAGCGCGGCGTCAGCCAGTTCTACCCGCGTACCCATGGTTATGCCGAAGCCAAAGACGATCCGTTCGCGTTGAATATGGCGGACAACGAACAGCTGAAAGCGCTGTATCTGGACGCCGAGCATGAAGATAACTACTTCCGCGACCAGAGCGTGTTCAGCGACGGCATCACCATCGAAGACACCATGTCAGTGCTGGTGAAATACCAGAACCAGGTGCAACTCACCTACTCGCTTAACGCCTATCTGCCGTGGGAAGGGCTGAACGTGGTGTTTAACGGCACCGAAGGCCGCCTGGAGATGAAAATCGTTGAGAAATCCTACGTTAACGCCGGTGGCAAACGCGAAAACGAAGGCAGCCTGGAGCAGTGCGATATCACCGTCTTCCCGATGTTTGCCGAACCGTGGAAAGCCGAATTTAATCTCGGCGAAGGCGGCCACGGCGGCGGCGATAACGCCATGCTGGCGGATCTGTTTGGCGAACCGGGCAACGACCCGCTGCAGCGCGCCGCCGACCACCGCGCGGGGGCAATGTCTATCCTCACCGGCATTGCGGGCAACATTTCGATGCAGCAGCAGCGCCCGGTGAACTTTAAGGAGTTTGAACTGGTTTCCCGTCTGACAAAACGTTAAGCCGCACGCCTTCCGGTGCGGCAGGAGGCTGCGCCGGAGCGAATGGTCAGTATTTTGCTGTTACTCACCTGTTTAATAACGCTATTTATGCCTCTATCCTGGAGACAAATAATGAATAAACTCGTTTCAGGTGTCATCGCATCGCTGTTATTTTCCTGTACCTCTGCCTGGGCGCAGCAGCCCGTTGAATTACGCATGTCGTGGTGGGGCGGCAATAGCCGTCACCAGGCCACGCTCAAGGCGCTGGAAGCCTTCGAGAAAAAGTATCCCGATATCAAAGTGAAAGCCGAATACACCGGCTGGGACGGGCACCTTTCGCGCCTGACCACCCAGATGGCAAGCGGCACCGAGCCGGATGTGATGCAGACCAACTGGCCGTGGCTTATCATTTTCTCCAAAAACGGCGAAGGCTATTACGATCTCAATAAGCTCAAGAGCGAGCTCGATTTCAGCCAGTATCTGGCCAAAGATTTGCAGTCCACCACCGTCAAAGGCAAGCTCAACGGCCTGCCTATCTCGGTTAACGCGCCGGTCTTTTACTACAACGATGTCACCTGGCAGAAAGCCGGGCTGGCCTATCCTAAAACCTGGGACGAATTCTTTGCCGCCGGGAAGGTGTTCCAGCAGAAGCTCGGCAACCACTACTACCCGTACACCATGGTCGATCAGGATGTGATTCTGCTGCTTAACGCCTACATGATGCAGAAACACCAGAAGCCAATGTTCAACAGCGACGGCAAGTTTGCCTGGAACGACGCGCAGTGGATTGAAGCCTTCAACTTTGTGAAGCGGCTGAGCGATGACCACGTGCTGCCGTCACCGAAAACGCTCTCCGCCTACGGCAAGGGCAATCTGTATGAGATGAAACCGTGGATTAACGGCGAATGGGGTGGCCTGTTCACCTGGAACATTACCATCCGGATGTTTGCCAACAACATGACGCCACCGGCGAAGCTGGTACTCGGCGACTACGTAATGCAGCCGGGAACGGACGAGTCCGGCGTTTACTTTAAAACGTCACAGATGTTCTCGATAGCGAAGTCCACCAGGCATCCGAAAGAGGCGGCGATACTGCTGAACTTCCTGGTCAGCGACCCGCAGTCGGTCGAGGCATTAGGGCTGGAGCGCGGTATTCCGCTGAACAAGGCGGCAGAAACGCTGCTGACCGAAAAAGGAGTGATTGATCCGAATGACCCGGTCGTCGCCGGATTGCGTCAGGCGCAGTCGCTGCACACTACCGCTATCGCCACGCCGTATATTGAAGATTTGCAGGTTATCGATCAGTTTACCTCAGCTCGCGAGAAGCTGGACCTCGGTAAGCAGACGACCGCTGAAGTGGTCGCCGATTTCCGCCAGCAGGTGGAACGCATTGTGCGGCGGTTGAATCGCTAATGTTGCCTGACGGCGCTTTGCTTATCTGGCCTACGGGATTGCGCCCTTGTAGGCCGGGTAAGCGCTGCGCCACCCGGCAACGGCGTCAAAACATAATCCAGCCCACTAACGGTGCCACCAGCACCATCACCACACCGGACAGCATCATCACCAGGCTTGCCACCACACCTTCCTGCGGCCCTAGCTCATAGGAGCGCGCCGTCCCGGCACCGTGCGAGGCCGCACCAAAGCCCGCGCCCTTCGCCATCCCTTCACGGATCGCTAAGCGCAGGAACAGCACGTCGCCAATCGCCATACCGAATACGCCGGTCACCACCACAAACAGCGCCACCAGCTCAGGCTGGCCGCCGAGGGATTTCGCCGCCGCGAGGGCAAACGGCGTGGTGATGGAACGTACCGCCAGGCTACGCTGAATTTCATCCGACAGCGTAAACAGACGCGCCAGCCATACTGAACTGGTCACCGCCACCACCGTCGCCGTGATCACGCCCGCGGAGAGCGACATCCAGTGGCGCTTGATGATCGCCAGGTTGTCGTACACCGGCACCGCAAACGCGATAGTCGCCGGGCCAAGCAGCCACAGCAGCCAGTGCGCTTCGCCCATGTAGTTCTGATAGGAGATATGGCCGAACACCAGCATCAGCACCAGCAGCACCGGGGTCAACACCAGCGGCATCAGCGGCAGCTTGCGAAAGCGGCGATACAGGCGTTTGTTGGCAAAGTAGAGCACCAGCGTAATCGCCAGGCACAGCACGCTCAGCTGAAAGTTACTCATGACGCATCCGCTTTAGCTCGTAACGATAGACCTTATCGACCACCCACGCGGTCGCCGCCAGCACCATCATCGTGCTTAGCGCAATCACCACAAAAATCCGCCAGCCGTCGACCATCAGCAGTTGGGCATAGTTCACCACCGCCACCACCGCAGGCACAAAGAACAGCAGCATTTCCGCAAGCAGCCAGCGAGACCCGGCGCGTACCCACTTCAGCGGCACAATATGGCAGACGATCAGCGCCAACAGCAGCACCATGCCAACCAGGTTAGCGGGAAGCGGCAAATGCCACCAGCTCACCAGATATTCAGCAAAAACAAACAGTCCCGCGTACAGCACGACCTGTACTGGAACCTGGAGACGGTTTAAAACGGAGGGCACAACGCGCCCTAAGGCCTCAGCCATGGAGGGATGTCCAGAAAAAATGAGAGAGGCACAGTATAGTGAGACAACGATGATGACAAAAATGAATTAAACTCATCGGTAGCATAGTTTAGAGGCATAATCATGGACATCAGAACACTGCGCTACTTCGTCGAAGTTGTTCGTCAGCAGAGCTTTACCCGCGCGGCGGAGAAGCTCTTCGTGACGCAACCCACCATCAGTAAAATGCTCAAAAACCTGGAAGATGAGCTGAACTGCACCCTGCTTATTCGCGACGGCCGCAAGCTGTTAATGACCGATACCGGGCAGGTCGTGTTCGACCGCGGGCTGGCTATCCTCGACGAATTCCGCCAGCTAGAAGCGGAGCTCAGCGATATTAACCATCTCAATAAAGGCGTACTGCGACTCGGCATTCCCCCGATGGTCGGCATGCTGATGGCCGGGCCCATTAGTCTGTTTCGCCAGCGCTACCCCGGCGTAGAGCTGAAAATCTCCGAGGGCGGCGGGCTAACCGTGCAGCAGGCGGTCATGAACGGCGAGTTGGATCTGGCGATGACGGCGCTGCCGGTGGAAGAAGAAAGCGCGCTGACCACCCGACTCTTGTTCAGCCACCCACTTTGCGTGCTGGTGCCGCGTTCCGGCGACTGGCTGGAGCAAACGTCGGTATCTCCACAGCAGCTTGCCGCGCATCCTTTGCTTATCTACAACGAAGATTTCGCCCTTAGCCGCCAGCTGATGCAGCTGTTTACGCGCCATCACGTGAAGCCACGTATTGCGGTGCGCAGCGGGCAGTGGGATTTTCTCGCCGCGATGGTCCAGGCGGGCGTCGGCGTGGCGATTCTGCCGGAGCCGATTTGCCGCAGACTCGATGAGAAAACCCTGCGCTGGCTGCCGCTGGAGAGCGATTTGCGCTGGCAGTTGGGGATGATTTGGCGGGAAGGAGTTTATTTGTCTCACAGCGCTCAAGCGTGGCTGAAGTGCTGTGAGGGGTTTACGCTGCCAGAGTAGATATGGTGCCATTCCCGGGGTCGGCGTAAACGCCTCGCCCGGGCTACGATACACGACCGTAGCCCGGCCAAGCGCAGCGCCGAACTTAGCTACGCATCCTCAATCAACAGCGCTTCCAGCAGGTCGAGGTCATGCAGCAGCTTCTGCAAGGTCTCGTTGCTTATCTGGCGCGTTGCGCGCAGGTGATACAACTCCCCACGCTCAGAGCGCAGCGCCGCGAGGCGGAAGCGGCGTTCAAGCTGCTCTTCCAGCATCGAGGTCTCCACGTCGTTGCGCCCATCGACGCGGCGGCGCAGGTTACCAATCACGCGTGAACTGACCTCGGTCAGCAGCTGATTATCGATGTTCTCGGTGGTATCCGCGGCAAGACGCTCCTCCATTTTCTGAATAGCGACAATCGCCACGTCCGCCGTCGCAGCCCGCGCCAGGCGCTCTTCTTTACGCTGCTGCACGTTATCGGTCGATTCGATATGACGCAGCAGAATCGGCAGCGCAATCACCCCGACAAACAGCGAGAACAGAATCACGCCCGCGGCCAGGAAGATAAGCTCATAGCGCGCCGGGAAGGCATCACCCGAAGGCAGCAGCAGCGGAATGGAGAGCACACCGGCCAGGGTAATCGCCCCGCGCACGCCGGCAACGGAGGAGATCAGCAGCTCACGAGTGGTCCATGAGCCAAACTCCATCGGTTTCTTTTTCAGGAAGCGCTGGCTCAGCTTGCGCATCGTCCACAGCCAGCCAAAACGCACCAGCATCAGCGCCGCGTAAATCAGGATGATATCGGTAAACAGCATCCAGGTTTCGACGTTCGGGTCAGCCTCTGCCGCCACCAGCGAGCTTTCGAGAATATCCGGAAGCTGTAGACCTAACAGCAGGAACACCATGCCGTTAAACACAAACTCCAGCATCGCCCAGGTGCTGTTGGCACGCAGACGCATCGCCAGCGGCGCGGTGCGCATCACGCCGGAACGGGTGATGGTCATCCCGGCCGCTACCGCCGCGAGAATACCGGACACCCCGATATGCTCGGCAATGAGATAAGAAGCGAACGGTAGCAGGAACAGCAGCACAATCTGCGTGGCCGGTTCATCACCACCCCAGCGGCTCAGGAAACGCATCGAGCGACCGTACGACCAGCTGACCACAAAGCCTGCCAGAATGCCGCCGATTGCCACTTTGAGGAATTCCATCGTCGCACCGCCGACGGTAAAGACCATCGTGCCCATCGCCACCGCGACGGCAAACTTCAGCGACACCAGGCCAGAGGCGTCGTTCATCAGTGCCTCGCCTTGCAGAATCCCCATGATTTTTTTCGGAATGCGACCTTCTCCGACAATCCCGGAGAGCGCCACGGCATCGGTCGGCGAGAGTACGGCCGCCAGCGCAAAGGCTGGAATCAGCGGTATACCTGGCACAATCCAGTAGATCAGGAAGCCAATCCCTACGACCGTCACTAGCACTAATGCCAGTGCCAGCCCGAGGATCTCTCGCCCGTGCTCAATAAACTCGCGCGTCGGCGTTTTCCAGCCGTCGGCAAACAGCAGCGGCGGGATAAACAGAACGAGGAACAGTTCCGGGTCAAATTCAACGTGCAAACCAAACGTCGGCCACGCCAGCAGCGCGCCGATGGCGATTTGCATTAAAGGTAGTGGGATCTGGAAGGGCATTACGCGCGTAACCACCCCGGAGAGCGAAACCACGAGGGTCATGATGAGTATGGTGAAGAATATTTCCATGCGTTCCCTGTTTACAGCGTTGTCTTATTATTCAAAACATGAAGCGTCGTGCTTCCGAGTTTACGTTACCCAGATTAACGCAAAAGGAAACGAGAGGTGGCTGAAAATAGAAAAAAAGTCCAGACCTGTAGCCCGGCCAAGCGACAAACAAAAAACCCGCCATCAGGCGGGTTTTTTCTGCGAGGGTAGGAGATTAAATCGCCCAGCCGCCCGCATAGAAGATAACCAACGCCGCCGCAATCACTACCGTGCCGATGTTCAGCTTGCGCCATTCGCCTGAAACCACGCGGCCAATCACCAGCGTCGCGAAGCCAATCATGATGCCGGTAACGATGTTACAGGTCAGCACGATCATCACCGCGGTGATAAGACCAGACATCGCGTCAACGAAGTCGTTGAAGTCGATACGCGCCACGTTGCTCAGCATCAGCAGGCCGACGTACATCAGCGCAGGTGCGGTTGCATAGCCTGGAACCAGGTAAGAGAGCGGAGAGAGGAACAGAATCAGCAGGAACAGGATGCCAACGGTGATTGCCGTTAAGCCGGTTTTACCACCTGCCGCCGTACCCGCTGCGGACTCGATGTACACCGCCGCCGGGGATGCACCCACAACCGCAGAGAACACGCTGCTCAGGGAGTCAGTGGTCAGCGCTTTGCCGCCGTTAATGATCTGGCCGTCTTTATCCAGCAGGTTTGCCTGACCGGCTACCGCGCGGATAGTACCGGTGGCGTCAAACACGGCGGTCATCACCAGCGCCAGTACGCTTGGCAGTACAACCGGGTTCAGCGCGCCCATAATATCGAGGCTACCAATCAGCGAGTTGCCCTGGTCATCGCTCAGCGATGGCATGGCGAACACGCCGGAGAAGTGCACGTTTGGATCGAAAATCAGGCCGACGATAGAGACACCAATGATGGTCAGCAGAATGCCGCCCGGTACCTTCAGTTTCTCCAGACCGATAATCATCGCCAGACCGACCAGCGTCATGATAACCGGGAAGCTATCGAACTGACCCAGCGCAACCGGCAGGCCGTCCAGTGGGTTTTTCACCACCATGCCAACGCCGTTCGCGGCGATCAGCAGCAGGAACAGGCCGATACCAATGCCCGTACCGTGCGCAATGCCCTGCGGCAGATTGCGCAAAATCCAGCTACGAATACCGGAAGCAGAGATGATGGTAAACAGTACACCCATCAGGAATACCGCGCCCAGCGCAACCGGAATGCTGATGTGCTGGCCCAGCACCAGGCTGAAGGCGGTGAAGGCGGTCAGTGAAATCGCACAGCCGATAGCCAGCGGCAGGTTTGCCCACAGGCCCATCACGATAGAACCGACACCGGCCACCAGACAGGTTGCCACGAAGACCGCAGCCGGTGGGAAACCGGCTTTACCCAGCATGCCCGGCACCACGATCACCGAGTAAACCATCGCCAGGAAGGTAGTAAGACCGGCGACAATCTCCTGACGAACGGAGCTACCACGTGCAGAAATTTTAAACCAGGCGTCTAACGAACCGCCGGTACGCGCTGAAGGCGTAGACATAGAAAACATCCCCTGAGAGTTTTTATCATTCGTTCGTCTGCGTGGTGGAACATCCACTGCCAGCTAAGCGTCATCTCCATGTGCTACTTGCGGCAATAGGGGAGCCACAAAAAAGCAAACGATTAACTCCGCGCAGACAAAACGATATTCGGAATTCCTTATCCTCGGCGTGTGCGAGATAAGGTTGACCCGCTCATTTCCGGCGTAAGATGCGTCCGAAATTTGAAGGCAAACGATTATCTGGCTTTTATGCCCCTTTTTTCAACAGAAGTTTGCCCTGGTTTATGAAAATTAACGAATGCCGATGGAGAATTGGTCAACCCATGCGCAAACGTTATCGTTCATGCGCAATCCAGCAACATTTCTATGGCAAAAATGTCGCAATTATCAGAGGAAGAATGAATAAGGATTACTCATCTTCCAGCAAACGAGCACCGGTCCCCTCTTCCCCCAGTTTATCGCCGGGATTACGCAGCGGACAGTCGCGCAACGACATGCAGCCACAGCCGATGCAGCCGTTCAGTTGGTCGCGTAAGGCTTCCATCGCGTGGATGCGTTTATCCAGTTCTTCGCGCCATTGCGTGGTGAAATGCTTCCAGTCTTTCGGCCCCAGCGTGTGGTTTTCTGGCAGAACGCTCAGCGATTCACCGATAGTGCCGAGCGGGATCCCTAACCGCTGGGCAATTTTGATAATCGCCACGTAACGCAAAACATCACGCTTATAGCGCCGCTGATTGCCGCTATTTCTCGTGCTACGAATTAGCCCTTTGCTTTCATAAAAATGCAATGCTGAGACCGCAACGCCAGTTCGTTTCGCTACTTCACCCGGTGAAAGCAGCGTTTTTATTCTCGTCGATTTTTTTTCCATAATCCGCTTTACCTCAAGTTAACTTGAGGAATTATACTCGCCGACAGAACAGAAATCGACGCGAAAATAGACAACGGGGAGAGCCTTATGTCCCATCGGGAAATTATTCAGACGCTAATTGAATGGATAGATGAACATATCGATCAACCGCTTAATATCGATATCGTGGCCCGCAAGTCCGGCTACTCTAAGTGGTATCTGCAAAGAATGTTCCGCACCGTGATGCATCAGACGCTAGGCGACTACATCCGCCAGCGACGCCTGCTGCTTGCCGCAGAAGCGTTGCGCACCACCCAGCGGCCTATCTTTGATATCGCCATGGATCTCGGCTACGTCTCGCAGCAGACCTTCTCGCGCGTATTCCGCCGCGAGTTCGATCGCACGCCGACGGACTACCGTCACCATATCTCCGCCTAATACGCATTCAGGCTGCCACACCGGCTGTGGCGGCCTTATCCATGCTTTGATCATGGTTATTGAATTGACAAAAATCCTGCGTTTACCTCTGGTGAATAAAACAGCAAGCGTGATATAGTTCACATTATGATATGAAACAGAAACGCTGTTTCACTCAATTTGTGAATGCCTTCAGATAGCCAGAGCGCCCAGTGCCTCATACACAAGTGCTGTCCGGGCAGCTTGTCGTTTATCTCTGAGGAAAAGGTCCCATGCTTTCACTTACCGCAGGCGTTACGCTGTTACGTTGGCCATTAACCAGCGCGGTGCTGATGTTCGTTGCTAGTACCCTGAAAATCAAACTTCGTAAAGCCGATTACATCGGTCTGGGCGCTATTTGCAGCATGCTGGGCCTTGCGGCCGCCTGCTGGTTCGCAACCAGTTTGCTCGGTATTACCCTGGTAGAAATCTCCACTATCTTTAACAATATCAAAGATGTGATGGTTGAAGTGATGAGCCAGACGCCGCCAGAATGGCCGGTTGCGCTCTACTAAATACAAAAAACCCGCCGCGGCGGGGTTTTTTATTATCAGGGTGCGGCTACTCCCCGCCTAAGGCCAACGCAATACGCCGGGCCGCTTTTTTGAGTTTGTCCTGCCACTCCCCCACGTTGCTTTGCGCAAAATGTTGAGTCGATGACACCAGCGCCAGCGCGGCGCAGTGTTCTTTCGGCGCAAAACGCACAGGCACCGACAGCGACGATACCCCGACCGCCAGCTCCTCATCGGCGCGGTAGCAGCCCGCTTTGCGAATCTGCTGCATCCGCTTAAGAAACGCCTCTTCCGTTTCACCCAGACCTGCGGCCAGAACCTCTTCACGACAACGTTCGAACAGCCCACGCTGCTGCTTCGAGGTTTGGTTGGCTATCACCACTTTTGGCGCGCTGCCGGAAAACATCGGACGCGGGCGACCGCGGCCATAAATCAGCGCAATCTCCTGATTCGAACATTCGTGGTGCAGGTCGAGAAACACATCACCATCAAGCCTGGAGAGCGTGCAGTGGCAGCCTGTCAGCGTCACCAGCTCTCGCATCTGCGGGATACTCGCCGCCAGCAGCGGGTCAGTACTGCGAATAACATAATCCAGCAGCGTGATACGCGGGCCAAGGGCGTAGAAACCGCCGTTAAAACGCTGCAACAGACCAGCCAACATCAGCTCTTTCAGGTAGCGGTAGCCAGTGGGAGTTGAACATCCCAGCGCTTCGACGATGCGGTCAGCTTCCCATACGGGGCGTGCGGCAGTGAACAAATCCAGTACCGACAGCATTCGATTCAGGCTGGTCATGATGTCTCTCCATGGCAAAACGCGCATTGTAGCGGTTGCCATCGACGCGAGCCAGATGGCGGCTTCTACCGGCTTGAAAAAGCCCTACCGAAGCCAGGTTTTTTAGCCGTATTTGGTTAAATGAGGATGTCGTGCTGCGCTACCTCAAGAGTGCGAAATATGTGCAGAACGTAGCGGCGGACTCTCGACGAAATGAATTGGAAGCGGGCGGCGACGGGAAAACCGCCGAGTATGCCCACCTCCGATAAAAATGACGGATAGCCTCGGTTACAAAATTTGCTTAACCCGCACATCCTGCAAGCGTCGCAGAGTGATAGTGCTGGCACCTTTGTAGGCGTCCTGAATATGCGCGACGATCAGCGCTACTGCTCGCACTTCGTCACGCTGTTCAATGGCCTCCAGCAGCTCAGCATGCTCTTTGTAAGTCTGGGTTATTCGGGTTTCATATTCAAAATCGAGCCGCCGCATAATGCGAATGCGGTTGGTGATATTGGTCAGAATCGCCGTCAATTCCCGATTGCCTGCTGCCTCGGTTAGCGCCAGGTGAAACTGCTCATCCAGCGAAGCGATATCATCACACGCCAGCGCGATTTCCGGCGCAACCTGCCAGATAGCCTTCAGTCTGGTGAGCACCTGCCGGTTCACTTTTGCTGACGTCGAGCTGCACAAACTGCGCACCGAATTGGCTTCAATCAGCGCGCGCGTTTCGTACAGGTCTTCGTAGACATCGAAATCAATGGGGAACACTTCCCAGCCGTTACGCAGGCAGCGTCTGACCAGCCCCTCGTTTTGCAGCAACAGCAGCGCCTCGCGAACCGGCGTGCGGGAACATCCCAGCCGCCGGGCGATCTCCACCTCCGTAAAGCGATCGCCGGGTAGCAGGATAAATTGATAAATCTCCTGCCTCAGTTGCTGAAATACTCGTTCCGAATGCGCAAGAAGCGGCGTGGGTTCCGATGTCGTGACCGTCATAGAGTGCTCCGCAATTAACTGTGCTGGCGAATAAAGCGCGCACGCCAGGGTTTCAGCACCCACAGTGCCAGCCCAGCCGTGATGAAATCAAGAGCAATCGCACAGCCAAAGACGACATGCCACCCTTGAGTGTGCTGATACAGTAACGCGGCCAGCGGCCCACCGAAAATGGAGCCAATCCCCTGCGAGATATACAGCCAGCCGTAGTTCGAAGCGGCATTTTCGCTGCCAAACGTGTCAGTCAACGTAGAAGGGAACAGCGAAAAGATCTCGCCCCAGCCGAAGAATACGACCCCGGAAAGCAGCACAAACAGCATCGGATCGTCTCGACAGGCCAGCCACAGCATCATCGCTACCCCTTCAAGGGCAAAGGCGATAAACATGGTTTTTTCACGGCCATAGCGGTCGGAAATAAAACCAAACAACGGGCGAGTCAAGCCGTTGGTAAAGCGGTCGATGGTCAGTGCCAGCGGCAGCGCGGCCATGCCGAATACCACCGCTTTACTGATGCCAAAATCTTCGGCAAAGATAGCCATTTGCGAGGTCACCATAAGCCCGGAGGTCGACATCATCGCCATCATGGCAAACATCAGCCAGAACAGAGGCTGGCGCAGCATTTCACGAGAGGTAAACTGACGCGTCCCCTGCACGATTTTCCGGCTAACCGGCAGCGCAGTCGAGTTGGGTGGCAGGCTCAGCCCTTGGCTGGCCAATAGCCCTACGATAGCGAAGACGATACCAAACACGGTCATGGTCTGCTCCAACCCATAACTGCCCAGCGAAATCGAGATCGGGAAGGTAGTCAAAATCGCCCCCATACCGTAGCCCGCCGCCACAGCCCCTGCGGCAAAGCCTCGGTTTTGCGGGAACCACTTAACCATCAGCCCAACGACGCCAATGTACACAATCCCGGTGCCCAATCCGCCGATACAGCCATAGACCAGGTATAGCGCCATCAGACCATTGATGTGCGCGGAGAGCACCCAGCTTAGCCCGGCCATCACCGTGCCGATTGAAATCAACAGCCGGGGGCCAAATCGTTCAACCAGCCGCCCCTGAAAAGGAGAAAAGAAGGTCTGCAGAATAATCAGCAGCGAAAAGGTTACCTGCAGCTCCGGTAGGCCGACACCCAACTTCTCGGTCAGCGGTTTGGTCAGCAGCGTCCATACATACTGCGGGCTGGAGATTGAGGCCATACAGATAAGCCCCAACACCAGCTGCGCCCATTTGCCAAATTTTGGTGCTACCAAAGGTTCTCTGAGAACGGTCATTTTACGCTCCAATAGACGAAAAAATGTCGTCAGAACGCGGGCGCGCCCAGCGCGCCTCATCATTCCGCGAATGTTTCATTTGGAAAATGCTGGGTTACCAGCGGGCAACGCCACCATCGCTACGAGGGTCGCTGCCGCCTTCCAGCATGCCGTTGCAGTGCCGGAGAATAGCCCCGGCATGCCCCATGAGGTCGTCATAAGGGGGATAAATATCGACGTCATGGCCGTACTGTTTGAGGGTGTCGGTAGTCGCCGCTCTGAGGCGGCTTTCAATCTTAAGCGTGTCGCTGCTTTCTCCCCAGGTGCGCCCTAATAGCCAGCGCGGAGCGGCCACGGCCGCCTGCGGGGTCATTTTCTGGTGGAGGATGCGGTCAAAGACCGCCGCCAGCGTCTGTGGCTGGCCGTCTCCGCCCATGCTGCCGTACACCAGCACATCGCCGTTGGCCAGATGCGCCAGCCCGGGGTTGAGAGTATGGAACGGTAGGCGGCCCGGCTGTAATGGGTTGGTGGCATTTGGGTCAAGCGAAAAGCTGCTGCCACGGTTTTGCCAGATGATGCCGCTGTCGGCGAGGATCACCGCACTACCAAACTCATGATAAATGCTCTGGATAAAGCTGACGGCGGTGCCAGAACCGTCGATAACGCCCATCCAGATAGTGTCCGCAGGCCCGCGCCCTTTGCCCCAGGCCTTTGCTCGGTCGGGCACAATCTGCGCGCTGAGCTGAGCGATACTCTCTGCCGTCAGCAGCGACTGCGGGTCAAGGGTCATATGGGCCGGGTCGGTGATATGGCGATCGCGCAAGGTGAACGCCAACTTAGTCGCTTCAACACAAAGGTGGACAAAATCGGCTTCGTCGGCAATAGCGCCCTTTTTACGCTGCTGTTCGATAATGCCGGTCATCAGCAGCGAGACCAGGCCCTGAGACGGTGGCGGCAGGTTATATACCGTCCCACTCTCCGTTTCCAGCGCCAGCGGCTTCACCCGTGCCGCGCGATAAACATCA
>NZ_JMPL01000081.1 GCF_000735365.1 Kluyvera ascorbata ATCC 33433 | reverse complement strand
TTACATCATCGTGTTCCTGAACAAATGTGACATGGTTGATGACGAAGAGCTGCTGGAACTGGTTGAAATGGAAGTTCGTGAACTTCTGTCTCAGTACGATTTCCCAGGCGACGATACTCCAATCATCCGTGGTTCTGCTCTGAAAGCGCTGGAAGGCGATGCAGAGTGGGAAGCGAAAATCATCGAACTGGCTGGCTTCCTGGATTCTTACATCCCAGAACCAGAACGTGCTATCGATAAGCCGTTCCTGCTGCCAATCGAAGACGTATTCTCCATCTCCGGTCGTGGTACCGTTGTTACCGGTCGTGTAGAGCGCGGTATCATCAAAGTTGGCGAAGAAGTTGAAATCGTTGGTATCAAAGACACCGCTAAGTCTACCTGTACCGGCGTTGAAATGTTCCGCAAACTGCTGGACGAAGGCCGTGCTGGTGAGAACGTTGGTGTTCTGCTGCGTGGTATCAAACGTGAAGAAATCGAACGTGGTCAGGTTCTGGCTAAGCCAGGCTCTATCAAGCCGCACACCAAGTTCGAATCTGAAGTGTACATTCTGTCCAAAGACGAAGGCGGCCGTCATACTCCGTTCTTCAAAGGCTACCGTCCACAGTTCTACTTCCGTACTACTGACGTGACCGGTACCATCGAACTGCCAGAAGGCGTTGAGATGGTAATGCCAGGCGACAACATCAAGATGGTTGTGACTCTGATCCACCCAATCGCGATGGACGACGGCCTGCGTTTCGCAATCCGTGAAGGCGGTCGTACCGTTGGCGCGGGCGTTGTTGCCAAAGTAATGAGCTAATTGCTGATAACATTTGACGCAATGCGCAATAAAAGGGCATCATTTGATGCCCTTTTTGTACGCTGTCGAACCAGAACCTGGCTCATCAGTGATTATTTTTGCCATAATCATTGCTGAGACAGGCTCTGTAGAGGGCGTTTAGTCCGAAACTTACTTTCGGTTTGGATCGCCTCGCTCTCGCGGGGTGGAAATGTTTGTAGAATACTTCTGACAGGTTGGTTTATGAGTGCGAATACCGAAGCTCAAGGGAGCGGGCGCGGCCTGGAAGCGATGAAGTGGGTAGCTGTTGCCGTATTGCTTATCGTGGCAATCGTGGGCAACTACCTCTATCGCGACATGATGCTGCCGCTGCGTGCGCTGGCCGTAGTAATTATTATTGCTGCAGCGGGTGGTGTCGCGCTGTTGACGACGAAAGGCAAAGCGACCGTTGCGTTTGCGCGTGAAGCGAGAACGGAAGTTCGTAAGGTGATTTGGCCGACTCGCCAGGAAACACTGCACACTACGCTGATCGTTGCTGCGGTCACTGCGGTAATGTCACTGATCCTGTGGGGACTGGATGGTATTCTGGTTCGCCTGGTATCCTTTATCACTGGCCTGAGGTTCTAAGATGTCTGAAGCACCTAAAAAGCGTTGGTACGTCGTTCAGGCGTTTTCCGGTTTTGAAGGCCGTGTAGCGACTTCGCTGCGCGAGCATATCAAATTACACAATATGGAAGAGCTGTTTGGCGAAGTCATGGTTCCGACCGAAGAAGTGGTCGAAATTCGTGGCGGCCAGCGTCGCAAGAGCGAGCGCAAATTCTTCCCTGGCTACGTGTTAGTTCAGATGGTGATGAACGACGCGAGCTGGCACCTGGTGCGTAGCGTTCCGCGCGTAATGGGCTTTATCGGCGGTACCTCTGACCGTCCGGCACCAATCAGCGACAAAGAAGTTGATGCGATTATGAACCGCCTGCAGCAGGTTGGTGATAAGCCGCGTCCTAAAACGCTGTTTGAACCGGGTGAAATGGTTCGCGTTAGCGACGGTCCATTCGCTGACTTCAACGGTGTGGTTGAAGAAGTGGATTACGAGAAGTCTCGTCTGAAAGTATCCGTTTCTATCTTCGGTCGTGCGACCCCGGTAGAACTGGACTTTGCTCAGGTAGAGAAAGCGTAAGGCTGCGATCAAAAAAGCATCGATCTAATCGTTGCATAGGGCGCGAAATTGACATACAATTTCGCGCCTTTTGTTTTTATGGGCGCATGCCTGTAAAACGAATTTTTATATCACGGGGAGCCTCTTAGAGGCGCTATCACCCACATAGAGGATTTTAGAATGGCTAAGAAAGTCCAAGCCTACGTTAAGCTGCAGGTTGCAGCTGGTATGGCAAACCCAAGTCCACCAGTTGGTCCAGCTCTGGGTCAGCAGGGTGTGAACATCATGGAATTCTGCAAAGCGTTCAACGCAAAAACTGATTCCATCGAAAAAGGTCTGCCAATTCCGGTTGTTATCACCGTTTACGCTGACCGTTCTTTCACCTTCATTACCAAAACGCCTCCAGCAGCAGTTCTGCTGAAAAAAGCAGCTGGTATTAAGTCTGGTTCCGGTAAGCCGAACAAAGACAAAGTTGGTAAAATTTCCCGCGCTCAGCTGCAGGAAATCGCGCAGACCAAAGCTGCCGACATGACTGGCGCCGACATTGAAGCGATGACTCGCTCAATCGAAGGTACTGCACGTTCCATGGGCCTGGTAGTGGAGGATTAAGAAATGGCTAAACTGACCAAGCGTATGCGCGTGATCCGTGACAAAGTTGATGCTACTAAGCAGTACGACATCAACGAAGCTATTGCTCTGCTGAAAGAGCTGGCCACTGCTAAGTTCAACGAAAGCGTTGACGTTGCCGTTAACCTCGGTATTGACGCTCGTAAATCTGACCAGAACGTACGTGGTGCAACTGTACTGCCGCACGGTACTGGCCGTTCCGTTCGCGTTGCCGTATTTACCCAGGGCCCTAACGCTGAAGCAGCTAAAGCTGCTGGCGCAGAGCTGGTAGGTATGGAAGATCTGGCTGACCTGATCAAAAAAGGCGAAATGAACTTCGACGTTGTTATCGCATCTCCAGATGCAATGCGCGTTGTTGGCCAGCTGGGCCAGGTTCTGGGCCCACGTGGTCTGATGCCAAACCCGAAAGTTGGTACTGTAACTCCTAACGTTGCTGAAGCGGTTAAGAACGCTAAAGCTGGTCAGGTTCGTTATCGTAACGACAAAAACGGCATCATCCACACCACCATCGGTAAAGTGGACTTTGACGCTGACAAACTGAAAGAAAACCTGGAATCTCTGCTGGTTGCGCTGAAAAAAGCAAAACCAACTCAGGCTAAAGGCGTGTACATCAAGAAAGTTAGCATCTCCACCACCATGGGTGCAGGTGTTGCAGTTGACCAGGCTGGCCTGAGCGCTGCTGCAAACTAATGCCTTTACGTGGGCGGTGATTTTGTCTACAATCTTACCCCCACGTTTGCTAACAATAGTTAGCGGCTAAAAGATTTGTTCGTTGGAGCCTGGCCTATCCAGGCCTCCGTCGAAGACCGCAGGTGTTTCGTAAGAAACTTAATGCCCTGCGTAGACGGTGACAGAACGCTAAGATTATTTTTAATACTCTGGCTTGTTTCTGCTCACCGTATTAAGACGCTCTCTCCATTGGGGAGAGTGAAGTGAGTTCCGGAACATGAGTTCCGGCAAACATCCAGGAGCAAAGCTAATGGCTTTAAATCTTCAAGACAAACAAGCGATTGTTGCTGAAGTCAGCGAAGTAGCCAAAGGCGCGCTGTCTGCAGTAGTTGCGGATTCCCGTGGCGTTACTGTAGATAAAATGACTGAACTGCGTAAAGCAGGTCGTGAAGCTGGCGTATACATGCGTGTTGTTCGTAACACCCTGCTGCGCCGCGTCGTTGAAGGTACTCAGTTTGAATGCCTGAAAGACACGTTTGTTGGTCCGACCCTGATTGCATACTCTATGGAACACCCGGGCGCTGCTGCTCGTCTGTTCAAAGAGTTCGCGAAAGCGAATGCAAAATTTGAGGTCAAAGCCGCAGCCTTTGAAGGTGAGTTAATCCCGGCATCGCAGATCGATCGCCTGGCAACTCTGCCGACCTACGAAGAAGCAATTGCACGCCTGATGGCAACCATGAAAGAAGCTTCGGCTGGCAAACTGGTTCGCACTCTGGCTGCTGTACGCGATGCGAAAGAAGCTGCTTAATCGCAGTCCTCTTTGTAAAGTATCTGCTTACGTATAAACTTATTCTGATTTTCAGGAACAATTTAAATGTCTATCACTAAAGATCAAATCATTGAAGCAGTTGCAGCTATGTCCGTAATGGACGTTGTAGAACTGATTTCTGCAATGGAAGAAAAATTCGGTGTTTCCGCTGCTGCTGCTGTAGCTGTAGCTGCTGGCCCGGCTGAAGCTGCTGAAGAAAAAACTGAATTCGACGTAATTCTGAAAGCTGCTGGCGCTAACAAAGTTGCTGTAATCAAAGCAGTACGTGGCGCAACTGGCCTGGGTCTGAAAGAAGCTAAAGACCTGGTAGAATCTGCTCCAGCCGCTCTGAAAGAAGGCGTGAGCAAAGATGACGCTGAAGCACTGAAAAAATCTCTGGAAGAAGCTGGCGCTGAAGTTGAAGTTAAATAAGCCAACTTTTCTAGTTGAAGCCTGAGAAATCAGGCCGATGGCTGGTGACTTTTTAGTCACCAGCCATTTTGCGCTGTATGGCGCCAGTAGCATTTCACACTGTTTGACTACTGGTTGTCCTGACAATGCACGTTTCTATCGACGACTTAATATATTGCGACAGGGTGCTCGCTCTGTGTAAATCGCAATGAAATGGTTTAAGCGTGATAGCAACAGGTATTGCGGAAAGTGTTCCATTTTCCGGTCAACAAAATAGTGTTGCACAAACTGTCTGCCAATGGACAGATGCGTCGACTTGTCAGCGAGCTGAGGAACCCTATGGTTTACTCCTATACCGAGAAAAAACGTATTCGTAAGGATTTTGGTAAACGTCCACAAGTTCTGGATGTCCCATATCTCCTTTCTATCCAGCTTGACTCGTTCCAGAAGTTTATCGAGCAAGATCCTGAAGGTCAGTATGGTCTGGAAGCTGCTTTCCGTTCCGTATTCCCTATCAAAAGCTACAGCGGTAACTCC
The DNA here is from genome assembly GCF_000735365.1 of Kluyvera ascorbata ATCC 33433. Taxonomy (GTDB): domain Bacteria; phylum Pseudomonadota; class Gammaproteobacteria; order Enterobacterales; family Enterobacteriaceae; genus Kluyvera; species Kluyvera ascorbata. The sequence continues at coordinate 15,218 of NZ_JMPL01000081.1, read as the reverse complement.
GAGCTGCAATACGTCAGCTACCGTCTGGGCGAGCCTGTCTTTGACGTTCAGGAATGTCAGATCCGTGGCGTGACCTATTCCGCACCGCTGCGCGTAAAACTGCGTCTGGTGATCTACGAGCGCGAAGCGCCGGAAGGCACCGTAAAAGACATTAAAGAACAAGAAGTCTACATGGGCGAAATTCCGCTCATGACCGACAACGGTACCTTTGTCATCAACGGTACTGAGCGTGTTATCGTTTCTCAGCTGCACCGTAGCCCAGGCGTCTTCTTTGACTCCGATAAAGGTAAAACCCACTCTTCGGGTAAAGTGCTGTATAACGCGCGCATCATTCCTTACCGTGGTTCCTGGCTGGACTTCGAATTCGATCCGAAGGACAACCTGTTCGTACGTATCGACCGTCGCCGTAAACTGCCTGCGACCATTATTCTGCGTGCGCTGAACTACACCACTGAGCAGATCCTTGACCTGTTCTTTGAGAAAGTTGTCTTCGAAATTCGTGACAACAAGCTGCAGATGGAACTGATTCCAGAACGTCTGCGTGGCGAAACCGCGTCCTTCGACATCGAAGCGAACGGTAAAGTGTACGTTGAAAAAGGCCGCCGTATTACTGCGCGCCACATTCGCCAGCTGGAAAAAGACGATATCAAACATATCGAAGTTCCGGTTGAGTACATCGCTGGCAAAGTCGCTTCTAAAGACTACGTTGACGAATCTACTGGCGAGCTGATCTGCCCAGCCAACATGGAGCTGAGCCTGGATCTGCTGGCTAAGCTGAGCCAGTCTGGCCACAAGCGTATCGAAACGCTGTTCACTAACGATCTGGACCACGGTGCATACATTTCTGAAACTGTACGCGTCGACCCAACTAACGATCGTCTGAGCGCGCTGGTAGAAATCTACCGCATGATGCGCCCTGGTGAGCCGCCAACTCGTGAAGCTGCTGAAAGCCTGTTCGAGAACCTGTTCTTCTCCGAAGACCGCTATGACCTGTCTGCGGTTGGTCGTATGAAGTTCAACCGTTCTCTGCTGCGTGACGAGATCGAAGGTTCCGGTATCCTGAGCAAAGACGACATCATCGAAGTGATGAAGAAGCTCATCGATATCCGTAACGGTAAAGGCGAAGTCGATGATATCGACCACCTCGGCAACCGTCGTATCCGTTCCGTAGGTGAAATGGCGGAAAACCAATTCCGCGTTGGCCTGGTACGTGTTGAGCGTGCGGTGAAAGAGCGTCTGTCTCTGGGCGATCTGGATACCCTGATGCCTCAGGACATGATCAACGCCAAGCCGATTTCTGCAGCAGTGAAAGAGTTCTTTGGTTCCAGCCAGCTGTCTCAGTTTATGGACCAGAACAACCCGCTGTCTGAGATTACGCACAAACGTCGTATCTCCGCACTCGGCCCGGGCGGTCTGACCCGTGAACGTGCAGGCTTCGAAGTTCGAGACGTACACCCGACTCACTACGGTCGCGTATGTCCAATCGAAACGCCTGAAGGTCCAAACATCGGTCTGATCAACTCCCTGTCCGTGTACGCACAGACTAACGAATACGGCTTCCTTGAGACTCCGTACCGTAAAGTGACCGACGGTGTTGTAACCGACGAAATTCATTACCTGTCTGCTATCGAAGAAGGCAACTACGTTATCGCTCAGGCGAACTCCAACCTGGATGACGAAGGCCACTTTGTAGAAGACCTGGTAACTTGCCGTAGCAAAGGCGAATCCAGCTTGTTCAGCCGCGACCAGGTTGACTACATGGACGTATCCACCCAGCAGGTGGTATCCGTCGGTGCGTCCCTGATCCCGTTCCTGGAACACGATGACGCCAACCGTGCATTGATGGGTGCGAACATGCAACGTCAGGCCGTTCCAACTCTGCGTGCTGATAAGCCGCTGGTTGGTACCGGTATGGAACGTGCTGTTGCCGTTGACTCCGGTGTTACTGCAGTTGCTAAGCGTGGCGGTACCGTTCAGTACGTCGACGCATCCCGTATCGTTATCAAAGTTAACGAAGACGAGATGTATCCGGGCGAAGCGGGTATCGACATCTACAACCTGACTAAATACACCCGTTCTAACCAGAACACCTGTATTAACCAGATGCCTTGCGTGTCTCTGGGTGAGCCAATCGAGCGCGGCGACGTGCTGGCAGATGGCCCGTCCACCGACCTGGGTGAACTGGCGCTGGGTCAGAACATGCGCGTGGCATTCATGCCATGGAACGGTTACAACTTCGAAGACTCCATCCTCGTATCCGAGCGTGTTGTTCAGGAAGACCGTTTCACCACCATCCACATTCAGGAACTGGCATGTGTGTCCCGTGACACCAAGCTGGGGCCTGAAGAGATCACCGCTGACATCCCTAACGTGGGTGAAGCTGCGCTCTCCAAACTGGATGAATCCGGTATCGTTTACATTGGTGCAGAAGTCACCGGTGGCGACATTCTGGTTGGTAAGGTAACGCCGAAAGGTGAAACCCAGCTGACGCCAGAAGAGAAGCTGCTGCGTGCTATCTTCGGTGAGAAAGCGTCTGACGTTAAAGACTCTTCCCTGCGCGTACCAAACAGCGTTTCCGGTACTGTTATCGACGTTCAGGTCTTTACTCGCGATGGCGTAGAAAAAGACAAACGTGCGCTGGAAATCGAAGAGATGCAGCTGAAGCAGGCTAAGAAAGACCTGTCTGAAGAACTGCAGATCCTCGAAGCTGGCCTGTTCAGCCGTATCTACGCTGTGCTGGTTGCCGGTGGTGTCGAAGCTGAGAAGCTGGACAAACTGCCTCGCGATCGCTGGCTGGAACTCGGTCTGACCGACGAAGAGAAACAGAATCAGCTGGAACAGCTTGCTGAACAGTACGACGAGCTGAAACACGAGTTCGAGAAAAAACTCGAAGCGAAACGCCGCAAAATCACCCAAGGCGACGATCTGGCACCGGGTGTGCTGAAGATTGTTAAGGTATACCTGGCCGTTAAACGCCGTATCCAGCCTGGCGACAAAATGGCAGGTCGTCACGGTAACAAGGGTGTAATTTCTAAGATCAACCCGATCGAAGATATGCCACACGATGCTAACGGTACGCCGGTAGATATCGTACTGAACCCGCTGGGCGTACCATCGCGTATGAACATCGGTCAGATCCTTGAAACCCACCTGGGTATGGCTGCGAAAGGTATCGGCGATAAGATCAACGCCATGCTGAAACAGCAGCAAGAAGTCGCGAAACTGCGCGAGTTCATCCAGCGTGCTTACGATCTGGGCTCTGATGTTCGTCAGAAAGTTGACCTGAACACCTTCACCGATGATGAAGTGCTGCGTCTGGCTGAAAACCTGAAGAAAGGTATGCCAATCGCAACGCCAGTATTCGACGGTGCAAAAGAAGCGGAAATTAAAGAACTGCTGCAACTGGGCGGTCTGCCATCTTCTGGTCAGATTACCCTGTTCGACGGCCGTACCGGTGAACAGTTCGAGCGTCAGGTAACCGTAGGTTACATGTACATGCTGAAACTGAACCACCTGGTCGACGACAAGATGCACGCGCGTTCTACCGGTTCTTACAGCCTGGTTACTCAGCAGCCGCTGGGTGGTAAGGCTCAGTTCGGTGGTCAGCGCTTCGGGGAGATGGAAGTGTGGGCGCTGGAAGCATACGGCGCCGCCTACACCCTGCAGGAAATGCTCACCGTTAAGTCTGATGACGTGAACGGCCGTACTAAGATGTATAAGAACATCGTAGATGGCAACCATCAGATGGAACCGGGCATGCCGGAATCCTTCAACGTACTGTTGAAAGAAATCCGCTCGCTGGGCATCAACATCGAACTGGAAGACGAGTAATCCTCGCTCAAACAGGTCACTGCTGCCGGGGTCATTCCCGGCAGTGGATTGTGCTAACTCCGACGGGAGCAAATCCGTGAAAGATTTATTAAAGTTTCTGAAAGCGCAGACTAAAACCGAAGAGTTTGATGCGATCAAAATTGCTCTGGCTTCGCCAGACATGATCCGTTCATGGTCTTTCGGTGAAGTTAAAAAGCCGGAAACCATTAACTACCGTACGTTCAAACCTGAGCGTGACGGCCTTTTCTGCGCCCGTATCTTTGGGCCAGTAAAAGACTACGAGTGCCTGTGCGGTAAGTACAAGCGCCTGAAACACCGCGGTGTGATCTGTGAGAAGTGCGGCGTTGAAGTGACCCAGACCAAAGTGCGTCGTGAGCGCATGGGCCACATCGAGCTGGCATGTCCAACTGCCCACATCTGGTTCCTGAAATCGCTGCCGTCCCGTATCGGTCTGCTGCTCGATATGCCACTGCGTGATATCGAACGCGTACTGTACTTCGAATCTTATGTTGTTATCGAAGGCGGTATGACCAACCTGGAACGTCAACAGATCCTGACTGAAGAGCAGTATCTGGACGCGCTGGAAGAGTTCGGTGACGAATTCGACGCGAAGATGGGTGCGGAAGCTATCCAGGCCCTGCTGAAGAGCATGGATCTGGAGCAAGAGTGTGAAACTCTGCGTGAAGAGCTGAACGAAACCAACTCCGAAACCAAGCGTAAAAAGCTGACCAAGCGTATCAAGCTGCTGGAAGCGTTCGTACAGTCTGGTAACAAGCCAGAGTGGATGATCCTGACCGTTCTGCCGGTTCTGCCGCCAGATCTGCGTCCGCTGGTTCCGCTGGATGGTGGTCGTTTCGCGACTTCTGACCTGAACGATCTGTATCGTCGCGTCATTAACCGTAACAACCGTCTGAAGCGTCTGCTGGATCTGGCTGCGCCAGATATCATCGTTCGCAACGAAAAACGTATGCTGCAGGAAGCGGTCGACGCCCTGCTGGATAACGGTCGTCGCGGTCGTGCGATCACCGGTTCTAACAAACGTCCTCTGAAATCTTTGGCTGATATGATCAAAGGTAAACAGGGTCGTTTCCGTCAGAACCTGCTCGGTAAGCGTGTTGACTACTCCGGTCGTTCTGTAATCACCGTAGGTCCATACCTGCGTCTGCATCAGTGCGGTCTGCCTAAGAAAATGGCACTGGAGCTGTTCAAACCATTCATCTACGGCAAACTGGAACTGCGTGGCCTGGCCACCACCATCAAAGCCGCTAAGAAAATGGTTGAGCGCGAAGAAGCTGTCGTTTGGGATATCCTGGACGAAGTTATCCGCGAACACCCGGTCATGCTGAACCGTGCACCAACACTGCACCGTCTGGGCATCCAGGCGTTTGAGCCAGTACTGATCGAAGGTAAAGCTATTCAGCTGCACCCGCTGGTTTGTGCGGCATATAACGCCGACTTCGATGGTGACCAGATGGCTGTTCACGTACCGCTGACGCTGGAAGCCCAGCTGGAAGCGCGTGCGCTGATGATGTCTACCAACAACATCCTGTCCCCAGCGAACGGCGAGCCAATCATCGTTCCTTCTCAGGACGTTGTATTGGGTCTGTACTACATGACCCGTGACTGTGTTAACGCCAAAGGCGAAGGCATGGTGCTGACTGGCCCTAAAGAAGCTGAGCGTATCTATCGCGCAGGTCTGGCCTCTCTGCATGCGCGCGTTAAAGTGCGTATCACCGAATACGAAAAAGATGAAAACGGCGAATTCGTTGCGAACACCAGCCTGAAAGACACGACCGTTGGCCGTGCTATTCTGTGGATGATCGTACCGAAAGGTCTGCCTTTCTCCATCGTCAACCAGGCGCTGGGCAAGAAAGCTATCTCCAAAATGCTGAACACCTGTTACCGCATTCTGGGCCTGAAGCCGACCGTAATCTTCGCTGACCAGACCATGTACACCGGCTTTGCCTATGCAGCGCGCTCAGGCGCCTCTGTTGGTATCGACGACATGGTTATCCCAGAGAAGAAATACGAAATCATCAGCGAAGCGGAAGCTGAAGTTGCTGAGATCCAGGAGCAGTTCCAGTCTGGTCTGGTAACCGCTGGTGAACGCTACAACAAAGTTATCGATATCTGGGCTGCGGCGAACGATCGTGTATCCAAAGCGATGATGGATAACCTGCAAACTGAAACCGTCATTAACCGTGAAGGTAAAGAAGAGCAGCAGGTTTCCTTCAACAGCATCTACATGATGGCCGACTCCGGTGCGCGTGGTTCTGCGGCACAGATTCGTCAGCTGGCTGGTATGCGTGGTCTGATGGCTAAGCCAGATGGCTCCATCATCGAAACGCCAATCACCGCGAACTTCCGTGAAGGTCTGAACGTACTCCAGTACTTCATCTCCACTCACGGTGCTCGTAAAGGTCTGGCGGATACCGCACTGAAAACAGCGAACTCCGGTTACCTGACTCGTCGTCTGGTTGACGTGGCACAGGACCTGGTCGTTACTGAAGACGACTGTGGCACCCTGGAAGGTATCACCATGACCCCGGTTATCGAGGGTGGTGACGTTAAAGAGCCACTGCGCGATCGCGTACTGGGTCGTGTGACTGCTGAAGACGTTCTGAAGCCGGGCACCGCGGACATTCTGGTTCCACGTAACACGCTGCTGAACGAGCAGTGGTGTGATCTGTTGGAAGAGAACTCCGTTGACTCCGTCAAAGTGCGTTCCGTTGTATCCTGTGACACCGACTTTGGTGTATGTGCGCACTGCTACGGTCGTGACCTGGCGCGTGGCCACATCATCAACAAAGGTGAGGCTATCGGCGTTATCGCTGCACAGTCCATCGGTGAACCTGGTACACAGCTGACGATGCGTACGTTCCACATCGGTGGTGCGGCATCTCGTGCGGCTGCTGAATCCAGCATCCAGGTTAAGAACAAAGGTAGCATCAAGCTCAGCAACGCGAAGTCGGTTGTGAACTCCAGCGGTAAACTGGTTATCACTTCCCGTAACACCGAGCTGAAACTGATCGACGAATTCGGTCGTACCAAAGAAAGCTATAAAGTGCCTTACGGCTCCGTTATGGCTAAAGGTGATGGCGAGCAGGTTGCCGGCGGTGAAACCGTAGCAAACTGGGATCCACACACCATGCCGGTTATCACCGAAGTAAGTGGTTTCATCCGCTTCACTGACATGATCGACGGCCAGACCATTACTCGTCAAACTGACGAACTGACCGGTCTGTCTTCTCTGGTCGTTCTGGATTCTGCTGAACGTACCGCGGGTGGTAAAGACCTGCGTCCAGCACTGAAAATTGTTGATGCTCAGGGCAACGACGTTCTGATCCCAGGCACCGATATGCCTGCTCAGTACTTCCTGCCGGGTAAAGCGATTGTTCAGTTGGAAGATGGCGTTCAGATCAGTTCTGGTGACACCCTGGCCCGTGTTCCTCAGGAATCCGGCGGTACCAAGGACATCACCGGTGGTCTGCCACGCGTTGCGGATCTGTTCGAAGCACGTCGTCCGAAAGAGCCGGCAATCCTGGCTGAAATCAGCGGCATCATTTCCTTCGGTAAAGAAACCAAAGGGAAACGTCGTCTGGTTATCACCCCGGTAGACGGTAGCGATCCGTACGAAGAGATGATTCCAAAATGGCGTCAGCTCAACGTGTTCGAAGGTGAACGTGTAGAACGTGGTGACGTGGTTTCCGATGGTCCAGAAGCGCCGCACGACATCCTGCGTCTGCGTGGTGTGCATGCTGTAACTCGTTACATTGTTAACGAAGTTCAGGACGTATACCGTCTGCAGGGCGTTAAGATTAACGATAAACACATCGAAGTTATCGTTCGTCAGATGCTGCGTAAAGCCACCATCGAAAGCGCTGGTAGCTCCGACTTCCTGGAAGGCGAACAGGTTGAATACTCCCGCGTTAAGATTGCTAACCGCGATCTGGAAGCGAACGGCAAAGTGGGCGCAACCTTCGCTCGCGATCTGCTGGGTATCACCAAAGCGTCTCTGGCAACCGAGTCGTTCATCTCTGCAGCATCGTTCCAGGAGACCACGCGTGTCCTGACCGAAGCAGCCGTTGCGGGCAAACGCGACGAACTGCGCGGCCTGAAAGAGAACGTTATCGTGGGTCGTCTGATCCCGGCTGGTACCGGTTATGCGTACCACCAGGATCGTATCCGTCGCCGTGCGGCGGGCGAAGTTTCTGCAGCACCTCAGGTGAGTGCAGAAGAAGCGACCGCGAGCCTGGCAGAACTGCTGAACGCAGGTCTGGGTGGTTCTGATAACGACTAATCGTTCACGCTAGTGCGATAAGTTGAAAGGCCAGTCTTCGGACTGGCCTTTTTTATTGCTGTTTTTACGACTGCCCCACCTTTACTGCGTCCGGAAACCTCTCTGGAATATTGTTCAGTGCCTCACTCTGACCCGCATTTTGCTTGACTATACTCCATCGGGTAGTGCGTCTAACCCTACCTATAAAAATGGATAACATCATGAATAAAATAGTCTTTTCACGCTTCGTTGGTACCGCTATCGCCATGGCGCTGTCGGCAGCGATCGTTACCCCTGCTTTTGCCGCTGATGCGCCAGCGCATAAGCCGAAAGTCGCGCTGGTGATGAAGTCACTGGCGAATGAGTTCTTCCTGACCATGGAAAACGGGGCCAAGGATTACCAAAAGAAAAACGCGGACAAGTTCGATCTCGTGTCCAACGGTATTAAAAATGAGACGGATACTGCGAATCAGATTCAGATTGTAGAGCAGATGATTGTCTCCAAAGCCGACGCCATTATCATCGCGCCTTCTGACTCTAAAGCACTGGTACCAGTGGTGAAAAAGGCGGTAGATGCCGGGATTCTGGTGATTAATATCGACAACCAATTTGACCCTACGGTGCTGAAAGATAAAGGGCTGAACGTGCCGTTCGTTGGGCCGAACAACCGTAAAGGTGCGAAAGATATCGGCGACTATCTGGCAAAACACCTGAAGGCGGGCGATGAGGTGGGCATTATCGAAGGGATCCCTACCTCGACCAACTCCCAGCAGCGTACGCTAGGCTTCCAGGACGCGATGTCTGCTGGTGGCATGAAGGTGGTTTCCGTCCAGTCCGGTCAGTGGGAGATGAACAACGCCAACACTATTGCCGCTGCCATGCTGAGTGAATATCCAAACATCAAAGCGCTGCTGGCGGACAACGATAACATGGCATTAGGCGCGGTCTCTGCCATTCGCGCCGCGGGTAAACGTGGACAGGTTCAGGTAGTTGGCTATGACAACATCGAAGCCATTAAGCCGATGCTGCAGGATGGCCGCGTGCTGGCGACCGCCGATCAGTTTGCGTCTCAACAGGCGGTCTTTGGTATTAACACCGCGCTGGATGCGCTGAAAGCCGGTAAAAAGCAGAGCGAACTTTCCGGCAGCGTAGAAACCCCGGTCAAGCTGATTGTGAAACAGTAACCCGGCGCTTATTCCCCGGGGCGCAGGTTGCTGGCCCCGGTTTTTACAGGGATCCGATAGATCGGGTTGCGTGCGCGAAATGGCTGAATATCAAGAAATTCTGTCAATGTCCGGCGTGGGTAAAACCTACAACGAACCGGTGCTGACCAATATTAATCTCAGTTTATACAGCGGCAAGGTGCTGGCGCTGACCGGAGAGAACGGTGCCGGGAAAAGTACGTTGTCGAAAATTATCGGCGGGCTGATTTCGCCCACCACTGGCACCATGACCTACCTCGGGCAGCCCTATGCTCCTGCCAGTCGTAAGGAAGCGGAAAAGCTCGGCGTCCGCATGGTGATGCAGGAACTCAACTTACTGCCGACATTAACCATCGCCGAAAATCTCTTTCTCGATCAATTGCCGAACCGGGCAGGGTGGATCAACCGTAAGCGTCTGCGGGAGATGTCCACGCCGGTAATGGCAATGGTCGGTCTACAGGGACTTGACCCGGATATGCTGGTGGGTGAGCTGGGAATGGGGCACCAGCAGATGATCGAAATCGCCCGTAACCTGATTGGCGATAGCCGCATTCTTATCCTCGATGAACCTACAGCCATGCTCACCAGCCGTGAAGTTGAGCTGCTGTTCGAGCAGATTACGCGCTTTAAGCAGCACGGCGTCTCCCTTATCTATATCTCCCACCGCCTTGATGAACTGGCACAAATCGCCGATGACATCATGGTACTGCGCGACGGCAACGTGGTCTGTACTGACGATATCAAGCGTTATAACAGCGATCAGCTGGTTTCCCTGATGGTGGGGCGCGACCTCGAGAGTACGCTGGACGTTAGCGCCCGCAGGCAGGGCAACCCCATTCTGCAGGTGGAGCATTTCACGCGCGGGAAAGTGCTACAGGATATCTCACTGACGCTGCATCGCGGCGAAGTACTGGGCGTGAGTGGCCTGGTCGGCGCGGGGCGTACTGAGCTGATGCGGGCTATTTTTGGCGCGGACCCTATCGATAGCGGGCAGTTGAAGGTTGGCGACCCGCTCAAACCCGTGACGATTCGTTCGCCTTCGGAGGCTATTGCTCACCGCATTGCGTTGGTGACGGAAGACCGAAAAGGTGAAGGTCTGCTGTTACCGCATTCGGTGTCGGCAAATACGGCGCTCGGGAACAGCGATAAAGTCAGCCGCCTGTCGTGGCTCCATGCGGACAAAGAGCGGCAGTTGGCGCAGAAATACATCACCCGGTTGGGCATTCGCACGTCGGGAACGGAGTTGGCGGTCGACAGTCTGTCAGGCGGCAACCAGCAAAAGGTACTGATCGCCCGTTGGCTGGAACGTAACTGCGACGTCATCCTTTTCGATGAACCCACTCGCGGCATTGACGTAGGGGCCAAGCGCGATATTTATCTGCTGCTCAATGAGCTGACGCAAAGCGGGAAAGGGCTGATGGTCGTCTCCAGCGATCTGCGCGAGCTCATGCTGATATGCGATCGTATTGCCGTGCTCTCTGCTGGCAAGCTGGTGGAGACGTTTACCCGCGACGACTGGACTCAGGATGCGATTCTGGCCGCCGCTTTTTCTGGCTATCAGCACGCCACAGGGAGTTTGCAGGATGAGTAATTCAACGCTGTCTATTAACCGTCGGGCCGCAACATGGCGGGGGCTGAGCCGTTACCTGGGATTAATCGGCGCGCTGCTGGCGATGGTTATCCTGTTCTCTTTTTTAAGCGATCATTTCCTGAGCCTCAACACGTTTAGCACCATCGCTAACCAGATCCCCGACCTGATGGTGATGTCGGTGGGCATGACGTTCGTGCTGATTATTGCCGGCATCGATCTATCGGTAGGTTCTGTACTGGCGCTTTCGGCAGCGGTGGTGAGCGTCACCTATCTTAACCTGCACTGGTCGCCCTGGCTGGCGGCGTTAGCCGGGATTGCGGTGGCGACGGTTGTTGGTGCGTTGACGGGACTGATCTCCGTTATCTGGCGCATCCCGACGTTTATTGTCTCGCTCGGTATGCTGGAGATGGCGCGCGGCAGCGCCTATCAGCTGACGGATTCTCGCACGGCCTATATCGGCTCCAGCTTCGACTTCCTGGCAGACCCGATAGCGTTCGGTATCTCGCCGTCGTTTGTGATTGCAGTACTGGTGATTCTGATAGGGCAAGGGGTGCTTACCCGCACGATTTTTGGCCGTCACCTGATTGGCATCGGCACCAACGAGGAGGCGGTAAGGCTCTCGGGTATTAATCCCGCGCCGTACAAAGTCATCGTGTTTGCACTGATGGGGGCGCTGTCTGGCCTCGCGTCGCTCTTCCAGGTCGCTCGTCTGGAAGCGGCGGACCCCAACGGCGGCGTTGGGATGGAGCTACAGGTGATTGCGGCAGTGGTGATTGGCGGTACCAGCCTGATGGGCGGGCGAGGCTCGGTGGTTTGCACGTTCCTCGGCGCGCTGATTATCTCCGTACTGGCGGCAGGTCTGGCGCAGATAGGTGCGAGTGAGCCAACCAAACGCGTCATCACCGGTGCCGTCATCGTGGTTGCCGTTGTACTCGATACCTACCGAAGCCACCGGCAGAAAAAAGGATAAATAAAAAAACAAAGGCACCCCCGTAGGGGTGCCTTCTGTATCTATGCGATGACGTGGTTAGCTAACCAGTGGAATACGACGATACAGTTCAATCATGTCGGTTGCCAGATCCTGAATAACCATAGCGTTCATCAGGTGGTCCTGGGAGTGAACGGTGATCAGGTTAACCGGCAGTTTACCTGTACCTTCGTCGATGCCGATAAGCTGGGTCTGGATACCATGGGCCAGTTTGACGAACTCGCGAGACTCTTCCATCGCTTTTTCCGCGCCCTCAAAGTCACCTTTGCGAGCCAGTTGCAGCGCAGTTAATGCTGAACTACGTGCGGCACCGGCGTTCACCAGCAGTTCCATGATGATTGATTCTAAATCTTCCACGTCTTTCTCACTCCATTAACTTAAGGGCTTTCTCAAGCACGACATCGCCTTTCATCATGCCGTAGTCCATCATGTCGATGACCGCGACCTTTTTACCCAACGGGTCAGCCAGCGCCTGAAGCTTAGCTTGTTCATACTTCACCTGCGGACCCAACAGCACGATGTCCGCGTCATTGATGTTCGCTTTAAATTCGGCCACCGGTACGGCTTTAATTGAGACTTCAATGCCTTTTTTCTGTGCAGCATCCTTCATGCGTTGAACCAACATGCTGGTGGACATACCTGCAGCGCAGCATAAAACGATATTCTTCATAATGCTCCCTCATGACCCGTGATGAATCATGTTTATCGCGAGCTGAAACGATCAACAACCGCTTTACAACGATTGTGTGTAAGCCATCACAAAGATCGTCTCAAAAAACTGAAACCGGTTACATTTTTTGGCGTTTAACGTGCAAAATCCGGAAAGATGGGTAGCCAGGCCGGGTGACGCGACGCAGGGATTTGGCGCCGAGCCGCCCCGGCGTCGGTGCACCTCGTTCGGGCTACGCGTCGTGAGTCGTACGCAGGATGCGGTTTTTCCCCTGGCGTTTGGCTTTATAAAGCGCCTCGTCGACGCTTGAAACCAGATGATCCAGCGTCTCCATATGCCATTCACCGAGCCCGGCGCTGAAGGTCACATGGAGCCCTTCTTCACGCCAGTTTCTATTGGCGACGTTTATCCGCCACAGCTCAAGCAGCGCTGAAGCCTCGGCAATATGTTCAGCGGTGAAGATAACCGCGAACTCCTCACCGCCGTAGCGGTAGAGCGACAGCCCGTGCGCCTGGAGAATGGTGATCCCTTCGCGCGCCACGTTTCGCAGCACGATATCGCCACTGAGGTGGCCCCAGGTATCATTAATGGATTTGAAGTTATCGATATCGACCAGCGCCAGCGAAAAGGGCTGCCGCTCCGCCATCAACGCGGTCATGTCGGTATCAAAGGCCCAACGGTTTTTACAGCCGGTGAGTGAATCGACGGTAGCCTGACGGACGTAGGCCCTTTCCCGCTCTTTGTTGGTTTCAATCGCTTTATGCAACATCACTTCAAGGCCGGGTGCACGGTTAGTGTCGCCGGTCTTGATAGCATTGATGATATTCATCAGGATGCCGCGGGAAGCATGACGCAGATACAGACCGAAGGTGATGATGATAAGTCCGGCCAGCGCAAAGCCCCAGGAGATGATGATACTTTCATGCTGTGCCAGCATGCTGAGCGTATGGCCGGAGACTTTATAAATCACGAACCAGTCGGGGTTGGTGAACGAGTAGTAGTAATACCAGGTGCGGCTGCCTTTATCGAAAACTTCGCCCTCACCGGCCGTCATGCCGCTCAGGATCTGGGGGGAAATAACCTTCTGGAAGAGCTTGCCATTGTCAGAGTGCAGTAGCGCCTGACCTTGACGATTGACGACAAAGAATTCTCCCTGAACAGGGGGTCTCATTTGCCGTAGCGTATGGCTCATGGCGGCCAGGTCGAAATGGAATGCCAGCGTTCCTTTCAGCTTGCCGTCAGTCGAGATCACCGGTTTTGCTAGTGTGACGGTCTGATGTTGAGTAAAGAAATCGACATAGGGCTGGGTATACCGGCTGAAAACCCCCGCGTCTCCTTGATGAACAAACCAGGGGCGGGTTGTGGCATCAAAGACGGGCGCATTCTGGCGTTGAACCACCTGCGGGGCCCGCATGTAGTGGCCTTCAGTATCGGCGATAGATAATGAGGATACGGTTGGCATCATTGACAGCAGCTGCATCATCGATTGCTGCCCTTGAACCGGGTCGAGATTCACCAGTCGATTCAGCTCGTCATCACGGGCTAAATAGGTTGCGGCGCGGCCCAGGATATAATCATTTTCATGGAGAATGGATTCGGTGTAATTGACCGCGAGATTATGGGTGAAGTTGCGGTTAATGCCATGGTAATCGCGAATAATATCGTTGCGCTGGATGACAGTCACCAGAGCCGCAATAATAATAAAACTCAGTAGAATACCAGCAAAACTGATAAAAATCGGGGTAGTAAACGACAGTCGTCTACTGTGAGAACTCATCATGGTTTCCATTCCTCGGGGGGATTGCAGAAGACCAGAGCGAGTTGGTACTGCAATATGACACCTATATTTATAACTTGATAATTATACTTTATTGGTGTGAAGATGAATATTTGTTCTAAATATATAGATTAAATCACTGCTTATAATCAGTTTTTATGAAATATTCTTTCGTTAAAATCGAAGGAAGGGCAGCAAAAAAACAAATACTGCCCTGAAGAAGTGTAGCCAATTTTCAGCGCGCTGCGCTGCGCCCCAACCAATTATCCCAGTCTTTCCAGACCGGCTGTAGTCCACGAGCGGTAAGTGCATCCGCGACTTCGGCAGGTGTTCTGGCATCGTGCGGTGAGAATTGTTCGAGCTCCGGGCGATTGTCGGCGTAGCCACCAGGCTGCGTTTTCGAAAACGCGCTGACATTGTTGATGGCGAGTGGAATCACGCGGTCACGGAACCACGGTGATTCGCGTGTGGAGAGCGACAGCTCCGTTTCCGGGGAGAACAGGCGGAACGCGCAAATAGTTTGTACCAGCTGACGTTCATCCATCAACGATGCTGGCTCAATGCCGCCCGCGCACGGACGCAGCCGTGGGAAAGAGATGGAATAACGGCTTTGCCAATAACGCTGCTGTAGCCACATCAGGTGCTCGGCAACCATAAAACAGTCCACCCGCCAGCTATCGGAAAGGCCAATCAGCGCGCCGAGGCCGATTTTATCGATCCCCGCTTGCCCCAGACGGTCCGGCGTATCGAGCCGCCAGAAGAAATCCTGCTTTTTTGCCTTTCAGATGGTGCTGCGCGTACATCGTTTCATGGTAGGTCTCCTGATAGACCATCACTCCATCCAGCCCCAGCGTTTTAAGCTCGGCATACGTCTTCGGTG
>NZ_JMPL01000080.1 GCF_000735365.1 Kluyvera ascorbata ATCC 33433 | reverse complement strand
GGCTCGTCGAGCAGCATAATCGACGTGTCCTGCGCCAGCACCATGGCTATCCACGCGCGCTGACGTTGGCCGCCGGAGAGCGTATCGACACTCTGGCTCGCCAGATTCATAATGCCGGTGGCCTGCATCGCCCGCTGTACCGCGTCCTCATCTTCTTGCCGCCAGCGGGTAAACAGCGGCTGGTGCGGGTAGCGCCCACGGGCAACCAGCTCCTGCACCGAAATATCACCCGGCGTCGTGGCGTTTTGCGCCAGCAGGCCGATGCGACGCGCTACCTCTTTGCTGGCGTAGCGCTGTATCTCTTCGCCATCGAGATACACGTGGCCGTGAACCGGTGTCATCAGGCGGCTGAGCGTGCGCAGCAGGGTTGATTTCCCGCAGCCATTGGGGCCGATAATGGCGGTGAAATGACCGTCAGGGATGGTGACGTTCAGCGACTCGGCGATGGTTTTTTTACCGTAGGCGAGGGTTAACGCCTCGCCGCGCAGGCGAGCGACGGTGTCGGTCATTTTTTACGAGACTCCTGAATAAGCAGCACGATGAGGTAGATACCGCCAAGGCTAACGGTGACCACGCCCACCTGAAGCTGGTAAGGCAAGAACAGCTGCTGGGCGCAGTAATCGGCGGCAGCCAGCAGCAGCGCGCCGCAGAGCGCTGCCTGAGTTAACCCCCAGCGCGCGGTGCCGCTCAAGCGGCGGGCGATATGGGGGGCGACCAGCGCAATAAAGGAAATGGGCCCAGCGAGTGCGGTCGCGGCGGCGGTTAGCACCACGGCGACCAGCATCAGCAGCAGGCGGGAATACTCAACGCGAACCCCCAGCGCACAGGCGCTGTCGTCGCCCATTTCTAACAGACGCAGACGGCGCACTAAGAGCGCCGAACAGGCGAGGGCAACGACCATCATCGGCGCGGCGGGCCAGATTTTGGCCCACGTCATGCCGTTGAGTGAACCTGCAAACCACAGCCCAGCGGAGACGGCGGTCTCAAGCGACGCGCGTAGCAGCAGCCAGGTGTTGAAGGCCATCAGCATCGCGCGGATGCCGATACCGATAATAATTAGCCGGAAGGTTTCAATGCCGTCGCGCCACGCCAGCGCCCAGACGATAAGCGAGGTAGCGATACCGCCCGCCATGGCGGCGAGGGTGATGGTGGTGAGGTTCTGGCCGAAGAAAACCAGCGCGACCAGAACGCCGCTCCATGCCCCGGTGTTAAAGCCCATTACGTCCGGGCTGCCCAGCGGGTTGCGCATCAGCGACTGGAAAATCGCGCCGCTGACGCCAAGCGCCGCGCCAATCAATAACGCCATCAGCACGCGGGGCAGACGCCACTCGGTAACAACCAGCGTGATGGCGCGCGGCGCATCACCGAACAGCGCAGCGAAGATTTGTGAAAATTCCAGCGTGACCGCGCCGCTGCGCAGGCTCAGCAGCGTGAGCAGCATGCACGCGGCAACCAGCAGCAGACAGCTTGCCACCAGACGACGAGAAGGGGCGTTCATCGGCCACCTCCGTTCGATTTACGACGAACGAGGAAAATCAGCACCGGCGCGCCGATAAAGGCGCTGACCACCGATACGCGCAGTTCGCCGGGCACCAGCAGGCGGCCAATAATATCGGCAAACAGCAGCAACGAAGGGGTGGCAAGTAGGGTAACCGGGAGCGACCAGCGGTGATCCGAACCGACCAGCCAGCGGGAAATATGCGGCATCATCAGGCCAATAAAGGCGATTGGGCCCACCACCGAAGTCGCGCTGGCGCACAGGATGGTGATCACCAGCAGACCCATGATTTGCGTACGCGCGACTTTACTGCCAAGTGCGGTCGCGGTGTCGGCACCGAGGCTCAGACTATTGAGCGAGCGGCTCATCATTAGCGCGACGGCACCGGCAACCAGCACCGGGATTAGCACCGTTTTTAGCGTTTGCAGGGTGCGAATATCCAGTGAACCGGCCTGCCAGAAGCGCAACTGATCGTAGACATCCTGATTGAGCAAGGCGATACCGCTGGAGAAACCTTCCAGTACGGCGGCGAGCGCCACGCCCGCCAGCGTCAGGCGCACCGGGCTTAGCTGGCCGCCGCCCTGGCTGCCGGTAAAGGCGACAATTAATGAGGCGACCAGCGCGCCGCAAAAGGCCATCGCTAGCTGTTCCTGCGGTGAGGTAATGCCGAGCAGCGCCGCACCCAACACGATAGCAAAGCTGGCTCCGGCGTTGACGCCCAGAATACCGGGGTCGGCGAGCGGGTTGCGGGTGAGGGTTTGCATCAGCGCGCCGGCAAGCCCCAGGGCACCACCGGCGAGCAGACCGGCCAGCGTTCGCGGCAGTCGGGCATCAAGCACGATGATGCAGTCGGCGCTCTGGCAGGTGCCGCTGAGCGCGTCGACGACGACGTGAACCGGGAGCGGTTTAGCACCAATCAATAAACTGAGCGTGGCGGCGAGAAACAGCAGTATCAACAATCCAGGCAGCGCAAGGGCGCGCAGCACCGGGGTGGAAAACGACATGGCGACATCCCTGATTTGATAATGATATTAATTATCGTTATCTATCTTATTCTCTTATGTTAGCATGAGCGCCCTCGGAAAGGGTAAGAAAAAACGTTCAAGGTTTTGTAATGAATCGACAATCCTGGCTGCTGAATCTGAGCCTGCTAAAAACGCATCCGGCCTTTCGCGCCGTCTTTATCGCTCGCTTTATCTCTATCCTCTCGCTTGGCCTGCTCGGCGTTGCGATACCCGTTCAAATCCAGATGATGACCCACTCCACCTGGCAGGTGGGACTCTCGGTCACGCTGACCGGCGGGGCGATGTTCGTCGGGCTGATGGTCGGCGGCGTGCTGGCTGACCGTTACGAGCGCCGCAAGCTGATTCTGCTGGCGCGCGGTACCTGCGGCGTAGGGTTTATCGGCCTGTGGCTGAACGCGATGCTGCCGGAGCCGTCGCTGGTGGCGATTTATCTGCTGGGGTTATGGGATGGTTTCTTCGCTTCGCTCGGCGTGACGGCGCTGCTGGCGGCAACGCCTGCGCTGGTTGGGCGTGAAAACCTGATGCAGGCGGGAGCGATCACCATGCTGACGGTGCGCCTGGGCTCGGTGATTTCGCCGATGGTCGGCGGCCTGTTGCTGGCCTCCGGCGGGGTCTCGTGGAACTACCTGCTGGCGGCGCTGGGCACCTTTATTACCACGTTAACGCTACTGCGTTTACCGCAGCTGCCACCGCCGCCGCAGCCGCGCGAACATCCGTTCACTTCGTTGGTGGCCGGGTTCCGCTTTCTGCTCAGTAGCCCGCTGATTGGCGGCATTGCGCTGCTGGGTGGGCTGGTGACGATGGCCAGCGCCGTTCGCGTACTTTACCCCGCGCTGGCGCAGGGCTGGCAGATGCCGGCGGCATCGATTGGCCTGCTGTATGCGGCAATTCCGCTAGGGGCGGCTTTCGGTGCGCTCACCAGCGGACGACTCGCGCAGAGCGAGCGTCCGGGCTGGGTCATGCTGCTGGCGACGGTCGGCGCGTTTGTGGCGATTGGGCTGTTTGCCATGATGCCGCACTGGGCGCTGGGGATGGTGTGTCTGGCGCTGTTTGGCTGGCTGAGCGCCATCAGTTCGCTGCTGCAATACACGTTGATTCAGACCCAGACGCCGGAAGCGATGCTCGGGCGTATTAACGGGCTGTGGACGGCGCAGAACGTGACCGGCGATGCCATCGGCGCGGCGCTGCTCGGCGGGCTGGGGGCGATGCTGACGCCGGTAGCCTCGGCAAGCGTGAGCGGCTGGGGGCTGGCGGTTGTTGGCGGGATTTTGCTGTTGGTGTTGGGCGAGCTGCGGCGGTTCCGGCGCGAGATCCCGGAGTCGGCGTAACCGCCTCGTCCGGGCTACACGTTTCAGTAGCCCGGCCAAGCGAAGCGTCGCCGGGACCGGGCTCGGGGCTTAACCAAACATCGCCGACAGCCGCGCTAACACCCGCGTCGCGCTGTAATAATCGAGGCGGAATGTCTCGGTGCCCAACGCATAAACGCGTTTCTCTTTCACCGCTGGCAGGTGCGCCAGCAGTGGGTTGGCGTAAATCGCGTCCACGTCTTTCTGGTCACCGGCGAACAGGAACAGGCTGTTGCCGTTCAGACCGGTTGCCAGATTTTCACCGCCAAGCTGGATGATGTCATGACGTTTCCCCTGGCTTTGGCTGGCGTGCAGGCCTTCCGGCAGGGTGGCGAGCGTAAAGCCGAGCTGGGAGAGGAATTGCCCCTGGGCTGACTCGCTGGTCCATAGGTTGGCGCTATGTGCGGCGGCGGTATAAACCAGCGCGCTTACCGGCTGCGGCGGTAATTTCATCTGCTGCTTCACCGTTGCCAACTGCTTATCAAACTCGGCAATACGCGCGGCGGCCTGTTTTTCCTGCCCGGTCATGGTGCCGAGCTCGGTCAGTAACGCCTGCCAGCTTTTATCGTCGTAGTTGACGATAAGCGTCGGGGCGATGGTGGAGAGCTGATCGTAGAGCGCCAGCGCGGAGTCGCCGCCGGTGGCGCTGATAAGAATCAGGTCTGGCATCTGCGCGGCCACGGCTTCGGCGCTCGGTTCACCGATATAGAGACGGGAGACCTTGCGCGCTTTCGCCACATCGCCCCATTGACGCAGGAAGCCCTGGGCATCCGCTACGCGGTTATTCGGCGTGGTGGCGCCGCTGGCAATCACCGGCGCGTCAATCGCCAGCAGGGAACCGGTCAGGGTCACGCTGGTGGAAACAATGCGCGTCGGCTTCTGTTCCAGCGTATGCACGCCGCGGCTATCGGTAATCTGACGCGGCCACTCGGCGGCCTGAGTTGAGGATATTCCTAAAACACTGAAACCGGCGATGAGCGCCACGGTACGCCATAAAGCGGAGAAGTTCACGGGTAAACGTCCTGATGGTTGTTAGTTAATGCTTCTCATTTTCAACTATTGTCGGCGATAGATGCAAGTCCTCTTGCCGTTGCCGGGAAGGGCAATATCAGGGGTACGAGGTGAGTATTAAGCACAAGATGCTGCTTCACGCTGTTGACATACGGGGCGTTAACTTTTAGGTTACTCAACCAAAATATAAATGATAATTATTCGTAATATCTTTATCGTTTTGGAGGATGATATGGAAACGTCACTTGCTGCGGATGAACAAGAACAACACCATCATGCTGCTGTCTCGGCTGATAACTTTTTCTTTATGTCGCCGTACCGCAGTTTTACCACCTCAGGCTGCTTCCAGCGCTTTACCTGCCCGGCTGAAGGCGGCGATGCGCCAGATAGCGCGTTCCAGCAGGGTTTAGCCTCGGCATTTGCTGAAGCAAAAGCCGCCGGGATTGCCAATCCGGTGATGGTTGGCGCCATCCCGTTCGATACCACGCAGCCTTCCGCGCTGTTTATTCCTGAACGCTGCGAGGCGTTTGTACGCACCGCAAAACAACACTCCTCTCGCTATCATGCTTCACGTGAACCGCTGAGCGTAGTGGCGCGCCAGGAGATCCCCGAAAGCCCGGTGTTCCTCGATATGGTGGCGCGTGCGGCAGAGCTGACCGCCACGCCTCAGGTCAACAAAGTGGTGCTTTCCCGCCTGATTGATATTGAAGCCGAGCAGGCCCTCGACAGCGGCGCGCTGCTGGAGCGTCTGGTGGCGCAAAACCCGGCGAGCTTTAACTTCCACGTCCCGCTACCGGACGGCGGCGTACTGCTTGGCGCGAGTCCGGAACTGCTGCTGCGCAAAGAGGGGGCGATGTTCCATTCGCTGCCGCTGGCGGGCTCCGCGCGCCGTCAGCCGGACGATATGCTGGATCGTGAAGCGGGCAACCGCCTGCTGGCCTCGGAAAAAGATCGTCATGAGCACGAGCTGGTGACCCAGTCGATGAAAAAGACGCTGGCGCCACGTAGCCTACAGCTCACGCTGCCGAGCACGCCGCAGCTGATCACCACGCCAACCCTGTGGCATCTCGCCACACCAATTGAAGGCCAGGCCAAAGCGGAAGAAAACGCGCTGACGCTCGCCTGCCTGCTGCACCCAACGCCTGCGCTGAGCGGTTTCCCGCACGAAGCGGCGAAGCAGCTGATTGCTGAACTGGAGCCGTTCGAGCGCGATCTGTTCGGCGGTATTGTCGGTTGGTGTGACGCCGAAGGTAACGGCGAGTGGGTGGTGACTATCCGCTGCGCGCGCGTCAAAGCCAATAGCGTCCGCCTGTTTGCCGGAGCGGGCATTGTGCCTGCGTCATCGCCGGAGTCCGAATGGCGTGAAACCGGCGTCAAACTTTCGACCATGCTGAATGTTTTCGGCCTGCATTAAGGAACCAGAATGACCGTGGAATTTACCCGCTGGCCGGACGCGCTGGCGGCGCGCTACCGCGAAAAAGGCTACTGGCAGGATCTGCCGCTGACCGAAATACTGACCCGCCACGCGGATAGCGACGCGATTGCGGTGATTGATGGCGACCATCAGATTAGCTATCGCCAGTTGAATCACTATGTTGATAACCTGGCGGCCTCGTTGCAGCACAAAGGCCTTAAGCGTGGCGAAACCGCGCTGGTGCAGTTGGGCAACATCGCCGAGTTTTACATTACGCTGTTTGCGCTGCTGAAAATCGGCGTTGCGCCGGTGAACGCGCTGTTCAGCCATCAGCGCAGCGAGCTGAACGCCTACGCTGAGCAAATAGCCCCGGCAGCGCTGATTGCCGACCGTTCGCATACGCTGTTTGGTGACGATAGTTTCCTCAACGCTTTTTGCGAACAGCATCGCTCATTGCGCATGGTGCTGCTGCGTAAAGGTGAGGGAGAACACGCGCTGGAGGCGGCGATTGCGCGCCCGGCGGCCGACTTTACCCCAACGCCGACCGCCGCTGACGAAGTGGCCTTTTTTCAGCTTTCCGGCGGCAGTACCGGCACGCCGAAGCTTATCCCCCGCACCCATAACGACTATTACTACAGCATTCGCCGCAGTAATGAGATTTGCCGCTTTGATGCGCAGACGCGCTATCTGTGCGCGATCCCGTCGGCGCATAACTACGCCATGAGCTCGCCTGGCGCGCTGGGCGTTTTCCTGGCGCAAGGTACGGTGGTGCTGGCGGCGGACCCGAGCGCGACGCTTTGCTTCCCGCTGATTGAAAAGCATCAGGTCAACGTGGCGGCGCTGGTGCCGCCTGCCGTCAGCCTTTGGTTGCAGGCGATTAACGAGTGGGGCAGCAACGCCCAGCTACGTTCGCTGACGCTGTTACAGGTGGGCGGTGCGCGCCTTTCTGCGACGTTGGCGGGGCGCATTCCGGCGGAGATTGGCTGCCAGTTGCAGCAGGTCTTCGGCATGGCGGAAGGGCTGGTGAACTACACCCGTCTGGACGATTCAGAGGAGAAGATCCTCAACACCCAGGGTTACCCGATGTGTCCGGACGACGAAGTGTGGGTGGCGGATGCTGACGGTAACCCGCTGCCGCGCGGTGAGGTTGGCCGCCTGATGACACGTGGCCCGTATACCTTCCGCGGCTATTACAAAAGCCCGCAGCACAACGCCAGCGCCTTTGATGCCGACGGTTTTTACTGCTCGGGCGATCTTATCTCCATCGACGAGGACGGTTACATCACCGTCGAAGGGCGCGAGAAAGATCAGATTAACCGCGGCGGCGAGAAGATTGCCGCTGAAGAGATTGAGAACCTGCTGCTGCGTCATGACGCGGTGGTCTACGCGGCGCTGGTCAGCATGGAAGACAGCCTGCTCGGCGAGAAAAGCTGCGCGTATCTGGTGGTGAAATCGCCGTTGCGCGCCGTTGCCGTCCGCCGTTTCCTGCGCGAGCAGGGGGTGGCCGAATTTAAACTGCCTGACCGCGTCGAGTGCGTAGATGAACTGCCGCTGACCCACGTCGGTAAAGTCGATAAAAAACAATTACGTCAGTGGCTGGCGAGCCGCTCGCAGGGCTGAAGGAGAGAACAACATGGCGATTCCAAAATTACAGGGCTACGCGCTGCCAACCGCGCTGGATCTTCCCGAAAACAAGGTTAACTGGGCGTTTGAACCGTCGCGCGCCGCGCTGCTTATCCACGATATGCAGGAGTATTTCCTCAACTTCTGGGGCGACGATAGCGAAATGATGGAGACCGTGGTGGCGAATATTGCTGCGCTGCGCGACTTCTGCAAGAAAAATGGCATTCCGGTGTACTACACCGCGCAGCCGAAAGAGCAGAGCGATGAAGACCGCGCGCTGCTGAACGATATGTGGGGGCCGGGGCTGACCCGCTCGCCGGAGCAACAGCGAGTGATTGCCGCGCTGGCACCTGATACTCAGGATACCGTGCTGGTGAAGTGGCGCTACAGCGCTTTCCACCGCTCGCCGCTGGAGCAGATGCTGAAAGAGACCGGCCGTAATCAGCTGATTATCACCGGCGTGTATGCGCACATTGGCTGCATGACCACCGCCACCGATGCGTTTATGCGCGACATTAAACCGTTCTTTGTGGCGGACGCGCTGGCGGACTTTAGCCGCGATGAGCACCTGATGTCGCTGAAATACGTTGCCGGTCGTAGCGGCCGCGTGGTGATGACCGATGAGCTGCTGCCGTCTGTCCCAACCAGTAAAGAGGCACTGCGTGCGCTGGTGCTGCCGTTGCTGGATGAGTCCGACGAGCCGCTCGACGATGATAATCTGATTGATTACGGTCTCGACTCCGTGCGTATGATGGCGCTGGCCGCCCGCTGGCGTAAAGTGCACGGCGATATCGACTTCGTGATGCTGGCAAAAAATCCAAGCATCGACGCCTGGTGGGCGCTGCTCTCCCGCGAGGTGAAATAATGGCCGGGTTCGATTTTAACGGTCAGACCGTGTGGGTGACCGGGGCTGGGAAAGGTATTGGTCACGCTACCGCGCTGGCGTTTGTGGACGCGGGCGCGAAGGTGACGGGTTTCGACCTGGCGTTCAACGGCGAGCATTATCCGTTCGCCACCGAAGTGCTGAATGTGGCTGATGCTCAGCAGGTGGCGCAGGTGTGCGAGCGCCTGCTCGCCACCACCGAACGGCTGGATGTGCTGGTCAACGCAGCCGGGATTCTGCGCATGGGCGCCACGGACGCATTAAGCCTGGACGACTGGCAGCAGACCTTTGCGGTCAACGTCGGCGGCGCATTTAACCTTTTCCAGCAGACGATGGCACAGTTCCGTCGTCAGCAGGGCGGGGCGATAGTCACCGTGGCGTCAGATGCGGCGCATACGCCGCGTATCGGCATGAGCGCGTATGGTGCGTCGAAGGCGGCGCTGAAAAGCCTGGCGTTGACCGTCGGGCTGGAGCTTTCCAGCGCGGGCGTGCGTTGTAATATCGTTTCGCCGGGCTCGACCGATACCGATATGCAGCGGGTGCTGTGGGTCAGCGACGATGCTGAACAGCAGCGTATTCGTGGTTTTGGCGAGCAGTTCAAACTCGGCATTCCGCTTGGCAAAATCGCGCGTCCGCAGGAAATTGCCAATACCATTTTGTTCCTCGCGTCGAACTGCGCCAGCCACATCACGTTGCAGGATATCGTGGTGGACGGCGGCTCAACGCTGGGAGCGTAGGATGATCTGGAAACGTCATTTAACCCTCGATGAACTGAACGCCACCAGTGATAACACCATGGTGGCGCATCTGGGGATTGTTTATACCCATATCGGCGACGACAGCCTGGAAGCGGTGATGCCGGTGGACAGCCGCACCCATCAGCCTTTTGGCCTGTTGCACGGTGGCGCGTCGGCGGCGCTGGCGGAGACGCTGGGCTCAATGGCGGGTTTTTTGATGACCCGTGAGGGACAGTGCGTGGTGGGTACCGAGCTTAACGCGTCGCACCATCGTCCGGTTTCTCAGGGACAGGTGCGAGCGGTGTGTCAGCCGTTGCATCTGGGGCGTCAGAGCCAGAGCTGGGAAATTGTCGTTTTTGACGAGCAGGGGCGGCGCTGCTGTACCTGCCGGTTAGGGACGGCGGTGCTCGGTTAGGGTTTCGTGCCCGATCCCGGCGGCGCTTCGCTTGGCTACCACTGAATTGTAGCCCGGCCAAGCGAAGCGCCGCCGGGTTTGTCTCAATTTTTCTCACCACCTCTCATCCGTTTTTCTGACTTAAGTGATCCCGTTAACAATGTGATGTAAATGTCGGGTGCTGTTCCTGTTCATATTCGTTTCAAGGTTGTTAAATCAAGTGTGCTTGCATGGACACAAAATGTAACATCCTCTGCTACTGATACGGACAATAACTATGAACAATTCAGGGAAATACCTTATATGGGCGTTACTCTCCATTGTCGGAGCGTTTGCCCTGGGCTACATCGCCCTTAACCGTGGTGAACAGATCAACGCGCTGTGGATAGTCGTGGCGTCGGTCTGCGTTTATCTCATCGCCTATCGTTTTTAC
This sequence comes from Kluyvera ascorbata ATCC 33433, assembly GCF_000735365.1. Lineage (GTDB taxonomy): Bacteria > Pseudomonadota > Gammaproteobacteria > Enterobacterales > Enterobacteriaceae > Kluyvera > Kluyvera ascorbata. Next base: position 9,927 of record NZ_JMPL01000080.1, on the reverse strand, counting down.
GGCCTCTATATTGCGAAAAAGGTGTTGCAGGTTGACCCGACGCGCATGACGCCTGCCGTGCGTCATAACGACGGCCTCGACTATGTGCCGACGGACAAAAAGGTGCTGTTTGGTCACCACTTTGCGGCAATTGCCGGGGCGGGCCCGCTGGTGGGGCCGGTGCTGGCGGCGCAAATGGGCTATCTGCCTGGTATGCTCTGGCTGTTAGCCGGGGTGGTGCTGGCCGGTGCGGTACAGGACTTTATGGTGCTGTTCGTCTCTACCCGTCGTGATGGCCGCTCGCTGGGCGAGTTGGTGAAAGAGGAGATGGGGCCGGTTGCTGGCGTAATTGCGCTGGTGGCGACCTTTATGATCATGGTGATCATTCTGGCCGTACTGGCGATGATCGTGGTGAAAGCGCTGACCCACAGCCCGTGGGGAACCTATACCGTTGCCTTTACCATTCCGCTGGCGCTGTTTATGGGGATTTACATTCGCTATCTGCGTCCGGGACGCATTGGCGAAGTGTCGGTTATTGGCCTGGTGCTGCTGGTGTTTGCCATTATTTCCGGCGGTTGGGTGGCGGCAAGCGAAACCTGGGCGCCGTGGTTTGACTATACCGGCGTACAGCTGACCTGGATGCTGGTGGGCTACGGCTTTGTGGCTTCTGTTCTGCCAGTATGGCTGCTGTTGGCACCGCGCGACTATCTTTCTACCTTCCTGAAAATCGGGACTATCGTCGGGCTGGCGATTGGTATTCTGATTATGCGCCCGACGCTGACCATGCCAGCGCTGACCAAATTTATTGATGGCACTGGCCCGGTCTGGACCGGCGACCTGTTCCCATTCCTGTTTATTACCATCGCCTGCGGCGCGGTTTCTGGCTTCCACGCGCTGATTGCCTCCGGCACTACGCCGAAGATGCTGGCGAACGAAAACCAGGCCTGCTTTATCGGCTACGGCGGTATGCTGATGGAATCCTTCGTCGCCATTATGGCGCTGGTTTCCGCCTGTATTATCGACCCGGGCGTGTACTTTGCGATGAATAGCCCAATGGCGATGCTGGCACCGGCCGGTACCGTCGATGTGGTAGCCTCTGCGGCGCAGGTAGTCAGTAGCTGGGGCTTTGCGGTGACGCCGGACCTGCTGCATCAGATTGCCAACGAAGTGGGTGAACAGTCGATTATCTCGCGAGCGGGCGGTGCGCCGACGCTGGCTGTGGGGATGGCCTATATCCTTCACGGGGCGCTGGGTGGCCTGATGGACGTGTCGTTCTGGTACCACTTCGCCATTCTGTTTGAGGCGCTGTTTATTCTGACGGCGGTGGATGCCGGTACCCGTGCGGCGCGCTTTATGCTGCAGGACCTGCTGGGTGTTATCAATCCAGGGCTTAAACGTACCGATTCTCTGCCGGCTAACCTGCTGGCGACGGCGCTTTGCGTGCTGGCCTGGGGCTACTTCCTGCATCAAGGGGTGGTTGACCCGCTGGGCGGCATTAACACGCTGTGGCCGCTGTTCGGGATTGCTAACCAGATGCTGGCAGGTATGGCGCTGATGCTCTGTGCGGTGGTACTGTTCAAAATGAAACGTCAGCGCTACGCGTGGGTTGCGCTGGTGCCAACGTCCTGGCTGCTGGTGTGTACGCTGGTGGCGGGCTGGCAGAAATCGTTCAGCGAAGATACCCGCGTGGGCTTCCTGGCGATTGCCAACAAGTTCCAGGCGATGATCGACAGCGGTAATATTCCGCCGCAGTACACCGAGTCGCAGCTGGCGCAGCTGGTGTTTAACAACCGTCTTGATGCCGGTCTGACCATTTTCTTTATGGTGGTGGTTGTGGTGCTGGCGCTGTTCTCACTCAAAACCGCGCTGGCGGCGCTGAAAGAGGACAAACCGACGGCCAAAGAGACCCCGTACGAGCCGATGCCGGCGGATGCTGAGAATCTGGTGGCGCAGGCGAGACGCGCGCATTAATGTCTTTACGTGCTGTTTGATGATGTTGTAGCCCGGCCGAGCGCAGCGACGCCGGGTTTACCCAAAGGACAAAAACGATGTTTGATACTCTCTCGAAAGCCGGAAAATACCTCGGTCAGGCGGCCAAAATGATGATAGGCGTGCCGGACTACGACAACTACGTCGAGCATATGCGCATCACGCATCCTGACCAGACGCCAATGACCTATGAGGAGTTTTTCCGCGACCGCCAGGACGCACGATACGGCGGAAAGGGCGGCGCGAAGTGCTGTTAATGTTTTATTTAGACATCTAAACGTCTCGATTGCCAAACGCGTTCGCCGTGTTATATTGATGTTAATTTTGGCATCACGAGCGGCAGGCGCAGAATGACGAATAAGCAACTTATCCCACAAAGCAAGTTACCTAACCTCGGTACCACCATTTTCACCCAGATGAGCGCGCTGGCGCAGCAGCACCAGGCGATTAACCTCTCACAGGGATTTCCCGATTTTGATGGCCCATCTTATCTTCAGGCGCGTCTGGCGCACCATGTTGCCGCAGGCGCGAACCAGTATGCGCCGATGACCGGCGTGCTGGCGCTGCGTGAAGCGATTGCCGAGAAAACGCTCGCGCTATACGGTCACTCGCCGGATGTGAATAGCGACATTACGGTCACCGCCGGGGCGACCGAAGCGCTGTACGCCGCGATTACGGCGCTGGTGCGTAACGGTGATGAGGTTATTTGTTTCGACCCAAGTTATGACAGCTATGCCCCCGCGGTCGAACTTTCCGGCGGCATCGTCAAGCGTATCGCGTTACAGCCACCGCATTTCCGCGTCGACTGGCAGGAATTTGCCGACACGCTTAGCGATAACACCCGGCTGGTTATCCTTAACACCCCGCATAACCCTTCGGCAACCGTCTGGCAGGCGGCAGATTTCGATGCGCTATGGCAGGCGATTGCCGGGCGGGAAATCTACGTGCTCAGCGATGAAGTGTATGAACATATTTGCTTTAGCGAAGCCGGACACGCCAGCGTGCTGGCGCATCCGCAGCTTCGCGAGCGGGCGGTGGCGGTTTCATCGTTTGGTAAAACCTATCATATGACCGGCTGGAAGGTAGGGTACTGCGTCGCACCCGCGCCGATAAGCGCCGAGCTGCGTAAGGTGCATCAATATCTGACCTTTGCCGTTAATACCCCAGCACAGCTGGCACTGGCGGATATGCTGCGCGCTGAACCTGAACACTACCGGCAGTTGCCCGATTTTTATCGGGCGCGCCGTGACTTGTTTATTGATGCACTCAGCCAGAGCCGACTGAAGCTGTTGCCGTGCGAAGGAACCTATTTCCTGCTGGTCGATTACAGCGCGATTTCTGACCTTGATGATGTCAGTTTTTGCCAGTGGCTGACCACCGAAGTGGGCGTCGCGGCGATCCCGCTGTCGGTCTTCTGCGCGGCGCCGTTCCCGTATAAGCTGATTCGTCTGTGCTTTGCCAAGCAGGAAGCGACGCTGCTGGCCGCCGCCGAGCGTCTGCGCAAGCTGTAGCTATTTAACCGTCCAGGCCTGTGAGTACTGGCGATTACCAAACAGTTCGCACAGGCCGTTAATCTGCTTAAGACGCAGAATTTCATCGGCATCCATGCCCAGTTCCTGACCGATTTTCTCATCTTCCCAGCCGAGCTGGCTTAGCTCGCGCACGATGTCGGACATCGCGCCTATCTGATGGCGACCGCGTGCACGGTTGTGGCGAATGGTAGCCGCCATCCGGGATGGCTGCGAGCGATCGCTCTTCTCTAGCTGTGTAACCGGTAGATAACCGTGAAAGCGTTTTTTCAGTGATGCTTTTGATTGCGATAGCAGATGGCGGTGGAAACCATCGACAATTTCATAGGCGTTACTACTTTTTTCAATCACCACAATAGGTTGAGTAAAACCGTCGGCTTCAAGTGATTTGGTCAGCAACCGTTTTTCCGGCGGCGCCATATTGTTGGGGTTGTAGTTATTCGGTGAAACCTGCTCTTCTTTCACCCACAATACGCAGTCAATTGGCTGGTCGCGAAATGGGCTCTCCTCATGCAATGCTTGTCGAAACTGGTTAATTGCTTCGATTTTTTCATCATCCGTTAAGGTCTTTAGATAGCCTTGCAGTTGGGCAATCAGTCTTTGTTGCATAGTAACCCCCATTGTTGACGCTTCTGTCCCATGCGCGTGCGATACCGTTGATAGTGGCTGGCTTTTGTTGGGCTGAAAGAGAGCATCCGGCACCAGTAATCATTGTTTAATAAGACTTTGCAGATTCGTCGCCATGATGGAATGTCTTTAGCGCCGAGGTCTTTCTCCTGGCTATCCGGGATATCTTCCCATCCCTGTTTTTGATACCAGTGAAGATAGACGGCTATTTTGTTGCGATAGTGCTCGGCGGTGGCTTCCGGCATGCTGTACAGCAGGAAATGAGCGTAGCTGCGCCAGCTGTAATTCTCCGGTTTTTCGATTTTGCGATGGCCGTAGAACTGATTATCCTGACCGGCATAAATACCGCCGCTGTGCGCGCCGCTAACCCGCTGGCACATGGCGGCCCAGCGTTCAGGCTCGAGGACGTGATAGAGCCACAATCCCTGGCGCTGCTCCGGCCCAAAAGGCTCGCAGATACGCATGTAGCGCAGCGGCACACCCGCCTGATACATCAGGTCATAGAGCGGGTTGTAGGGCTGCTTACTTTTGGCAAACCAGGTCCAGATATCCGCCGTTTTCCAGTCATAGATCGGGTAGACGTACCAGGCATGATTGCCCGGCGCGACGGTAGTCCAGGGCTTATCATCGGCAAAACGGCGTTTGCGCTGCGAGGCGATGGTCAAGAAGCGGTTGTAAGATTCGTCGGCACGAATCCCAACCATCACGGCGGCTGGACGCTGCTGTGAAAACCAATCGGCAAACTTCTGCACAAATAGTTCGAAGGACATACCCTGTTCATAAAAAGGGAAAAAGTCGGGGTCGGTAATCGCATCTTCAGGAGGCTGTCTGACCCATTTGGCGCCTGGCTCCCAGCACTGCCACTCGGGATCAAATTGGGTCAGTGAGTTTTGGGTTGTCAGCGGTAGCGCAACCCAATAAAAAGTCTCAATGACGTCACTATAGCGCTCGCGTAATTTCTGACAGTGGGTGATGGTATAGGAAAATTGAGCTTCCCAATCTATAAACAGCACGCTGAATTTCTTGCCATTCTGGCGGGCCTGTTCTGCCGCTAAATGTAGCATTACCGTTGAATCTTTTCCGCCGGAAAAAGAAATGCAAACGCGGGGTAAGTTATTCAACGTCCAGTTTATTCGTTCCCGACCAGCCTCCAGCACGGAGAGGGGTAAGGGGAGTTTTGTGATTGACATAAATCAGCAATCCTTTATGGCGATGATGTCTAAAAAGATGCTGGTTATAGTACGCTATTATGAGGAGTAATAAATAAGATAATACATTCTCTTGGGGTATGTTTCGCACTTTAAATATCGGCCTCATGAATTAATTTGTGATGCTTAACTTTGTTCATAATACCTGAAAAAAAAGGTGAGCTCAGCGATGCACGGCTATAAACCATGTATATGGTAAACGTAGGAAGCGGTGAAAGTCCTGATATCTCTTTTAGATTAAGCGTGTCTTTCAATACTTCGTACATAAGTTTTGGTACAAAACCTACCAAATCACTCTGATGGACTATATTGAAAATGGTCATCAGGGAGGATGAGGTAAAAGCAATATCCCTTTCAGCTAAGCCCGCGATATTATTGACCGTTCGAAATTCCTTGACCTGCTGTTCATGGGTTTGAAATAGCGCAAACCGTTCCTTTACAAGGTCTTGTGGTGTAGCAGTATTATCCAAACGAGGGTGATCTTTACGGCATACCAGCACGACAGGACAATCCCAAAACGGTACGCTTACCAGTGCTCGATTGTGGCATGCCTCCATGGTGAACACTACGTCAGCTTTGCGATAGTTCATAATATCTTCAATGCTATCCGTTTCCGCTGCCGTATCATGATAAACCACCTCAAGATTGGGATCTTCAAGCAGGATGTCCATAAAGCGGGTCATCTTTGGCGAGGCATGAAATTGTGGGCCGTAAACGACAAAACGTTTTTTGAGATTGCTTTTTCCCGTAATGTTAATTGTCTGTTCAATACTGTTCAGGTTTTCCGTCAAATGCAGATGCAAATTTACCGCCACGGTAGTGGGGGATATCCCTTTACCTGAACGCACAAATAAAGGATCATTTAATTGCACGCGCAGTCGTTGTAACGATTGGCTTACTGCAGATGGGGTGATAAATAAGGTTTCTGCAGCTTTGCTGATGCTCAGATTTTGATAGATGCACTCAAAAATAACGAGCAGGTTGAGATCGAATCTCTTGAGATTATAGAGGTTGGCCATTGTTATTCCTTATGTTGAATGAAGCTGTCTTTTGCTCCATCCGTCACAATCCATGTGTTCGAAAAACTACAATGTGGTTAAACTATTTCTAAATATATATCATAGAACTAAGTTTATCCACTGCTAATTAAAGTAAGCTTATTATTCTAAATTTAAATATAATTTATGTAACAAATGCTTTGTTTCAATATAATATGGCTTTTGTCATATTCAATCCTCAATATAACGATATGCAAAATATAATTGTCCTCTATGTAAAATATCTGGGTATTAAGTTGACGATTTGACAACCTACACATTTCACCCACTTCACCGCGACATGTTCGTGGGCACCTCAATCGCGCTATAACGATGGTGGTAAAGAAGGCTTTTTCATGGAAAAGCAATGTAAAATCAGTGGGTAATCTGCAATAAACGGCGTAGCCTATCACAGCCATAGAGAAGATCGACGGCAGGTTGATTGCCCTTTGCGGATCCGGGTGATGTAATCAAGACGCTGTTAACACCTTTGTTTAAGGTGATAGAGAGCGCAACAACATGCCAGCGCTGCTGGCGCTGAATTCACCTGCTGGGAATTCAGGTAACAGGGCCGCCGTGTTGCGGCCTTTTTACTTTTGAGGATGAGCGAATCGTGCGCACTCTCAACATGGGTTCACAAAGCTGTCTTGTTCCGGTTGTTAGATAACGCTTATTGATTTGATAATGTAAACGCATTGGTCGAATCAGGAAAAAGTCGTTAACTTAGACCTCAACGAAAACACGGAGGAAGTACTCGATGTCTTTAATTAATACTAAAATCAAACCTTTCAAAAACCAGGCGTTCAAAAACGGTGAATTCGTAGAAGTTACTGAGAAAGATACCGAAGGTCGCTGGAGCGTCTTCTTCTTCTACCCGGCTGACTTCACCTTCGTATGCCCAACCGAACTGGGCGACGTAGCAGACCATTACGAAGAACTGCAGAAACTGGGCGTGGACGTGTACTCCGTATCTACCGATACCCACTTCACCCACAAAGCATGGCACAGCAGCTCTGACACCATCGCGAAAATCAAATACGCGATGATCGGTGACCCGACTGGCGCCCTGACCCGTAACTTCGACAACATGCGTGAAGATGAAGGCCTGGCTGACCGTGCCACCTTCGTTGTTGACCCACAGGGTATCATCCAGGCTATCGAAGTTACCGCTGAAGGTATCGGCCGTGACGCATCTGACCTGCTGCGTAAAATCAAAGCGGCTCAGTATGTTGCTTCCCACCCAGGCGAAGTTTGCCCGGCTAAATGGAAAGAAGGCGAAGCCACTCTGGCTCCATCTCTGGACCTGGTCGGCAAAATCTAAGTCGTCTGCTCGATGGCACGGCACTGGCCTACAGTATGTAGGCCGGATAAACGAAGTGCCATCCGGTATCCCACAGGCGCACCTCTGCGCCTGTTTTATTCCAGCATCATGATGCAAGTTGCTTACACGCAGCTCGTATCTGGCCGCTTGCATGATGATGTTTTAAGCCCAGGAGATAAAAATGCTCGACACCAACATGAAAACCCAGCTCAAGGCTTATCTTGAGAAGCTGACCAAACCTGTTGAGCTGATTGCCACGCTGGATGACAGCGCTAAATCGGCAGAGATCAAGGAACTGTTGGCTGAAATCGCTGAACTGTCAGACAAAGTCACCTTTAAAGAAGACAACACGCTCGCGGTACGTAAGCCATCGTTCCTGATTACTAATCCAGGTTCCCAACAGGGTCCACGCTTTGCAGGTTCCCCGCTGGGCCACGAGTTCACCTCGCTGGTGCTGGCGCTGCTGTGGACCGGCGGCCATCCGTCGAAAGAAGCGCAGTCTCTGCTGGAACAGATCCGCGATATCGACGGCGATTTTGAGTTTGAAACTTACTACTCGCTCTCTTGCCACAACTGCCCTGACGTGGTGCAGGCGCTGAACCTGATGGCGGTACTGAATCCGCGCATCAAACATACGGCGATTGACGGCGGGACCTACCAGAACGAAATCACCGATCGTAACGTCATGGGCGTTCCGGCGGTGTTTATGAACGGTCAGGAATTTGGTCAGGGTCGTATGACGCTGGCAGAAATCGTTGCCAAAGTAGATACCGGCGCGGAAAAACGTGCAGCGGAAGAGCTGAACAAACGTGATGCTTATGATGTGCTGATTGTCGGCTCCGGCCCGTCCGGCGCAGCGGCAGCGGTTTACTCTGCGCGTAAAGGTATCCGTACTGGTCTGATGGGCGAACGTTTTGGCGGCCAGGTGTTGGATACCGTCGATATTGAAAACTATATCTCGGTGCCAAAAACCGAAGGTCAGAAGCTGGCTGGCGCATTGAAGGCGCACGTGAGCGAGTACGACGTGGACGTGATTGACTCCCAGAGCGCGTCTAAATTGATTCCTGCCGCGGTTGAAGGCGGCCTGCATCAGATTGAAACTGCTTCTGGCGCGGTGCTGAAAGCACGCAGCATTATCATTGCGACCGGTGCAAAATGGCGTAACATGAACGTTCCGGGTGAAGATCAGTATCGCACCAAAGGTGTGACCTACTGCCCACACTGTGACGGCCCGCTGTTTAAAGGCAAACGCGTGGCGGTGATCGGCGGCGGTAACTCCGGCGTGGAAGCGGCTATCGATCTGGCCGGTGTTGTTGAACACGTGACTCTGCTTGAGTTTGCGCCAGAAATGAAGGCTGACCAGGTGCTGCAGGATAAAGTGCGCAGCCTGAAAAACGTCGACATTATTCTGAACGCGCAGACCACTGAAGTGAAAGGCGACGGCAGCAAGGTGACCGGACTGCAGTATCGTGACCGTGTGACCGGCGATGAGCATCACGTTGCGCTGGCGGGTATCTTTGTCCAGATTGGTCTGCTGCCAAACACCAATTGGCTCGAAGGCACCATTGAGCGCAATCGCATGGGCGAAATCATTATTGATGCGAAATGCGAAACTAACGTGAAGGGCGTATTCGCCGCGGGCGACTGCACCACCGTGCCGTACAAACAGATTATTATCGCCACTGGCGAAGGTGCGAAGGCGTCACTGAGTTCATTTGACTACCTGATTCGTACCAAAACTGCATAAAAAAGAAGACAATGCCTGCAATGTCAAAGGCCACCGAAAGGTGGCCTTTTTTTATACGTTAGCTATTTCCCGGCGGTACTTCGCCTGGCCTGGCTACATTATCTGACGACTAAAACGGGGATGTGCGCGTGGCGGATAACGCTTGAGGCGTTAGAGCCAAGAAGGTGCGTGCTGATAGACGGGTTACGTGAACCAATGACGACCATATCGGCATTCAGCTCTTCCGCCAGCTCATTGACCGCATCGCGAACGCTACCGAGACGAACGTGAAGCTTAATGCGGGAAGGATCAATAGAGAAATGGCTCACCATCGTGGTCAAGCGGCTTTCGGCTTCTTTCTGTAAATGCTCTTCAAAGCGTCGTAGATCGGCGGCAAAACGGCTCATGGTGTAGCTTGCCGATGCGGGCAACACGTGCAGCAGATGGATAATCCCCTCCTGCTGAGCTAAAAATTCAGCGTGACGAACGGCTTTATCACTCAATTCCATCT
>NZ_JMPL01000079.1 GCF_000735365.1 Kluyvera ascorbata ATCC 33433 | reverse complement strand
TTACCTGTCTACCCTGTCGTCGTATTCTTGGTGAAAAAAAACGACAGGAGACAGGTATGTCGCTCTGGTTTACTCACCCTCTGTTCCTCCCCTCGCTGATTGTTGGCGTGACCATCCTGCTGTGGGCGACCTCGCTGCTGCCGGAGTTTATTACTGCGCTGCTGTTTTTCGCCGCGGCGATGACCGCAAAAATTGCGCCGCCGGACGTTATCTTCGGCGGTTTTGCTTCATCGGCCTTCTGGCTGGTATTCAGCGGTTTTGTGCTCGGTATTGCCATTCGTAAGACCGGGCTGGCGGATCGCGCCGCGCGGGCGCTCTCTTCAAGGCTCACCGACTCCTGGCTGCTCATGGTGGGTAGCGTGGTGCTGCTGAGCTACGCGCTGGCGTTCGTGATGCCGTCGAATATGGGGCGCATTGCGCTGCTGATGCCGATTGTGGCGGCAATGGCCAAACGCGCGGGCATCGAAGACGGTACCCGTGCCTGGTACGGGCTGGCGCTGGCCGTTGGCTTCGGCACCTTCCAGCTTTCTGCGACCATTCTGCCCGCGAACGTGCCTAATCTGGTGATGAGCGGCGCGGCGGAAGGGGCCTACGGTATTCACCTTAACTATGTGCCGTATCTGCTGCTGCATACGCCGGTATTAGGCTGGTTGAAAGGGGCGGCGCTCGTGGGGCTTATCTGCTGGCTGTTCCCTGGGAAACCCCATCCACCGCGCGACCTTGAGCCGTTACCGCCAATGAGCGCGGATGAGAAGCGCCTGGCGTGGCTGTTGGCGGTGGTATTGACGCTGTGGGTGAGCGAAAGCCTGCACGGAATTGGGCCAGCCTGGACGGGGCTGGTGGCTGCGGTCATCACGCTGCTGCCGCGCGTTGGATTTATTAACGGCGATGAATTTGCCAGCGGAGTGAACATCCGCACCTGTATTTACGTGGCGGGGATCCTTGGGCTCGCCATTACGGTGACGCAAACCGGCATTGGTGCCGTGGTGGGTAATGCGCTGCTTCACGTTATGCCGCTCAGCGAAGACGCGCCGTTTACCAGCTTCCTCGCGTTAACCGGCATTACCAGCGCGCTGAACTTTATCATGACCGCAAACGGCGTACCTGCGCTGTATACCACCTTTGCCCAGAGCTTCTCTGATGCCACCGGCTTCCCGCTGCTGAGCGTCATTATGATTCAGGTGCTGGGTTATTCCACGCCGCTGCTGCCGTATCAGGCGTCGCCAATTGTGGTGGCGATGGCGTTAGGGAAGGTGCCTGCGCGGGCGGGGATGCTGCTGTGTCTGGCGCTGGCGGCGGTCAGTTATCTGCTGCTATTGCCGCTGGATTATGCGTGGTATCAGGTGCTGGGGAAATTATAAAAAACCGGCCTGATGGCCGGCTTTTCCCAGCTGCGCTACGCGTGGCCGGGCTACGGGGAACCTGATCTCCCGGACGAGGCGAATGCCGAATCCGGGGAGGTTTCGCGTGAATGTCTTACGCTTTTTTCGCCGCTTCTGCTGCTTTAACGATCACCGCGAAAGCGTCAGCTTTCAGGGATGCACCGCCAACCAGCGCGCCATCGATGTCTGGCTGGGTGAACAGCTCAGCAGCGTTGCCTGCGTTGACGGAACCGCCGTACTGGATGATAACCTGTTCAGCGATTTTCGCGTCAGCTTTAGCAATGTGGTCACGGATGAATTTGTGAACAGCCTGAGCCTGCGCTGGAGTTGCAGATTTGCCGGTACCGATCGCCCATACTGGTTCGTAAGCGATGACTGCGCCTTCGAAGGCTGCTGCGCCCTGAGTTTTCAGAACCGCGTCGATCTGGCGTGCGCAAACTTCTTCGGTTTTGCCCGCTTCGTTTTCTGCTTCGGTTTCACCGATGCACAGTACTGGGATCAGACCCTGTTCTTTCAGAATCGCGAATTTCTTAGCGATCAGCTCGTCAGATTCTTTGTGGTAGGTACGACGCTCGGAGTGGCCGATGATGATGTAGGTTGCGCCAACATCTTTCAGCATTTCAGCGGAAGTTTCGCCGGTGAATGCGCCGGACAGGTTCAGGTCAACGTTCTGCGCGCCCAGGTGGATGTGGCTGCCCGCAGCGGCGTGTTTAGCCAGATCGATGTACATTTCTGGTGGCGCGATAGCAACGCCACAACCAGCAACGCCAGCCAGTTCGGTACGCAGATTAGCAATCAGCTCGTTTACCATGTGGCGGCTGCCGTTCAGTTTCCAGTTACCCATCACTAAAGGATGTCGCATTTCGATTCTCCACGCTTATCAGCGAATTAAGGAATATGGCCGCCCGTCAGGGCAGCATGGTCTGTGAAACAGTATAGAGATTGAATGTCATGAAGGCTTTGCTTTTTATCATTTATTCTCCCCTTCAAGATTCTCAGATAGCGCCAGCTTAATCGGTTCAACGGCGAAGGTCAGCCCTTTTTCACCGTTATCTGCGACAACATAGCGCACGGCGCCTTCGGTGCTGGCGAAGTAATGTTTACCTTTCCCAAGCGTAAGGAGCTTTTGCAGTTTTTGCAGGCTTTGTGGTTTGGTGAGCGTTGGGATCACGGCGCGCATCAGCGCACTCATGTATTCCAGCGCTTTATTCTTCGCCGCCTTCTGCTCTGGCCCCTGAATCGGCAGCCAGGTTATCTGAATGGACTTAATCTTCAGCGTGCCGCGCTCCAGCGCCGTGGAGGCGTAGAGGTTTTCGTTTATCTTACTAGCGGCACGGGTAATGTTGAGTTGGTCGCGGCTGGAGGTTATTGACCTGAACTCCCCAAGCTGCAGCGTCGGGTTGTCGGCGTTAAATTTTTCCCGGAACTGACTGATGGAGAGATCGAAAGCCGGCGCGCCCGATAACAGATACGGCGCCACGGCCGTAGGCGGCTGCGCCGACAGCACGGACTGAGCGGCACCCAGGGTCAGGAGCCCAATCAGACACAGCGTTATCCATTTTTTCATGCTTATCGTCTCCTCTTTTACGATGACGATTAAAACGGGAACCGCCTCGCTTGTCAAAATGTGGCCGCTTCAGGGTACACTATGCGGCACAACGACAAAGGAAAGGGTACATGACTCTACAGCAATGGTTATTTTCCGGTAAAGGCCGTATTGGTCGCCGTGATTTCTGGATCTGGATTGCCATCTGGGCGGTGACGATGGTGGCGCTGTTTAGCCTTGCGGGCGGCGGGCTGGTTGACCTGCAAACCGCGGCATTTATGCTGGTCTGCCTGCTCTGGCCGACGGCGGCGGTGACGATTAAACGGCTGCATGACCGGGGCAAGTCCGGCATCTGGGCGCTGTTGATGATTTTGGCGTGGATGCTGCTGGCGGGCAACTGGTCAATGCTGCCCGGTGTCTGGCAGTGGGGCGTAGGACGCTTTATTCCGACGCTGATTATCGTGATGATGCTTATCGACCTGGGCGCGTTTGTTGGCACCCAGGGCGAAAATAAATACGGTAAAGAGACGCAGGCCGTGAAGTACCGCGCCGACACGTAGGCCGGATAAGGCGCATTAGCGTCGCCATCCGGCAAAATGCCCGGGGCGCTTACCGGGCAGTGAAACGTTCTTACCAGTAATGTTCGGCGGTCATATGGCCCGGGCGACGGCGAAGGTGTTTGGTCATCTGTCGGGTCTCTTTCAGCAGTTGTTGAGTGTCGCGCACCATCTGCGGGTTGCCGCACAGCATCACGTGGCTGGTTTCGGCATTCATCGGCAGGCCGACCGCTGCTTCCAGCGCGCCGCTTTCAATGAGCGCAGGTACGCGCCCCGTCAGCATGCCCGGCGTGGTTTCGCGGCTGACAACCGTTTGAATACGCAGCTTACCGGCGTAACGTTCTTCCAGCGCCCGCATTTGCGGCAGATAGCTTAAGTCGGCGGCATAGCGCGCGGCGTGAACCAGCACCAGATTTTTAAAGCGATCCAGATCTTTGCCTTCTTCCAGAATCGACAGGTATGGCCCAATGGCGGTGCCGGTTGCCAGCATCCACAGGGTTTCGCAGTCGGGAATTTCCTCAAGCACAAAGAAGCCCGCCGCTTCGCTGACGACCAGTACGTCATCGCCCGGCTTCAGCGCCGCAAGACGTGGGCTCAGCTTGCCGTCCGGTACGGTGACCAGATAGAACTCGAGATCGGGGTTATGTGGGGCGTTAACGTAAGAGTAGGCGCGCTGAACGCGCTCGCCGTCGATATCCAGCCCGAGCTTGGCAAACTGCCCGGCGGTGAACGGTTTAACCGGAGCGTGGACGGTGAGACTAAACAGTGCGTCAGTCCAGTTCTGCACTTTAACAACTTTGCCGGTAACCCAGTCAGCCATGGCCTCTCTCCCCTCAATATCGTTAGCTTATCATCACCGTGACGAGAGCAGATTTCCAGCCCGAAAGGGCTGGAAAGCTCTATTGATCAAATGATTCAGAGAATGTGACGCTGAATTTCAGTGTCTTTGCGATCGAGGTAGTGAATTGACTGAATGCGGCGAATGGTACGTGATTTTCCGCGGATCAGCAGCGTCTCGGTGGTCGCGATATTGCCCTTGCGGGTGATGCCGTCCAGCAGGTCGCCTTTGGTAATACCGGTGGCAGAGAAGATAACGTTGTCGCTGCGCGCCATGTCGTCGAGCGTCAGTACCACGCCCGCTTCAATGCCCATCGCCTTGCAGCGTTCCAGCTCGTTTTCACCGATACGGCGGTTCTCTTCGTTGTCGCCTTTGACGTGATGGCGGGCCAGCAGGCGGCCGTGCATGTCACCGTCCAGCGCGCGAATAACCGCAGCAGAGACGACGCCTTCCGGTGCGCCGCCAATGCCGTACATCACATCGACTTCGCTGTCCGGCATACAGGTCAGGATAGAGGCGGCAACGTCGCCATCAGGAATGGCAAAGACGCGCACGCCCAGTTTTTGCAGCTCAACGATAACCTCGTCGTGGCGCGGTTTAGCAAGAATGGTGACGGTTAATTCGGACAGCGGTTTGTCCAGCGCGCGGGCGACGTTACGCAGGTTCTCTTCCAGCGGTTTGTTGAGATCGATAGTACCTTTCGCGCCAGGGCCGACGATCAGCTTTTCCATGTACATATCAGGGGCGTTGAGGAAGCAGCCTTTATCGCCTACCGCCAGCACCGCCAGCGCGTTTGCCTGGCCCATCGCCGTCATGCGGGTGCCTTCGATTGGGTCAACGGCGATATCTACCGCATCGCCATTACCGGTACCGACGGACTCGCCGATGTAGAGCATTGGCGCTTCATCGATTTCGCCTTCGCCAATGACGATGGTGCCGTCAATGTTGACCTTGTTGAGCATAATACGCATGGCGTTGACCGCCGCGCCGTCGGCGGTGTTCTTATCGCCGCGGCCCAGCCATTTGTAGCCTGCCAGCGCCGCCGCTTCGGTGACGCGCGAAAATTCGATAGCCAGTTCTCGTCTCATTACAAACTCGTCCAGGGAAGTAAAATTGTGCGAAGTTTAGCACAGCCCCTGTGAGGCTGCGGGTGTTGCTACGCGTTGGAATAACGTTCGGTTTCCGGCATCCAGCGTTCAATCAGGGCATTGGCCTGCTGTGGATAACGGTCGTGAATATGGCGTGCCAGGCGCTGAACTTCGGGGATCATCGCCTGATCGCGCAGTAGATCGGCGACTTTAAATTCGGCGTTGCCGGTCTGGCGGGTGCCAAGCAGTTCGCCGGGGCCGCGGATCTCGAGGTCTTTTTGCGCAATCACAAAGCCGTCGTTGCTGTCGCGCAGCACCTGCAAACGCATTTGCGCGGTTTTCGACAGCGGCGCTTTGTAGAGCAGCACGCAGTGTGAGGCCACCGCGCCACGGCCTACGCGGCCTCTGAGCTGGTGTAGCTGTGCCAGCCCCAGACGCTCCGGGTTTTCAATAATCATCAGGCTGGCGTTAGGTACGTCGACGCCCACTTCAATGACCGTGGTGGCAATCAGCAGATGCAGTTCGCCCTGCTTGAACGCCTGCATAACGGCCTGCTTCTCGGCAGGCTTCATGCGCCCGTGCACAAGGCCGATATTCAGCTCCGGCAGCGCCAGCTTCAGCTCTTCGCAGGTGGCTTCCGCCGCCTGGGCTTCCAGCAGGTCAGACTCCTCAATCAGCGTGCAGACCCAGTAGGCCTGACGGCCTTCGGTGGTACAGGCGTTGCGTACGCGGTCGATAATGTCATGGCGACGGGTATCCGGGATGGCGACCGTCGTGACCGGGGTTCGTCCCGGCGGCAGTTCATCAATCACCGACGTATCCAGATCGGCATAGGCGGTCATTGCCAGGGTGCGTGGAATCGGGGTGGCGGTCATGATCAGTTGATGCGGGTGGAAGCCCTGCTGCTGGCCTTTTTCCCACAGCGCGAGGCGTTGATGAACGCCAAAACGGTGCTGTTCATCGATGATCACCAGCGCCAGGCCGTTAAACTGCACTTGTTCCTGGAAGATAGCGTGGGTGCCGACAATCATCTGCACCTGGCCGCTGGCAATGGCCTCTTGCTGCGCCTGACGCGCCTTGCCTTTCTGCTTGCCCGCTAACCAGCCGACTTCAATGCCGAGTGGCGCAAACCAGCTGCGGAAGTTATTGGCGTGCTGTTCGGCGAGCAGTTCGGTCGGTGCCATCAGCGCCACCTGTTTGCCGTGCGCGATGGCGCGCAGCGCCGCCAGTGCCGCAACCAGCGTTTTACCTGAGCCGACGTCGCCCTGCACCAGGCGCATCATCGGTATATCCAGCGCCATATCGTGTTCAATTTCGGCCGTCACG
Organism: Kluyvera ascorbata ATCC 33433; assembly: GCF_000735365.1. Lineage (GTDB taxonomy): Bacteria > Pseudomonadota > Gammaproteobacteria > Enterobacterales > Enterobacteriaceae > Kluyvera > Kluyvera ascorbata. Next base: position 13,722 of record NZ_JMPL01000079.1, on the reverse strand, counting down.
CGTGCCTGTGCACCGGTAGGCTTAAACGGCAGATTGGCCAGAAACTTATCTTTCAGCTCGCGGCTCGCGCTGAGAGGCTGTGCGTGAAAACGCTGCGCGCCCGCGCGTAAGGCCAGCATGCTGAGATTGTGCGCCAGCAGCTCTTCAAGGATTAAACGCTGCTGGGCGGGATGCTTACCGGTTTCTAAATCGGCGAGCTGGAGTGACGGTGGCGGGCGATGCAGCGTGCGTAGCGCTTCCGGCAGACTCATCATCCCCTGAGCCAGTTCCGGCGGCAGCAGTTCGCTGATGGCGCAGGTATCGAGTAAATCCAGCGCCTGGTCGGTGAGCTTACGCAGCGTCGCCTGCTTGATGCCTTCAGTGGTGGGGTAGACCGGCGTTAAGGTCTCCTGCAAATCCGGCGTGCTGAGGTCGCCCTGAACGCGATATTCCGGGTGGATCATCTCCGCGCCGTACTTGCCGCGCTTCGCTTCACCGTAGGCCAGTACGCGTCGCCCGGTGGCGAGACTGTTTTTCATCGCCGCGTTGAAGTTGAAGAAGCGCATGGTCAGGATGCCGGTGCCGTCGCTAATCTGGCAGGTCATCATCCGGCGGCCGCCGAAGGTGATATTGCAGTTCAGGACTTCGCCTTCCACGGTCACGTAGATGCCGGGAAGCAGTTCACCGATAGGATAAAGCTGGGTGCGGTCTTCGTAGCGCAACGGCAGATGCAGGAGCAAATCCTGCACCGTGTGCAGACCGATTTTCGCCAGCCGACTGCTCTGCGCGGCGCCTACGCCGGTCAATGTGTTGAGCGGAACGGCATCCAGCAGACGGCTTTGCATGGCGGTTACTCCGTAGCCTGCATAGTGGACCACCACGTGGCATCGGCTTCAATTTCGCCCTGCTCGTTGACGTGGGGATAAGGAAGGCCTTTGCGTTTGGCGACGTGTGCCAGCACCGGATAGCCGCCTTCAAACAGCAGACGCTGCTGCTCTTCGACCGGCAGCATGCTGTTTTCGCGTTGGTACATGCCGGCGTTCTGACGCTGGCGCTGGGCTTCGTAGAGAATTAACGCAGAGGCGACGGAAACGTTGAGCGACTGCACCATGCCGATCATCGGAATGATGATGTCCTGGTCTGCGAGGGCTAACGCTTCCTGGGTGATACCGGTTTTTTCCTGCCCCATCAGAATACAGGTTGGGCGGGTATAGTCGATGTCACGGAAATCGACCGATTTGTCTGACAGATTGGTTGCCAGGATTTGCATGCCCTGGCCTTTTAAATGGCCTACCGCATCACCGATAGTGGGATGGGTTATCACCTGTACCCAGCTGTTGCTGCCTGCCGCGGATGCCATAGGGCGCATTCGGGTGCTGGGCCAGACCGCGTGAACTTCGTGTACGCCTACCGCGTCGGCGGTACGAACGATCGCTGAGACATTATGAGGCTTGTGAACCTCTTCCATGCAGACCGTCAGGTCAGGCTGACGCCTGGCGAGCATCTCACGGATACGCGCATAACGCTGTAAGTTCATAACGTTAGTTTCGGTTACGGGTGACTTTGATAACGTCAGGCATCACGCGGATTTTGCGCATGATATTCGCCAGGTGCACGCGGTCACGTGCGGTCAGGCGGATAAAGGCGCTATAAACGCGGCCATCCTTCTCTTCCGTATTCAGGCTTTGAATGTTGGACGTTGCGGTATTGATTGCTGCCGTCAGGTTGGCCAATGCCCCCTGATGGTTGAACATATCTACCTTAATCTCGGTGATAAATTCCTGCGCCGTCTCTTTGTCCCACTCAACCGCCATGAATTTCTCAGGTTCTTTCTGATAGCCGCGAATGTTGCGGCAGGATTCATGGTGAATAACCAACCCTTTACCCGGGCTGACGTGGGCGATGATCGGGTCGCCAGGGATTGGGCGACAGCATTTCGCGAAGGTGATCAGCACGCCGTCCGCGCCTTTAATCGGCAGATGGCTGTGCCCGGAGGCGCCCGGTGCAGACGGTATTGCTTCACCCTGCTGGAGGTTTTTCGCCACCACCACGCTCATAGCGTTGCCCAGGCCAATTTCGGCCAGCAGGTCGTCGAGGGTGGCAAGACGCATACGGTCAAGTTCGCGCTGAACATGATCCGCCGGAATTTCCGCGAGCTTGCGGCTACCGCCCAGCGCATGGTTCAGCAGACGGCGACCCAGGCTGACGGAGTCGTCGCGCTTGAGGTTTTTCAGCATCTGACGGATTTTGGCGCGCGCTTTCGAGCTGACGACAAAATTAAGCCATGCGGCATTCGGGCGTGCGCCCGGTGCGGTGATGATTTCTACCGTCTGGCCGCTAGAGAGCGGCTGCGACAGCGGGTAAGGCTGACGGTCGACGCGCGCGCCCACGCAGGCATGGCCGATATCGGTATGCACGGCGTAGGCGAAGTCCACCGGCGTAGCGCCAGCGGGCAGTTCGACGATGCGGCCTTCCGGGGTGAAAACGTAAATCTCATCCGGGAAGAGATCGGATTTAACGCTCTCGATAAATTCAAACGAGCTACCGGCGCTCTGCTGCAATTCCAGCAGGCTTTGCATCCAGCGCTGGGCGCGGATTTGCGCGGTTGTACTGCTTTCGCCACCGTGCTCTTTGTAAGCCCAGTGCGCGGCAACACCCATCTCTGCCATTTGATCCATGTCTTCGGTACGGATCTGGACTTCGACTGGGACACCGTGTGGCCCAATCATGGAGGTGTGCAGGGACTGATATCCGTTGGCCTTTGGAATCGCGATGTAGTCTTTTACGCGACCCGGGCGCGGTTTGTACAGGCTGTGCATCTGGCCCAGTACGCGGTAGCAGGTATCCAGATCGTGAACGATAACGCGGAAGGCGTAGATATCCATGATCGAGTGAAAACGCTGCTCTTTCAGCACCATTTTGCAGTAGATAGAGTACAGATGTTTCTCGCGACCGCTAACGCGACACGGAATTCCCGCTTCTTGCAAACGCCCTTCAATTTCAGAAAGGATCTTCTGAATCATCTCTTTACGGTTACCGCGCGCGGCTTTCACCACCTCTTTAATGACGCGATAACGGTTTGGATACAGCGCTTCAAAGCCCAGCTCTTCGAGCTCGGTCTTGATGTGGTGGATACCTAAACGGTGCGCCAGCGGGCTGTAAATTTCGAGGGTTTCACGGGCGATGCGGCGACGCTTGTCCGGGCGTAATGAGCCCAGCGTGCGCATGTTGTGGGTGCGGTCGGCAAGCTTGATGAGGATGACGCGGATATCCTGCACCATCGCCATAATCATTTTGCGAAAGTTTTCAGCCTGCGCTTCTTTCTTATCGCGGAACTTGAGTTTATCAAGTTTAGAGACCCCCTCTACCAGTTCAGCAACGCTCTTACCAAAGAGCTGCTCCATGTCCTGGTAGGTGGCAGGGGTATCTTCTATCACGTCATGCAGCAGGGCGGCCATCAGCGTTTCATAGTCGAGTTTCATCTCGGCCAGAATGCAGGCTACCGCTACCGGGTGCGTGATATAGGGTTCACCGCTTGAACGTGTCTGCCCCTCGTGAGCGTCACGTGCAACGAGATAGGCCTGCCGCAGACGCTTAATCTGGTCTTCCGGCAGGTAATTTTGAATCAGCTGATTCAGGCTCTCAAACAGATACAAGGGCGACCCGCTTATGTTTAACGACGACCTTCAGCAATAGCGGTAACAGCTTGTAATTCAGCGGCTTCCTGCTCTTGTTGTTCCTGGCGCTCGCGCACGTCGAGGATCTGGTTGTTGATCAGACCTTCTTCGATTTCGCGCAGTGCGATAACGGTGGTTTTGTCGTTTTCTTCTGGAACCAGCGGATCCTTTCCGCCTACCTGCATCTGACGAGCGCGACGCGCGGCGACCAGTACCAGGTCAAAACGGTTACCAATTTTCTCTACAGCGTCCTGAACAGTTACGCGTGCCATACTTTAATGCTCCACAGATAGTGATGGACTGGGCATGATACTGAAAGTGGGTTCAGTCTGCCAATAATTTGCTGATTAAAGCGTCATGTCGCTGCTTTTGGCGGCTCATACGCAGACGTTCTGCCCGGAGGATGGTTTTAAAGTCACCCAGAGCGGTATCAAAATCATCATTGACGATAAGGTAATCATATTCCGCGTAATGACTCATTTCTGCAACTGCCTGAGCCATACGTTTTGCGATAACCTCTTCGCTGTCCTGTCCGCGGCCACGCAGGCGACGGTCCAGTTCAATTTTGGACGGCGGCAGAATAAAGATGCTGCGTGCGCCCGGCATGCTTTTACGGATTTGTTGAGCGCCTTGCCAGTCGATATCGAGGAAGACATCAACGCCAGTCGCCAGTACCTGCTCAATTGCCTGACGCGAGGTGCCGTAATAGTTGCCAAAGACTTCTGCGTGTTCCAGGAATGCCCCTTCGCCAATCATCGTTCTGAAATCGTCGTGATTGACAAAGAAATAGTGTTCACCGTGCACTTCACCCGGACGCGGCGCGCGCGTGGTATGTGAAACAGATACCTGGGAGTCGTACAACGGTTGGGTTTTCAATAAAGCCTGAATCAGGCTGGATTTACCCGCGCCGCTAGGGGCGGAAACAATATAGAGCGTGCCTTGAGCCATGAGTGTCTTTTGTATGTGATTATCGAAAGAGAACTTACATACGAGCCTATTATACACGGCGCCGCCACGCGACGTAGTCTTTGTCACATTTTTTGTGCCAGTTTCTTTCATTGTGCGTGCCGTTTTCCTGATCTCCCCTGTTGTTGCTGCAACAACGATTTTTTCCCTGAAGCCTGCTCGTAAAACCCTCTATCCCTTCTCGCATCGTGAAAATGGCTGCGCTAAAAACGGGCTATCCGTTTGAGAGGGAAAGAAAATGAGAGCATGGATGAGTGTTGTGGGATTGCTGCTTACGCTCCAGGCGCAGGCAGCCTGTCCCGCCTGGTCTCCTGCCAGGGCCGAGCAGGAAATTGCCCAACTAAAAGGTCAGATTTCGCAATGGAATAAAACCTACTGGCAGCAAGGCGCAAGCGAGGTTAGCGACGGCGTGTATGACCAGCTTGCTGCACGGCTTGCCCAGTGGCAGCGCTGCTTTGGCGTGACATCCGCCGAGGAAACCAGCCTGTTGCCACTCAGCAGGACGATTAAACATCCGGTGGCTCATACCGGCGTGCGCAAGCTGGCGGATGAGCGCGCAGTGGGTGTCTGGATGAAAGAGCGAGAAGACCTCTGGGTGCAGCCGAAAGTCGATGGCGTGGCGGTGACGCTGGAATACCGGAATGGATCTTTGGATAAAGTGATTAGCCGGGGGGATGGCTTACGCGGGGAAGACTGGACCGAAAAAGCCAGGCGCATTCCGTCTATTCCGCAAAGCGTAAGCGGCAGGCTGGCAAACAGCATCCTACAGGGTGAGATTTTTTTAGGCACTGAAGGGCATGTACAGCAGCAAATGGGCGGCATGAACGCACGCTCAAAGGTGGCGGGTATGCTGATGCGGCAGGGCAGCGGTGAGCCACTCTCGGCGCTATCACTGTTTGTTTGGGCGTGGCCTGATGGCCCTGCTTCTATGCGTGAGCGGCTAGATTTGCTCGCCGCCTCTGGCTTTGCACTCACGTCACGTTATACGCATCCCGTTAAACAGGTTAAAGAGGTGGCTGACTGGCGTTCGCGCTGGTTTAACACGGCATTACCCTTTGCGACGGATGGCATCGTTGTCCGCGCTGCAAAAGAACCTGATGGCGCAAATTGGCTTCCTGCACAGGGTGATTGGGTTGTTGCGTGGAAGTATCAGCCGGTATCGCAGGTGGCTGAGGTGAGCGGTATCCACTTTGCTATTGGTCGAACAGGAAAGATTTCCGTTGTTGCTGAGCTGGAGTCATTCATGCTGGACGACAAGCGCGTGCGGCGGGTCAATATTGGGTCGGTTGCGCGCTGGCAGGCGCTGGATATCACGACGGGCGATCAGCTGTTGGTAAGCCTTGCAGGCCAGGGTATTCCGCGCCTGGATAGTGTGGTGTGGCGTGCTCTTGACCGGACAAAAGCGCGGCCTCCTGCGTCCACCTATCACGCTCTCACCTGTTTCTATCGCACCGACGATTGCCGGGAGCAGTTCTTAGCGCGCCTTATCTGGCTGGGGCAGCCAGCGGTTCTGGATATTAAAGGGATGGGTGAAGTTGGCTGGAGCCAGCTTGCGACAACGTATTCGTTTGACCATATCTTTTCCTGGCTTGGGCTGACGCTAAAGCAGCTGCAGTCAACGCCAGGTATGACGACTGAACGCGCGCAGCGGCTTTGGCACCGTTTAGATATGACGCGCAGACAGCCTTTTCGACGCTGGGTAAAGGCGTTAGGCGTGCCGTTGCCAGATATGGCCTTGAAGGCGCTCGATGATGGCTCCTGGGAGCAGTTACGGTCGCGTGATGAGCTGAGCTGGCAAACGCTGCCGGGTATCGGCGTTGAGAAGGCACGTAGCCTGGCAGCGTTTATTCATGACCCCGTGATTGGCTCGCTTGTTGAAGCGTTGGGGTCATCAGGAATAGCGGGATTTAATTAGTGTGTTTCGTGACGGTAGTGGAAAACCGGCAGACCGAGCTTGAGTCTTAGCGCCAGCATACGTGCGGTAAAACCAAAGAGCAGCGTTGAGATCACCACCACATCATGGTTGCTGACGTATTGCTGCAGCGCGACGTACAGCACGGCGGCAGCAAACGATATACCGGCGTAAAGCTCTTTCTGGAATACCAACGGGATGCGTTTACAGAACATATCTCGCAGAACGCCACCAAATACGCCGGTAATGACGGCAGCAATGACGGCGATGATTGGGCCTTCTCCCATATCCAGCGCTATCTGTGCACCAATGATCGAGAAAACAATCAGGCCGATAGCATCCAACACCAGGAATAGACGACGCAGGTGTGGCATGACCGGTGCCACAATCGTGGTAAGTACCGCCGCAATGGCGACGGTAATAATGTACTCAGGGTGCTGTACCCAGCCTAATGGGTAGTGGCCAAGCAGCATATCGCGGACGGAACCGCCACCAAGCGCAGTGGCTGTGGCGATGATGATAACGCCAAAAGTATCCATGCGGCGGCGCCCGGCAGCCAGGGCTCCGGTCATTGCTTCAGCGGTGATGCCGATAAGGTAAAGGATATGCAGTAACATGTTCGCTCCCAAAAAGAATGGTTGGAGGGTAGCGATTTGTGCGCTTGGTCACGATTGAGATTTTCTAAGGCAAGATGGTATTGATTATAAAAACTAATATAACTTTGGTGTTTTTTCTATGTGATTGAAGCTTTGTGTGGTTTTGGTCGTTTTTTAGTGATTAGAAAATATAATTTATTTTTAGCGACGAAGTAAAACAAACAAGGCGAAAAAAAGCCGCTTCAAGATGAAGCGGCCCGGAGTCGTTACTGATTACCGATTTGCTCGCCGAATGGCAGCTTGTCGTAATCGGTTAGCGTTTTTTTATCATATGGGTTGCCAATCCAGCGTGTCGTCTCTGTAAACTGCGGGTTGGTCAACGCACGGGTAGGGTCATATCCGTCGTAGGTTAAACCGGCCAGATCGGACCAGGTATGGATAAGCTCGGAGCTGCTGTATTTGCGGTTAACATCCTGAGAGAAATCGCGAGGATGCTCCTGATGCCATTTTTCCGACGTCCACAGCAGGAACGGAATGGTGTACATATGACGCGTTGGTGCCAGCTCGTTACGCCCCTGCGTGTGGTGCGGCGGCGTGTCATAAACCTCTTCACCATGGTCAGAGAAGTACAGCAGGAAGCCATTCGGATCGGTCGCTTTATAGTCCTTAATCAGACTGGAAACGACGAAATCGTTGTACAGGTTAGCATTGTCGTAGTTGTTATACGTGTCCTGCTCATCCTTGCTTAGCCCAGCTGGCATCGTGTCGGTTTTACCCGAGAATTTATTCCAGTTTTCCGGGTAACGGTACTCGTAGTTAATATGTGTGCCCAGCAGATGCACGATGATAAATTTCTTCGGTGCAGGGTCTGCCAGAACCTCTTTAAACGGTGCCAGGACGTTAGCGTCGTATTCGCGGGCGCTCTGGGTACGCTGCTGGTTCATATAGAATTGCTTGTCGGTCTGTTTAGAGAACACGGTCAGCATGGTATTACGCGAGGTCATCGTCTGCTGGTTGGTGATCCAGAAGGTTTTATAACCCGCCTGTTTCATCAGGTTCATCAGTGATGGCTTCGTCAGATACAGGTCCGGATTCTGCTCGTTGGCAAAGGTCAGCGCCTGCTGAAGGATCTCAATGGTATAAGGACGAGAGGTCACAACATCGTTGAAAACGGTGAAGTTCGGGTCTGACTTGTGCAGCGCGTCCAGCTCTGGCGTGGTTTCGCGTGGATAGCCATAAAGGCTCATGTGCCCACGCTGTGTAGATTCACCGATGACCAGAACCAGCGTACGCGGGGCATTCCCTGAGCTATCTTTCAGGTTTGCCAGCGGTGGCAGCGCATGGTTGTCGTTAAGCAGCCGGGTCAGATTATCCAGCTGGTGGTGATATTGGTAATAGCCAGTAATGAACTGCCATGGCGCTGCTGGCCCAAGGCGAGCAGAAAGGCCGTCCAGAACATCGGCAACAGGTTTACCTTTCATCAACACGCCGCTAGCAAGCGGGTTTAAAATCAATCCGTAAAGCAGGGCAAAGGAGACAAGCCAGCGCCATGGTTTTGGGATGTAGACCGGACGTAGACGGGTCCAGAGCAGTACGGCAACAACGGTATAGACTACCGCGACCAATACAATCTTCAGGCTAAAATATTGGCTTAAGAACTCACCCGCTTCATTGGTGTTGGTTTCAAACATCACGAATAAAACGCTTTGTGAAAACTCCTGACCATAAATAACGTAATAACAGATTGCTGCAAGTGAGGCTGCCCAGAGCACGACACCGATTAGGGCACCGATGATCCGAGTTTTCTTTGGAAACAGGAAGACAGGTACTAGCCACAACAAACTAAAGAGAATCGAGTCACGGAGCCCGTTAGACCCGCTGTAGCCCGTTGCATAGATAACAATCTGTAATACTGTTGAAAAGAAACAAAAATACAATACGGCCCAGCCAAGGGCTTTCCAGCTAAACGCTGGTGTACTCTGAGTAGTCGTGAATTGCATAGATTTAACTTACTTTAAGGTGGAGGCGGCCAGTCTAGCCACCAATGCTTAAGATATAATTAGATCGGCACTGCGACACAAAAGTTAAGCAGCTCGTTACATGTATATGTAAAAGCAATCTCATACGGATTATGTGTCTAACGTGATACCTAAGTGCCAAATCTCTTCCATAATCAACCCTTTTATAAAGGGCTGGTAATAATGCTCTGCTACTGTAGAAAAAGAAACTACCCAAATTAAAACGCCCGTCTTTACACGGGCGTTTACACGTGGATCAACTAACCTGAATTACTCGATATTCTGAATCTGCTCGCGCATTTGCTCGATCAGTACTTTCAGTTCGATAGCTGAGTTAGTGACGTCAGCGTTAATTGATTTCGATGCTAAGGTATTAGATTCACGGTTAAATTCCTGCATCATGAAGTCGAGACGGCGACCAACCGCTTCTTTTTTCTTCAGGATGTTATAGGTCTCTTTCACGTGCGCTTCGAGGCGATCTAACTCTTCAGCTACATCGATACGCTGGGCCATCAGCACCAGCTCCTGCTCCAGACGGTTGTTCTCAAGTTGAACTTCCGCGTCTTCCAGCTTGGCAACCAGGCGGTCGCGCTGCCATTGCAGGATTTCAGGCATGTGGGCGCGGACTTTCGCCACTTCGCCGCTGACGCCTTCCAGACGCTGCTCAATGAGCGCCTTCAGCGCCTGGCCTTCGGTTTCGCGGGCAACGATAAAGTCGTCCAGCGTGCCGTCAAGCGCATTGAGGATCTCGGCGGCGATAGCATCCAGGTCTTGCTCCTGAGCTGCCATCACGCCCGGCCAGCGCAGAATATCGACCGGGTTAATTTCCCCTTCGTCGCTCTGCATTTTGACCCAGTTCGCGGCGTTAACCAACTGCTTGGCCAGGTTTTCATTAAGAATCAGTTCGCCTTGTGCGCTGGCATCTGGCTCAAAGCGCAGGGTGCACTCTACTTTCCCGCGAGTTAAGCGGGTACGCAGGCGTTCACGAACAACGGGTTCAAGGCTGCGGAACTGCTCCGGCAGACGGAAATAGGTTTCGAGATAACGCTGGTTAACAGAGCGCAGTTCCCAAGCGGCGCTGCCCCAACTACCCTTGATTTCACGGCGGGCATAGGCGGTCATGCTGCGGATCATAGACGTTCCTGTTTTTAAAGGAGAGATGGGGGGATTATAGCCTCCGGGGGCTTATGAGGATAGGAGTAAGCGCCGTTAATCCGTATGCACGTTATCCTGCAAACAGTCTCTGAGTTGGGCTCACCCCCTTGCCGCCCTGATACAGCTTGAATGATTTTGTGTATAATGCGCGCCACATTCGTTTCAAGCCGGAGATATCTATCATGCGTCCAGCAGGTCGTAGTGCCAACCAGGTGCGTCCCGTCACCCTGACCCGTAATTATACAAAACACGCTGAAGGCTCCGTGCTGGTCGAATTTGGTGATACCAAAGTGCTGTGCACCGCCTCTATTGATGAAGGCGTACCCCGTTTCCTGAAAGGCCAGGGGCAGGGCTGGATCACAGCCGAGTACGGCATGCTGCCACGTGCGACCCACACGCGTAATGCCCGTGAAGCGGCGAAAGGCAAGCAGGGCGGTCGTACCATGGAAATTCAGCGTCTGATTGCTCGTGCGCTGCGCGCGGCGGTAGACCTGAAGGCGCTGGGCGAATTCACCATCACCCTGGACTGCGACGTTATTCAGGCCGACGGCGGCACGCGTACTGCATCTATTACCGGTGCCTGCGTCGCACTGGCCGATGCGCTGGGTAAACTGGTTACCGCTGGCAAGCTGAAAACCAACCCAATGAAAGGCATGGTGGCCGCAGTTTCTGTCGGTATCGTCAACGGCGAAGCGCTGTGCGACCTGGAATACGTTGAAGACTCGGCGGCGGAAACTGATATGAACGTGGTGATGACCGAAGACGGGCGCATCATTGAAGTTCAGGGCACCGCGGAAGGCGAGCCGTTCAGCCACGAAGAGTTACTCACCTTGCTGGCGTTGGCCCGAGGGGGTATCGAATCCATTATCACGACGCAGAAAGCGGCGTTAGAGAATTGATTTTAAGGGCGACGTTGTCGCCCTTTTTTTTGTCCGTAATAAAGTGAGATGAGGAGCGAATCCATGAAACCGTATCAGCGCCAGTTTATTGAGTTTGCGCTTAACAAGCAGGTACTTAAGTTTGGCGAATTTACGCTGAAATCCGGGCGCAAAAGCCCCTATTTCTTCAACGCCGGGCTGTTTAATACCGGGCGCGATCTGGCACTGTTAGGCCGTTTTTATGCCGAAGCGCTGGTGGATTCCGGTATTGAGTTTGATCTGCTGTTTGGGCCTGCCTACAAAGGCATTCCTATTGCCACGACCACTGCGGTGGCGCTGGCGGAACATCACGACCGTGATTACCCATACTGCTTTAACCGTAAAGAAGCTAAAGATCACGGCGAAGGCGGCAACCTGGTAGGTAGTGCACTGACCGGGCGCGTGATGCTGGTGGACGATGTGATCACCGCGGGCACCGCGATTCGTGAATCGATGGAGATTATCCAGGCCAACGGCGCGCAGCTTGCTGGCGTACTGATCTCTTTGGATCGTCAAGAGCGTGGGCGCGGCGAAATTTCAGCCATTCAGGAAGTGGAACGCGACTACGGCTGTGAAGTTATCTCGATCATTACGCTGAAAGATCTGATCGCCTATCTGGAAGAAAAGCCGGAGATGGCAGAGCATCTGGCTTCAGTGCGTGCTTATCGCGAGGCGTACGGCGTATAAAAAAATAGCCCGGCGTCTGCCGGGCTATTTGAGTGCATTATTGCAGTTGCGCAACAATCAACGGCCAGCGGGCGTCGAAATCGTCCGTTGGTCGGTATTTGAATTCGCTGCGAACAAAGCGCGACAGCATCCCTTCACAGAAAGCCAGCAATTGGCTTGCCAACAGCGTTTCATCCGTTTCGTAGCCTTCACCTTCCCGCATTTTCCGCTCGCGCAGAACCTGGCGTAGCTGAGCTTCAATACGCTCAAACAGCTGGTTAATACGTCCCTGCAGGCGATCCTGCTCAAACATGAGCGCATGGCCGGTCAGGATACGGGTCAGCCCCGGGTTGAGTTCACCAAAGCCAAGAATCAACAGCACAATCAGACGTAAACGAGTGGTGGTGTCCTTCTCGTCTTTGAGGATCAGGTTGATACGGGTAATCAGACTATCTTCGATAAACTCGATAAGGCTATCGAACATGCGGGTCTTGCTAGGAAAATGCCGGTACAGCGCTGCTTCGGAAACACCAACGGAAGCGGCCAGCTTGGCCGTGGTAATACGCTGGCTACCATCGCTGGACTCAAGCATCAACGCCAGGGATTGAAGTATTTCCTCGCGACGATTCCTTTTCGCAGTTTGCTTTTCTGCCATGTTCTAAAATACCCCTGAAAATAAAACAATTGTCAGGCGAGCATCCACACGGTGACCGCAATCATAATTTGCAGTGATGTATTCGCATTATGACACCGTGAGATACGTAAAAACGGGCGCACCGCGCGTTGCAGGGTGCGCCTTAGGGCGAGTTACTGGCGCCCTGAGTGGCCAAAACCACCTTCGCCACGGTCGGTGGCTTCAAACGATTCGACCAGATTAAACTCGGCCTGTACGACAGGAACAAACACCATTTGCGCAACACGTTCGCCTGGCTCAATGGTGAAGGTCGTTTGCCCACGGTTCCAGATAGAAACCATCAGCTGACCTTGATAGTCGGAGTCAATCAACCCGACCAGGTTACCCAGCACGATACCGTGCTTGTGGCCCAGGCCAGAGCGCGGAAGCATCACGGCTGCCAGAGAGGGGTCAGCAATGTGAATCGCCAGCCCTGTAGGCAGTAAGGTGGTTTCGCCTGGCGCCAGTTCTACGGCGTCATCAAGACAGGCGCGCAGGTCAAGGCCTGCAGAGCCAGCAGTGGCATAAGTCGGCAGCGGGAACTGCTGACCAATACGCGAGTCCAGAATCTTAACGTCGATTTTTTTCATCATAACGGGTAACGATCTCGTCCAATAATAGTTGGCCCAGGAGTGACTTACTGGCGAGTGGTAAGCGCTTCTCGCCGTCCTGCCAGAAAAGGTGTAATGCGTTGTTATCGCTATTAAAGCCTTGATTTGATTGCGAAACATCGTTAGCGCAAATCAGATCAAGATTCTTGCGGCTACGCTTTTGCCGCGCATATTCTTCCACATTATTCGTTTCGGCGGCAAACCCTACGACATAAGGTCGCTCTGTTTTTCTTGCTGCCACACCGGCGACGATGTCGGGGTTTTTCACCATTTTTATTGTGAATTCATCACCCTGGGTGTCCTGTTTCTTAATTTTTTCGTCGGCAATGACGGCGGCGCGATAATCCGCGACGGCGGCACAGCCGATGAAAATATGCTGCCCGGCGACGCTTGCCTGAACGGCAGCATTCATCTCTTCGGCGGTTGTCACGTCAACGCGTTGCACAAAAGCTGGGGTTGGCAGTGATACCGGGCCGCTGACTAAGGTGACATTCGCACCACGCTGTGCCGCCGCTTCGGCGATGGCAAAGCCCATTTTCCCGGAACTGTGGT
>NZ_JMPL01000078.1 GCF_000735365.1 Kluyvera ascorbata ATCC 33433 | reverse complement strand
TTTTGCCGCCAGAGCGCGGGGGTGCAGGGGGAGGCGGCGATTGGCCTCACCCTGCGCGCTCCTTGCGCCAGCGCAATTTATATGGCTAGCATTGGAAGGGAGCGCGACGGAGTGATAAACCTGAATGAAACTCAGAACGTAAAAAGCAACGCTCAAGCTACCCCCCTTTCCGCCCCCCAGACTTCCCAATCGCCTTATGCAAATCGTTAATCCGCTTCATCGACCGCAGCGTACGCTGAGAATGGGTGGACGCCACCGACAGCACCAACATCTCCAGGCACACCATCACCGTTCCGTGCAACGGCACCCGCCCATTCTCTCCGCGTGGAACGTGGATCACCACCTGCGCCATATCGCTAAAGCGTGAATCGGTAGCCTGGGTGAGCAAAATCGTCGGAATCCCCAACCGTTCTGCCTCACGCAGCGTAGTGAGCCCTTCCCGGTGCGGCGATTTTTGCCCCATCATAATCAGCACGTCGCCGCGCTGTAACGAAATAATCTGCTCGGCCAGGCTAAAACCGGTGCGGTTAAGTACGCAGGACGGCAAACCAATACGACTGAACAGTCGCGCGGTGTACTCGGTCAAAATCCCCGACGCACCAATGCCGAACAGCGCCACCTGACGCGCATCGCCAAGCAGCGCCGCCGCCTGGGCTATCGCCGCGCGGTTGCTGGTGCTGGCGAGCATTTCACAGGCGCGCTGATGCCCTTCCAGCACAAAATCGATGCTTGAATTCACATCGCTGGTCAACGCCCCAACCGTCGAGGCCATTTTTTCCGACGAGGTGATGGTCGGGCCAAACCAGTGCTGCATGGTCTGCTTGAGGTCACGCAGGCCCGCAAAGCCCAACGCCTGAATAGCCCGGACTACGGTGGCATCGGAAGTTTGCGTCGCGGCAGCGATTTCCATTGCCGTATGGTCGAGCACCGCTTCACGGTTATCGTCTATCCAGTGCGCGACGGCCAGCAGCCGCGGTGAAAGCTGGCTGGTGCGGCTGCGTAGGCGTTCACCAAACAGGTCGACCCGGCGTTTTTCTTTACGGCTCAACGTCTGGCTCATTTCGATTCCTTAGGCAACGGACGCCCGGCAATTTGCGACTGCACCTCCGCCACCAGCAGATTTAACGAAGCATAAGAGTTAGAGATCACCTCATCGCGCGGCAGCAAAATGTAATGCCCGGTGCGGCAGGCCCGCATAAAATCACACCAGCCCGGCATCACTTTTTCCATATCGTTGAGCTCATCCTGCGGCTTGCCGCCGGTATCCGAGCGCCAGGTAGCAAACAGGAAATCGGCGTCCAGCTCCGGCAATTGTTCAGCGCTTACGTCGATGCGCTGGCCGTCAGGAATGCCTTCAATCAGCGGCGGGAAGCGGAAGCCCGCATCGCGCAGTACGCGCCCCAACGAATGATAGGCGTGATGCACAGTGACCTTGCCGTTATTGGCCTGAATCACCGAGACGGTGATTTTATGGGTATCGATGGTCTGTTTGAGCTGCTCGATTTGCGTCTGATAGCGGCGGTTGAGGATAGCCAGCCGTGCCTGCGTTCCGGTCAGCTCAGCCAGTTTGCCGTAAATGCGCGGTGCGCTGCCCAACAGATGGTCAATGCTGACCGTCGGCGCAATTTTCGCCAACTGCTCTATGGGTACGTTGCGGTTGGGTTCGGTAATGATCAGGTCGGGCTTAGCCGCCGCCACCGCTTCGAGATCGATATCGGCGGTGCCGATAAACTTGATATCGCTGTTGTCAAAATCAACGCCGGTCAGCATCGCGCTGGAGCGCAAATAGTGGCTGCCATCCGGACGGGTTCGTCCGTGACTGGCAACCGGCGGCACACCAAGCTCAATCAGTGGAATGGTAATATCGAGATCGTGCATCGAAACAATGCGTTTAGGATTATCGGGAACCTGAACCACGCGGCCCAGATCGTCGGTAAACGGGTGCGTTTGCGCGAACACGGAAACGCTACACAGGCACAACAAAGACATCAGCCCACGAAGGGTCATCCTGAACCTCACAAGGCGTCGCGGCGACGCCACAGCAGTAAAATAAAGAAAGGGCAGCCAATCAGCGAAATGATGATCCCTGCCGGAATTTGTAGCGGTGCAAAGGCCAGACGCCCGATGGTATCGGTCAGCAGGACCAGTAACGCGCCAATCAACGCGCTGCCGGTCAGCAGCGCCACCTGGCCGCCGCGCAGCATAAAGCGCGCCATATGCGGGGCCATCAGGCCGACAAAACCCAGACTGCCGACGCAGGAAACGCTCGCCGCCGTCAGTAGCACTGGTGCGATAAATCGCAGCATCGTCAGGCGCGATAATCGCACGCCCAACCCGTTGGCAACCTGATTTCCCATCAGCGCAACGTCCGCCGCCCGAGCGGTCAGATAAAGAATCACCACGGCCGGCAGTGCCCACGCCATGGCGACTGCCAGCAGCGGCCAGGTCGCGGCGTGCAGGCTACCCGCAAGCCAGGTCATCGCCGTTTGTACATCGCGAATATCGGCGGTAGTGATAAAGAGCCCCATCGCCGCCGAGAGCGCCCACGACACGCCAATACCAATCAGAATAAAGCGCGGGCGCGAAAGGTCACGGGCCAGCACGATGACCAGCAGCGCCACCAGCACACCGCCGAGCATCCCCGCCAGCGGCCGCCAGGCAAGGCTGACGGCGGGGAATGCGAGGATCAGCGTCAGCACAACCACGCTGGTCCCCTCTTTCACGCCAATCAATCCAGGGTCAGCCAGACCATTGCGGGTTATCGACTGCATTGCCGCCCCGGCAAGTCCGAGCATCCCGCCGCAGAAGATAGCCATCAGCAGCCGCGGCAAACGAATATCACGGACGATAAACACCTGCTGCGCGCTTAACGCCTCTGGCATAAACAGCGCCCGACCGATTGCGCCGGTGGGAATCGGCAGCGAACCTCGCGTGACGCCAAAAACCAGCAGCAGCACAATAACGACCAGCAACGCGGCGGCGATTTTCAGCAGCCGTGGACGCAGCAGAATGCGTAACGGGCCAAGCGCGACGGCGCGAAACCCCGCGCGGGTGACTACTCGCGTCATTTAAAGAACCTCACCGCAATCGCAATAAACACCGGCGCACCCACCATGGCGGTCATCACTCCGGTTGCCAACTCCTGTGGCGCAAGCACCCAACGAGCAAGAATATCCGCGGATAAGAGCAATAGCGCACCGGTCGGTAGCGCCAGCAGCAGCCCAGTGCGAATATCCTGCCCCGCCCAGCGGCGAATCACGTGCGGCACCACCAGGCCGATAAAACCAATCGGCCCCGCAACGGAGACCGCCGCCCCGCACAGCAGAGCGATAGCGATAACCCCGAGTACGCGCGTGCGCGCCACCGAGACACCAAGACCGCTGGCAACCCGGTCGCCCAGGGCCAGGATATTGAGTCGGGGCGCGAGGATTCCCGCCAGAAGTATGCCCAGCAACGTCGGAATGGAGGCTATCTGTAAGGTGGTCAGGCTAATACCGGAGAGATCGCCCGCAAGCCAGGTGCGCATGGCCTGTAATGTCTGTTCGTCAAGGATCAAAATGGAGGCGGTGATGGCTGACGCAAAAGCCGAAAGCGCCACGCCGCAAAGCGTGATTTTCATTGCCGTCGCACCAGCACGCCCCGCGGAAGCCAGCATCATTACCAGACCAAACAGCGCCGCCGCGCCTAAAGCGGCCGCCAGTGGTCGACTCACACCGACGGTTATCCCGGCGGCAGAACACACCACCACGGCAAGCGTGGCTCCGGCGTTAAGGCCAAGAATATGCGGCTCGCCCAGTGGATTACGGATAACGGTTTGCAGCAGCAGGCCCGCCACCCCAAGCGCCGCGCCGGTCAGCAACGCCGCCAGAAGACGCGTCAGGCGCAGGTTGACGATAATGCGGTGATCGAAGTTGCTCGGGTCGTAGTGCAGTAACGCTTCCACCACTACGCGCGGCGCAATGGAGCGCGCGCCGAGCCCCAGGTGGATAATCGCGCCTATACACAGCAGGCTGCTCACCAGCAGCAGCGCCCCCAGCGGGCGTATGCGGTGCGGCCGTTGAATAAGACTTTGCGTTACCATCAGACCGGCTCCGGGCGCGCGCAGAATGGCATGAACAGCGGTTTACCGGTTTGTGGGTTAGGCAGCATCAGTACATCGACATCAAAAACCTGCTTGATGATTTCCGCCGTACAAGGGGACGTCTCATCCACGATGCTGGCAATACGTCCCTGCTTCATGAAAATCAGCGTATCGGCGTAGTTCACCGCAAAGTTAAGGTCATGCAGCACCGTCACCACGGTGCGCCCATGCTCGCGCGTGAGTTGCTGGAGCAGTTCGAGAATTTCAACCTGATAACGTAAATCAAGCCAGGTGGTGGGTTCATCCAGCAGAATGGTCGGCGTTTGTTGCGCCAGCGCCATGGCTATCCAGCAGCGCTGACGCTGGCCGCCGGACAGGCTGTCGACCGGCAAATGGGCAAACTCCAGCGTTCCGGTCAGGCGCAGCGCCGTCTCAACCGCCGCTTCATCTTCCGGCGACCATTGACGAATCAGCCCCTGCCACGGATAGCGCCCGCGCGAGACCAGTTCAAACACGGTGAGCCCTTCCGGGGTCAGCGGCGATTGTGGCAGCAGGCCTAGCTGGCGCGCTACCTGTTTGGTCGGCTGCTGATGAATATCGCGACCATCAAGGCGCACGCAGCCTCCCAACGGTTTCAGCATCCGCGCGATAGTGTTGAGTAAGGTAGATTTGCCAGAACCGTTGGCCCCCGCCAATACCGTCATTTTACCGACGGGTAGCGTCAGATTGATGTTATCAACGATGCGCTGATTGCCATATCCAGCACAAAGGGACTCCAGCACAATTCCGCGTTCCTGCGGGGTATTTTGCCGCTGTGGCATGTTTCTTTCTCTCCGGCGGCAACGACGTGGTATCGTTCTGCACTATAAATAAATCTCATTCTCTTTTGATCATGCAATGTCGTAATGTAGTAGTCAAGATCGCTACATTAACACTTCACTTCATAAGGCCTTAGTGAGATCTCGTGGTTTTAGCATCTGACGAAAATTATTAATATTATTTAAATTCAATAAATTATGAACACCACTCCTGATTCCCCACGTCTTGTAACAGCCCTTTTACTGCCGCTGATAAATTTATCACCAACTGCATTTACTACTACATTTTTGCATGTTTGAATGATTCTCAATTACACATCCTGAACACCACCTGGCGGTGTGAACGGATGATTTTCGCTATTCAGGGCAATGATTTTTATCAATTTTGACTGCCATCCTTCGGCGGTTTTTTTATGGGAAACAGAGAGATGAAACAATTACTCCCGACGTTCACGGGAACGTCCGGACGCGCACTTTTTTCACTGCTTTTTCTGGGGGCAGTTGCCTCCCCTTCGCTGATGGCGGCCGAAAACACGACAAGTGGGGATACGGCGAAAAAAGAAGAAGCCATGACGGTGATTGGCACCACCGCGCAGGCCGATGAGACCGTCACCGACGGTTATCAGCCAATCAGCAGCTCTACCGCTACGCTCACCTCTATGCCGCTGTTGGATATTCCGCAGGTGGTGAACACGGTGAGCGACAAAGTGCTGGAAGACCAGCACGCGACGTCGCTTGATGAAGCGCTGTATAACGTCGCGAACGTCGTACAAACCAACACTCTCGGCGGCACTCAGGATGCCTTTACCCGCCGTGGTTTTGGCGCGAACCGCGATGGATCTATTATGACCAACGGTCTGCGTACCGTACTGCCCCGCAGCTTTAACGCGGCCACCTCGCGCGTTGAGGTCCTCAAAGGGCCAGCCTCAACCCTCTACGGGATTCTGGACCCAGGCGGCCTGATTAACGTCGTGACCAAACGTCCGGAGCGCACCTTTTCCGGCGACATTTCGGCCACCTCCAGCAGCTTTGGCGGCGGCACCGGGCAGATCGATGTCACTGGTCCTATTGAAGGCACCCGACTGGCGTATCGCCTGATTGGCGAATATCAGAATGAAGATTACTGGCGTAACTTCGGCAAATCGCGCAGCAGCTTTATTGCCCCTTCCCTGACGTGGTTTGGCGACGATGCGACGGTGAACCTCTCCTGGTCACATCGTAACTACAATACGCCATTCGATCGCGGCACCATTTTCGATCTTGATACCGGGCATGCGGTGAATGTCTCCCGCAAGGAGCGTTTTGACGAACCGTTCAATGTCACCGACGGTAACTCCGACCTGGCGCAGCTCAACGCGGAATACCGCCTGAACAGCCAGTGGACCGCGCGTTTCGACTATAGCTTTAGTCAGGACATGTATAGCGATAACCAGGCGCGCGTCATGGCTTACGACTCGAAAACGGGCAACCTGACCCGCCGCGTCGATGCCACTCAGGGTTCGACCCAGCGTATGCACTCCACCCGTGCCGACCTGCAGGGCAACGTGGTGATTGGTGGCTTCTATAACGAGCTGCTGACCGGCATCGCCTATGAGAACTATGACCTGCTGCGTACCGACATGATCCGCTGCAAAAACGTCAAAAATGGCTTTAATATTTATGATCCGGTTTACGGCTCGCTCAGCAAATGTACCAGCGTTTCGGCCGCCGACAGCGACCAGCGCATTCAGCAGGAAACTTACGCGACCTACGTGCAGGATGCGCTCTACCTGACCGATAAATGGATTGCCGTCGCCGGGGCTCGCTACCAGTATTACACCCAGTATGCGGGCAAAGGTCGTCCATTTAATGCCAATACCGATAGCCAGGATGAGAAGCTGACGCCGAAGTTCGGTATGGTTTATAAGCTGACGCCAAACGTCTCGCTGTTCGGTAACGTGGCGCAGTCGTTTATGCCGCAGTCATCCATTGCCAGCTACATCGGCGACCTGCCGCCGGAAGAATCCACGGCGTATGAGATGGGCGCGAAGTTTGATCTCTTCAACGGCGTAACGTCGAATATCACCTTCTTCGATATTCATAAACGCAACGTGCTGTATACCGAGACTATCGGCGACGAAACCTACGCTAAAACAGCGGGTAAAGTACGTTCTCGCGGGATTGAAGTGGATGTTGCGGGCTCGCTTACCGACAATCTGAATGTGATTGCCAGCTACGGCTACACCGATGCGAAGGTGATTGACGACCCAGACTACGCAGGCAAACCGCTGCCAAACGTACCGCGCCATACCGGTTCACTGTTCCTGACCTATGACATCAACAACGTCTACGACAGCAACACCCTGACCCTCGGCGGCGGCGGCCACGCGTTGAGTCGTCGTTCTGGCACCAACGGCGCGGATTACTACCTGCCGGGCTACGCAGTGGCTGACATCTTTGCAGCCTATAAGATGAAGCTGCAATATCCGGTCACGCTTCAGGTGAACGTCAAAAACCTGTTCGACAAGACCTACTACACCTCGTCCATCGCCAGCAACAACCTGGGCAACCAGATTGGCGACCCACGCGAAGTGCAGTTCACGGTGAAAATGTCCTTCTAACCGCCAGCGGCCCCGTCTCCGGGGCCGCGTTTACATACTCTTTCAATCCCTTAGCACTTCCCTACAGTTCCCTTCCGCATAATAGTCGCTTTAACTTTTAGGCAACACATTCTGACTTTGG
This sequence comes from Kluyvera ascorbata ATCC 33433, assembly GCF_000735365.1. GTDB lineage: Bacteria > Pseudomonadota > Gammaproteobacteria > Enterobacterales > Enterobacteriaceae > Kluyvera > Kluyvera ascorbata. Next base: position 13,287 of record NZ_JMPL01000078.1, on the reverse strand, counting down.
GGATTATCGTCATGAGACAAACGCTGCAACTTTCACGCTGGTTGGTGGGGCTATTTCTCGCTGCCTGCGTGGCGCTGCCTGCCAGCGCCAATAGCTGGCCGCTCCCACCGCCGGGGAGTCGATTGGTGGGCGAAAACCGCTTCCACGTCGTCGAGAACAACGGCGGTTCGCTGGAATCGATCGCCAAAAAATACAACGTGGGTTTTCTGGCCCTCTTACAGGCCAACCCGGGCGTTGACCCCTACGTTCCGCGCGCCGGAAGCGTATTAACCATTCCGCTGCAGACACTGCTGCCCGACGTGCCGCGAGAAGGTATCGTGCTGAACCTGGCAGAGCTGCGCCTCTACTACTACCCACCGGGCAAAAATACGGCCACCGTCTACCCTATCGGCATCGGCCAGCTAGGCGGCACGACGGTAACACCTACCATGGTGACCACTGTATCCGATAAGCGCGCCAACCCGACCTGGACGCCAACCGCCAATATCCGCGCACGCTATAAAGCACAGGGGATTGAACTTCCTGCGGTGATGCCAGCCGGCCCTGATAACCCAATGGGCCATCACGCTATTCGCCTGGCCGCTTACGGTGGCGTTTACCTGCTTCACGGCACCAACGCCGATTTTGGTATCGGCATGCGCGTGAGCTCTGGCTGTATTCGTCTGCGCGATAACGACATCAAAGCACTATTCGAGCAGGTTACGCCGGGGACGAAAGTAACCATCATTAATACGCCAATTAAAACATCGGTAGAGCCAAACGGCGTGCGCCTGGTCGAAGTTCACCAGCCGCTGTCTGAGCATATTGATGACGATCCGCAAACCCTGCCTATCGTCCTGAACGCGGGCATGAAGGCGTTTAGCCAGGATGCCAATACGGACACCGCCGTGATGAATAAAGTGATGGATGTGCGTTCCGGGATGCCGGTTGATGTCACCCGTCATCACGACGTCGCTCAGCAAAATATGTAACCGAAGCCACAAAGTAAAAGGCCCTGAGCGGGATACGCTCAGGGCCTTTTTTATAGCAGTGACATAAGCATTATGAGGGTTTTAACGCTTATTTATAGATGACTGCGGTGCCGTGCAGGTTATTTGGACCGCTAACGGAAGTGATACGGAATGATTTCGCACCCATGTCATCCGCTTTCTGAGCCAGTTCTTGTTCCAGAGACGCCAGATTAGGGCCTGCGGAAGCAGAGATGCTACCGACTTTATGCTGGTCTGCCGGAGTAGATTGCACTTCAACGGCGGCAAAGCTTGCAAATGACAGGGAGCTTAGTACGGCTGCGATGGCCAGAGTTTTTACGTTTTTCATGATTATTACCTTTGCAGATGATTTTTGTAGGTCAGGCGTTATTAACTTAACGATCGATAGGTTAATCATAATGAGATCTGCGTCACACGTCAACGGATTTTTATAACGATCGTTTATTTAATAAAGATTCATATATTTTTCATATGAATATGTTCTTTTATTTTTCGTTACGGAAGCGCTAGCCCCTTTCGTGGAATATTTTTATAATGAACGTTCATTAAACACCGACTAAAGGTAGGCGGCACGATGACAACTGACACGCAAAGTTGCGCGAAAAAAGGCCGCGGTCGACCTAAAGTATTCGACCGGGAAGCGGCGCTTGATAAAGCGATGACGCTATTCTGGCAGTATGGCTATGAAGCAACATCCCTCTCCGACCTTGTCGAAGCTACGGGTGCAAAAGCGCCGACGCTATACGCCGAGTTTGTGAACAAAGAGGGGCTGTTCCGCGCCGTTCTCGATCACTACATCACACACTTTGCTTCCAAAAACGAAGCCTGTCTGTTCTGCGATGAGCAGCCGGTTATAGAAGCGCTTCGCAACTACTTCACCGCCGTTGCGACCTGTTTCACCAGCAAGGATACCCCCGCGGGCTGCTTTATGATCAATACCTCTGCGGCGCTGGCGGCATCGTCAAAAGAAATTGCGAAAACGATTAAGTCTCGTCATGCAGTACAGGAACAGACGCTGAATCAGTTCCTTTCGCTGCGTCAATCGCGTGGGGAAATTCCGGCAGGGAAAAACGTCACCGAGGTGGCGCAGTTCTTAAGCTGTATTTTGCAGGGGATGTCAATTAGCGCCCGCGAAGGGGCAAGCTTTGAGACGCTGATGCAAATTACCGACACCACCCTGCGCCTCTGGCCGCAGATGATTGCCGAGCAGTAAAAAAACGCCCCTCACTCTGAAAGAATGAGGGGCGAACAGCATTTTCACGGCTATTTTAGGCTTTATTCAGTACCAGCTGACCATTGCTATCCAGCGGTATCTGGCTACCAGGCTGTTTATCCATACGGATTTTGCCCTGCTGGTCGCCGATTTTGTAGGTCACATCATAACCGAGCGTTTTCTCAGACTTGTCGTACACCGTCTTACAGCGCTGCTCGTTGGTGGTGTAGGTGTCATTATTCTGCATTGCACCCTGCACCTGATTACCGGCATAGCCGCCGCCTAAAGCGCCGACCACGGTAGCGACACTTTTACCGTGCCCGCCACCAAATTGATGTCCAATGACGCCGCCCGCAACAGCCCCCAGCACAGAGCCTGCGATACGGTTTTCATCCTGTACAGGACGGCGATGGGTGACCGTCACGTTACGGCACTCCTGACGCGGATTTTTGACGGTTTCCTTGATTGGTGTAGCGGAGATAACCTGCGCATACTGCGGGCCACGGTCGAAAACGTTCATACTCGCTACGGCGGCAACCCCAAGTGCGGCTGCAACGCCAATACCAATACCCGCCAACATTGATTTATTCACGGGAGATCCTCCTATGTTGCTATTGCTAACAATTGTGCAACTGATCGTTAGCAGTGCCTATCAGACAAAAGCGCAAAAGCAGGATTTAATGTGGCGTGTTGGGTGTTTCGGAGGATTCTGAGGAGGAGATTTCCCGGCGTCGCTGCGCTCGGCCGGGCTACACCAATGATGAGTAACCCGGCCGAGGCGTTCACGCCGACGCCGGGAACAGCGCGATGATTAATGCAGCTTCAGACGCGGACGAATCACGCGGTTAATGCTGCCCACCAGCATCATCAAGCCGGTTTTCACGTACCCGTGCAGCGCAATCTGGTGCATACGGTACAGAGAGATGTAGACCATACGCGCGATGCGCCCTTCAATCATCATCGAGCCGCGCATCAGGTTGCCCATCAGACTGCCGACGGTGGAGTAGTTAGAGAGCGACACCAGAGAACCGTGGTCTTTATAGCTATAGGCTTTCAGCTCTTTGCCCTTCATCTGCGCCAGAATGTTGTTCAGCGCGCAGGTTGCCATCTGGTGGGCAGCCTGAGCACGTGGTGGCACAAAGCCTCCTTCCGGACGCGCACAGGACGCGCAGTCGCCAATCGCGTAAATATCCTGGTCGCGGGTGGTTTGCAGCGTTGGCTCAACTACCAGTTGGTTAATACGGTTGGTTTCCAGCCCGCCAATCTCTTTCATAAAGTCTGGTGCTTTAATACCGGCAGCCCAAACCATCAGATCCGCTTCAATATACTCACCGTCTTTGGTGTGCAGGCCGCCTGCGTCAGCGCTGGTGACCATCGTCTGAGTCAGTACGCGTACGCCCATTTTGGTCAGCTCACTGTGTGCCGCACCGGAGATGCGCGGCGGCAGCGCAGGCAGGATTCGCTCACCGGCTTCCACCAGCGTCACGTTCAGCGCTTCGTTGCTTAAGCCTTTGTAGCCGTAGCTATGCAGCTGTTTAACCGCGTTATGCAGCTCAGCGGACAGCTCAACGCCGGTCGCCCCACCGCCGACAATGGCGATATTGACCTTGCCGTTGGCACCCAGGTTCGCGGAATATTTCAGGAACAGGTTCAGCATTTCCTGATGGAAACGGCGCGCCTGATGCGGGTTGTCGAGGAAGATACAGTGATCTTTTACGCCCGGCGTGTTGAAGTCGTTGGAGGTACTGCCCAGCGCCATCACCAGCGTGTCGTACGCCACTTTACGCTCAGGCACCAGCAGCTCACCCTTTTCATCGCGCAGCTCAGCGATGGTAATAGTTTTTGCTTCGCGGTTGATGTCCATCACCGAACCCAGCTGGAACTGGAAGTGATGATTACGCGCGTGCGCCAGGTAGCTCAGCGCATCCACGCCTTCATCCAGAGACCCGGTGGCCACTTCGTGCAGCAGCGGTTTCCACAGGTGGCTATGGTTACGATCCACCAGCGTGATTTTTGCTTTTTTACTGCGGCCAAGCTTTCTACCCAGTTGAGTAGCCAGTTCCAGGCCGCCAGCACCACCACCCACAATTACGATTTTTTTCATTGGCGTAGTCATGTGACCCCCTTAAAATTTATTAACCAATTGTTAATTAAAAGTTATGAATATAGCCTTTAATTAACAACAAGTTACTTGTGTGAAACCATTCAGCTGCAATGAGAATAACATGAATGGTGCATTGGTCATACCAAAATTGATGTGCATCAAGTTTTATCGCACAGAAGTTGAGCGAACGGTATTTTTAATAGCGGATAAACGCGTGGCGGGGTTAAAAATTAACAAAAAAAAGCCCCGACAACGCAGCGTTGCCGGGGCCTCTTCAAGCCGATTTAGCCTAGTGTTTTAAAGGCTTTGATCCGCTGCAAATGCGGGGAGATATTCTTGAACTTATGTCCCTGCTCTTCATCCCAGATAATCTCATAGTAATGATGCAGCATCTCAGCGGAACGCTGGCTATCCAGCGCATCATCATGGCGAGAGAGAATAGCCAGACAGCGGTCACGGTTCTTCTCGCGGAAGTTATTCACGCACTTGGTGGCGATATCGGCATACTCTTCCGGGCGATCAATCTTGCCGTCCATGTTCTCATTCGGGAACAGGTTCGGGTTGAACATCACCTGACGAATATCACACAGGAAGCCGATACGCTCCGCCCAAAAACCGCCGAGCCCTACGCCGCAAATCAGCGGACGTTCATCGGCGCTCAGTTGCAGCATCTTGTCCACTTCCTTGAGCAAATGCTGCATGTCATGTTTCGGGTGCAGCGTACTGTAGCTAATCAACCGCACGTCCGGGTCGATAAACTGCAGTTGCAGCACTTTTTCATGGTTGCCTGGGCTATTCGAGTCAAAACCGTGTAAATAGATAATCATTTGATCCTCACCACACCATTACTCCCACACCGGGAGGGTTAATGACCAGCCTTCTCTTCCTGCCAGCGTTCGTGGAGTTGCTCCAGCTCTGCGCTAACCGTTTTCCAGCGGGCGGAGTCCATCAGTTCCTGACGGCTAAATGAACCTTTATGATACAACTTCGTAACACGCTCAGCGTTGATCGGCGACAGGTTATCTAACACGCTGACGGCCCCTTTACGATTATTGCAGACGAGGATCATATCGCAACCTGCATCCAGCGATGCCTGGCCACGTTCGGCATAGCTGCCCATAATCGCCGCGCCTTCCATCGATAAATCGTCAGAGAAGATAACGCCGTCAAAGCCCAGTTCACCACGGAGCACCGTTTTCAGCCAGTGCGGCGAACCGCTGGCCGGGCGTGGGTCCACATCATCATAGATGACGTGCGCGGGCATAATGGCGTCGAGCGCGTTTTCAGTAATCAACGTTTTGAACACCGCCATATCTTTGGCGCGGATTTCAGCCTCTGAACGCAGGTCATGCGGCGTCTCTTTATGCGAGTCAGCGGTGACCGCACCGTGCCCGGGGAAATGCTTCCCGGTGGTTTTCATTCCGGCGCTGTGCATGCCGTCAATGAAATGACGCGCCATCGCCAGCGCTTTGTGCGGATCGGCATGATAGGAGCGCTCGCCGATGGCGGTGCAGATATGGCCGACGTCCAGCACCGGCGCAAAGCTGATATCGATGTCCATGGCAATCATTTCGCTCGCCATCAGCCATCCCGCATCAACCGCCATACGGCCGCCCGCTTCTTCACCCAGCACGGCAGCAAAAGATTGCGCCGCAGGCAGCCGGGTAAAACCTTCACGGAAACGCTGGACGCGCCCGCCCTCCTGATCGACCGCCACCACCAGATGGTTACGGGACGCGCTACGAATCTGACGCACCAGCTCGCGAAGCTGCTCGGGATCGTGATAGTTCCGGGTGAAGAGAATTAAACCGCCCACCAGCGGATGCGCCAGAATCTCACGTTCTTCGGCATCCAGCTCGTAGCCTTCAACATCCAACATTACTGGCCCCACACGGCCTCCTTTTTGTCGCTAAGCTGGCGCCATATTTCATCCGCCAGCGAAATAAATTGTTTGTCACCGCTTTGCTGCCAGCGACATTCGAACCAGCCTGCCATTAGCATCAATACCCAAGGCCGCCAGCGCTTGACCTGTCTCCAGAGGAGATCGGGGGAGATTTTCGCCCGTTCAGCATAAGCTTGTGAAAGCCGATAGCGCTGTTCATTATCGGGTGTCCAGACGGCAGCCAGTTCCAGCGCCACGTCCCCGTCTCCGGCATACTCCCAGTCGATGAGCCGCAGCCCATCCGGGGTATGGACGATATTACCCGCATGAACATCCATATGCAGCGGCGCCAGTCTCAACGCCAGCGGTTCACCCTGTTTTTTCAACCGCTGTAATTCACGTAGCCACAGCGGCGTGCGTCGCGCCGGGTCGCACTGCTGCCAGTAGTATTCAAGCAGCGGCTTAAGCGAAAGCGCCCAACCAAATCGATGCTGCTGGTGCAAATCATACAGGAGAGCGGCCAGCGGACGATGCGCCGGGAGCATGCTTTTGATCTCACCGGCTAAAAATTCGACCGCCATCCAGCCAGGCGTATAAAAAACAGGCTTTGGTGCCAGCGTCGGTGGAAGCCGTCGCAGGGCATGATACTGTCGGAGGAAGTCGCTTTCAGGTGCATCCGGGTCGTGGTGCTGTCGAAGCACCAGACGTCGTTCACCGTTTTGCAGAATACAGCTACTGCCGCTCAGCCCCGCGGTTTCGGGGCTGGCGACAATGTGATAGTGCGGGAATTCGCGTGACAGAAGTGCCTCACGCGTGAGCTTATTGTTGCGCAACCGCACCCTTACCTGACCAGACAATTTCCCCGGTCTGAACCAGCATCAGCTGCATTTGCAGCACCGGCGAGTTAACGTTGCCGGTGGCGTTGGAATAAAGCACATACTGTGCGCCAACGTTGCGGGCAATACCCATCGCTTTGCTGCGAGAGCCAAGGCTATCCTGCGGCGACAGGCCTAACTGCTGTTTCGCCACCGCCAGCTGTTGGGCTGAAACCAGGGTGAATTTACCGTTGCCCGCCAGCGCATTGCGCAGCGCGGTTGTCGCCTCACCGGCGTTCAGCGAACCGTTGGTGCGGTTGTTGACGCTATCAACCAGCAGAATGCTTCCTGCATTGACACCGCCCGCCTGTAACATCTGACCGGCCAGCGGCTGCACGGCACCGTTCCAGTCATAGTGACGTACGCGAGGCGTTGGCTGCGCTGACGTATCACCACCGTGTTCAATCGGCCCCGGCTGCTGCGGGATCGTCGGCACGCTCGGTACCGTTGGTACCGGCTGCTGCGGTTCGGTTGGCTGCTGCGGCTGCTGTGGATTGGCCGTGTCGACCGGTGCCGGTTGTTCACGCACCGCACACCCAGCGAGGAACATCGCCAGGGAAGCAATTAACGCATAGCGACCCAATTTACTCATTCCAGTTTACCCCTCAGAGATAAAGATAAAGCCGGGCTTTATGCGCCCCAAGACCGTCAGCCGTCCCGTACAGCGTGACCGATCCCATCGGAGGAACCGTGATGCTGCGCGGCGCTTCGAGCGGGTGCATTTCCAGCCCTCTGGCGTCATACCAATAAAAACGATAGTGAACGGTGACTGGCTCTCGCCTTTCGTTATACAGCTTCGAGCTGGCGGTAGCCTGGATATCTGACGAATTCAGCTCCGGTTTTTCCGCGCTGACCCCCGCCGCCAGGACGTTGGATTCCATCACCAGCGTTTGCTGTTCGCTGACCGCAATTTCCGGGTGCGAATGGCATCCGGCAAGCAGCGTCGCGCAAAGTACAAGACCCAGACAGACCGGTTTCATAGATTAGCCTTTATGCGCCAGCATTGGCCCCAGCGGGCGACCGCCCACCAGGTGCATATGGATGTGGTAAACTTCCTGCCCACCGTGACGGTTGCAGTTCATGATCAGACGATAGCCGTCTTCAGCAATCCCTTCTTGCTGCGCGATTTTCGCCGCCACGGTCACCATACGGCCCAGCGCCAGCTCATGCTCGGCGGTCACGTCGTTGGTGGTGGCAATCAGCGTATTAGGGATGATTAAAATATGGGTCGGCGCCTGCGGAGAAATATCACGGAAGGCGGTCACCAGTTCGTCCTGATAGACGATATCTGATGGGATTTCACGACGAATGATTTTGCTGAAAATCGTTTCTTCTGCCATTGGGAGTTCCTTTATTATTCTCATGTGCAGCCGGTAAAATCGTTACCGGCGAACAGGTTACATGCCGAGAGTATGAGCGAGTTTCCACTCCTCTTTCAACCGTAATGCGTTTTTTCTTATACGTTCCGACCGTTACTTGCGCACCCACTGGCCGTTAATGCCCTGGACGTATTCTCCCGGCTGCGCTTTTTCAATCAGCTTTTTCCCGGCAAGCCTGGCGACCTCCTGCTGCGGCAGGCTGTTGCTCTGCGCTAGCTGCTGGTAGCTTTGGCTGCGCGCCTGGTTGATTTTTTTCACCAGAGTCAGGGTTTCGCTATCCTGGGCAATGGCCGCCAGATAGCCGCCCTGCGTCTCACCGACGCGCCCCTGCTGACGCGCTTCGGGAAGCGTAAGCGCCAGTGCCTGGACGCTGAAGAGACTGAACGCCAGCACGGCGATAATCCGCATTTTTCTCATCATGGCCTCAGAATAGATCGCTACGAGATTTCAGCAGATCCTCAACGTCCTTATCGGCCTTGATGCGGATCTCGTGCTCAATTTTCACGTTCATATTGATGGTAATCGGCTCTTTCGGCGCTGCCACCTCTATGCGCGGCACGCATCCTGATAGCAGTCCCGTTGCCATCAATCCCAGAACGGCGATGGTGAATTTCATTGTTGCTCCTTACATTCCGTGCCACTGCGACACGGCACACCGGGAAGGGTTGCGTGTTGCTCAAGCCATGACTGAAGTTTGTCGCCAAAGCGCAGGCTTCGCCACAAATCAAAAACATTCTCCTGGTGCGTATAGTTCAGCCGCACCGTGCTGCGTTTATTATCCATCACCCCGGTACCGGTCACCGTCGCCTGTAGGGTCAGTTGACCGAGACTATCGAGGTTGATTCGCGTCCATGAACGCGAGATCTCCATATAGCGTAACCAGTTAATCGCCGCACCGGCGGCAATGTTGTCGTCGGCGACGGCATCGGCGGTATCTTTATCCAGACGCAGCGTCATCGGGCCGGGGTTATGCAACCAGCCGTCTTTGATTATCCATTTGCTGTCGTTCAGCCACAGCGGCAGCGCACCGTCCACCGGCCCGGACATCGCGAACTGTTTCGGGTTTACCGCGCTAATCAATTCGCTGGTTGAGATATGCTGCAAGCGCAGCAGCGCCGCATCGTGCTGCGGCATACGTAGCTGCTGCATCGTCACTTTGCCGCCGAGCACGTCGACGCTGACATCGCTCAACTGTAACGGGCTCTCTTCGGTCCAGGGCCAGGTTCCCTGGAGGTCAGCCGTCACGTTTCGCGCCGTCACCTGGTTGACGATTTCCGCAATTCGCAAAGAGACCGGGCGACGGGTGCCAAACTGCCAGACTCCCGCTTTCAGGCGGAATGGCAGGACAAAATCCACGCCGTTAACTTCGTTATCCGGCATCCAGGCACTGCCGTTACGCAGCACGCCGTGACCGCCCGCTTCAAAACCTTGCCCTGCCGCCGCAGAGAACGCCACCTGGGCATAAAGCGAGCCATCACGCAGCTTCATTTTCCAGTCTGGCGGGACCAGAGGCTGGAACACCGTCAGCGACTGTTTCGGCCACCAGGCCTGCCCGCGCAGACGTTCACCGTCCCAACGGCCGTTCACGCGAATCGGGCCAATCTCCTGCGCTGTCAGGTCACCTTTAAACTGGAAGAAGGTCGGGCCACGCCCATCAACGCTGAAGTTCAGCGCCGACGCGGGCAGCACGCTACCGCCGGTAAAGCGGGTTTCTTTGGCATCGAGCGCCAGCGCGCCGGTAAATTTAGGATGCTGTTCATCCCGAACCCAGTGGATCGGCTGCTGTAGCGTCAAACGCGGCTGGTCGATGGTCATCGTGCCGTACTGCAATTTATCAAAGCCGGTGGAAAGCGCGTTCAGCACGATGGCGCTATCGCGCCATTCGCCGGTGCCGGTGACATCCCAGCGCGCCTGCATCGGCGTGAAATGACCGTCACCCCAGTAACGCCACTGCCAGGTACCTTTATCCGGCAGGAAGTTATCAGCCTTACCGTCCAGGTGCAGCACAAAGTCACCGGTTTGTCGTTCATGGGCGCGAAGAATCGCCTGCAGACGACCATCAATACCCTGGGTCGAAATTTTCACCCCGGCCAACGGCCAGCGGACGTCATCGATATTCAGTGCATCAATAACTCGGCCACGAGATCGCAATAGAGAGCCGGGCAAAAAGGCAAGCGTTGGCGACGTCAGGGAGCCGCTCAGTTGGGCTGGCAGTTTGGCATAAAAGATAAGATCGCCCTGCTTAGCTTCACCGACCAGATGCAGCGGCATATCGCTGTTATCCATGCTCAGCGTGCCCGGCCCCACATTCAGCACCGCCACGCCCTTCCCGGCATCACCTGAGGTCAGTACGCTCAGACGGCCGGTAATCTGCGTTTTATCTATGCCCTGCTGCCAGTTATCAAGCTTAACGCCCACGCGTCCGCGCAGCGGTATGCCCGCCTGGTATGGCCAATTCCAGCGGCCATCGCTGATAACAAGCTGCTGCTCCGTTATCTGCCACGGAAAATCGGCAAGCGGGTCATCTTCACCGCGCGCCATCATCACCAACTGTCCCTGATTACCGTCCCAATTCAGCTCAGCATCGACCAGCGACGGCACCTGCGGTACCTGGAACGTGGATTCGAGATGGCCTTTTACCGGCAGACCATCCGGCACCAGCGGCATGGTAAATTCACCGAGCAGCTTCACCGGCGGTTCGCCGTCAAGCAGGCTGGCGTGAAACTCACTGACGGTCAACGCCTGTCCTTGCAGGCGCGCATGTAGCGTGACCTGATCGCCCTCGTACTCCAGCTCCTGACGTTTTTCAGTGAGCGACACCTTGAGTTTACCCTGCCACTTTTCCCACGGTGAGATACTCAGCGAATCAATGGTCAGCCACGTTTTCGGCAGCATCGCTTGCCATTCAGCAAGTGTGCGCGGCGCGCCCGGTACCGCATCATTTTGCGGCAGCTTATTAAAGCAGACGGAGTTCAGGTTGACCGCGGCAGCATGTAATTGCCAGCGACTAGGATGTGACAGCGTCACATCTTTCAGCGTAGCGAGCTCACAGTCGCCCACCAGATAACGTAAATCAGGAATGCGCAGCGACGTGCGGGTAAAGCGTGGGCTTTCATTTAGCGAAATGCGGGTGCCAGCCGGAAGCCAGATGCCCACCAGCGTAGGAACCCAGTACCCCAGCGTCATGACCAACGTTAACGGTAGGAGCACTAATAACAGGAGTAGCGCAATAACGGCTTTGTATTTACCCTTCATGGGTGCAGTAATATCCAGATTAAGCAGGCAGTCATGCCGTGAACGCGCAACGAGCGATCCAAAGGAGCATATTGTGGCATGTCAGACCTGTGAGTGAAAGCCGCTGTGATGCATTAAGAATAGCTGCTGCAAAATAAAATGTGAGGGATTTCAGTTGATTCTGATTGAGCAGGCCATTTCGCCCCCCTCGTCAAAACGCGTATACTGGTGATAGTTTCTTTACGTAACTTTAGCCTTCAAAACATTTTTATATTTTGTAAGATTTTTTGAATTATGCTAAATTAACGCTAAAATCATTGGAGAAAAGTCTTATGAAAATCGCCGTTTACAGCACCAAGCAGTACGACAAAAAGTACCTGCAAAATGTTAATGAGACATATGGCTTTGAACTTGAATTTTTTGATTTCCTGCTGACGGAAAAAACCGCGAAAACCGCTCACGGCTGTGAAGCGGTGTGTATTTTCGTCAACGACGACGGTAGCCGTCCGGTTCTGGAAGAGCTGAAGAAAATCGGCGTGAAGTACATCGCGCTGCGCTGTGCAGGCTTTAACAACGTTGATCTTGATGCGGCCAAAGAGCTGGGCCTTCGCGTCGTGCGCGTTCCGGCCTACTCGCCTGAGGCCGTTGCTGAACACGCGATCGGTATGATGATGACGCTCAACCGTCGTATTCACCGTGCTTATCAGCGTACTCGCGATGCCAACTTCTCTCTCGAAGGCCTGACCGGTTTTACCATGTTCGGCAAAACCGCCGGGGTTATCGGCACCGGTAAAATCGGCGTTGCCGCGCTGCGTATTCTGAAAGGCTTCGGGATGCGTTTGCTGGCGTTCGATCCGTACCCAAGCGCTGCGGCGCTGGAGCTCGGCGTTGAGTACGTTGACCTGCCGACGTTGTTTGCCGAGTCAGATGTTATCTCGCTGCACTGCCCGCTAACCGCTGATAACTATCATCTGCTCAACGCAAGCGCGTTTGAGAAAATGAAAGATGGCGTGATGATCGTCAACACCAGCCGCGGTGCGTTAATTGACTCACAGTCGGCGATTGAAGCGCTGAAGACGCAGAAAATTGGTGCGCTGGGGATGGACGTGTACGAGAACGAGCGCGATCTGTTCTTTGAAGATAAGTCTAACGATGTGATTCAGGATGATGTGTTCCGTCGTCTGTCGGCCTGTCATAACGTGTTGTTTACCGGCCACCAGGCGTTTCTGACCGCGGAGGCGTTGACCAGCATTTCGGAGACAACGCTGGAGAACCTGCGTCAGATTGATGCTGGAGCGGACTGCCCTAACGCTATTGCTTGATGCGTTTTGCGTTCTCCGCACGGGCTGTGGGAACCGACTGAATATATGTCAGCTTGGTGAAGAGTTCCGTTCACTTTACGTCAGGTGAACTATGAAGTTTCTTTACCGGTGAACGGGCCAAGGGGTGCGACCGCGCACCCCTTCGCAATCCCCGCGGCCCCGCAGGGAAATCGGTGCTTCGCACTACGCTCACCTACGAATTCCAGCCTGCGGCACGGCGAAACTCGACATCCCTGTCTCGGTTCGCCTCAGTCCGCCATCCATGGCGTCCTGACCTTGTCTTCCATTC
>NZ_JMPL01000077.1 GCF_000735365.1 Kluyvera ascorbata ATCC 33433 | reverse complement strand
AAATTTCTGGCGTACTTCGTTCTTCTCCCGCCCGGAGATTAAAGACCTGCTGGCCTACCTGCGCGTGCTGAGCAACCCGGACGACGACAGCGCGTTTCTGCGTATTGTGAACACGCCGAAGCGTGAGATCGGGTCGGCGACGCTGCAAAAGCTGGGCGAGTGGGCGACGACACGCAACAAAAGCCTGTTTACCGCCAGCTTTGATATGGGGTTGAGCCAGACGCTGACCGGGCGCGGCTATGAATCTCTCACTCGCTTTACCCAGTGGCTGGGCGAAATCCAGCGTCTGGCGGAGCGCGAGCCGATTGCCGCCGTACGCGATCTGATTCACGGCATCGACTATGAGTCCTGGCTGTTTGAAACCTCGCCGAGCCCGAAAGCCGCCGAAATGCGTATGAAAAACGTCAATACGCTGTTTAGCTGGATGACGGAGATGCTGGAAGGTAGCGAGCTGGAAGAGCCGATGACGCTGACCCAGGTCGTGACTCGCTTTACCCTGCGCGACATGATGGAGCGCGGTGAAAGTGAAGAGGAACTGGATCAGGTTCAGCTGATGACGCTGCATGCCTCGAAAGGGCTGGAGTTCCCCTACGTCTTCCTCGTGGGCATGGAAGAAGGGCTGCTGCCGCACCAGAGCAGCATCGATGAGGATAACGTCGATGAGGAGCGTCGTCTGGCCTACGTGGGCATCACCCGCGCGCAGAAAGAGCTGATTTTCACTCTTTGCAAAGAACGCCGCCAGTATGGCGAGTTGGTACGCCCTGAACCGAGCCGCTTCCTGCTGGAGCTACCGCAGGACGATGTGGTGTGGGAGCAGGAGCGAAAAGTGATTACGCCCGAAGAGCGCATGCATAAAGGGCAGGCGAACGTCGCCAATATTCGTGAAATGCTGGCGAAAGCGAAAAAGAGTTAACCAGTAGCCCGGCCGAGCGAAGCGACGCCGGGAATATGCACAGCGCCTTTCCGAAGTCGGTGTTACAAGCTATCCGGTAGCCCGACGCCAGCAACCTGTAACGGCCAGTGGATATAGCTTTGCCACTGGCATTCTTGATCGACCATTTCACGCCCCAGCGGATGCTGTTCCAGCCAACTGTCCGGCAGCGTCAGGGTCAGATTTTCCCCGTCGACGGTCAGCGTAATCGCTGGCAGAAGATCGTCACGACGACGGCTGGCAAAGAGAATCGCCAGACGCAGCAGACGGCAGAGATGCTCCGCGACGCGCGGCGGCACGGCGTTCTGCTGGTGGAGCGTTGGCAGATTGACGGTGTTGGTCTGGTTCAGCAGCAGGGTGGCGAGCAGCTTTTTCTGCGCAGGCGTGAAGCCCGGCAGGTCGAGATTGCGCACCAGATAGGCTGCGTGCTGCGGAGCCTGTTTGAAATCGACGCTGAGGCCAATCTCATGTAATGCGCAGGCACTTAACAGCAGTTCGCTGCTTAATGGCTCCAGATCCCAGCTATCTTTCACCTGTTCGACAAAATTCGCCGCCAGTTGAGACACGCGATTTGCCTGCTCGATATCAACCATAAAGCGACGCTGAATATTACGCAGCGTGCGGCTGCGAATGTCCTCGTCGACCGCCAGATGCAGCATGCCGTAGACCAGCCCTTCACGCAGTGCGCCGCCGGCCAGGGTCATGCACTGGATATCCAGCTCGGTGAAAATGGCGATAAGAATGGCGAGCCCGCTTGGGAAGACCAGCGCGCGCTCTAGCGTCAGCCCTTCAATTTCCAGCTCTTCCAGACGGCCGCACTGAATGGCGCGCTGTTTTAGCTGCTGAAGCTTGGCGAGGGTAATACGTTCATCCATCCCCTGCGCCATCATGATTTCTTGCAACGCCTGCACCGTACCAGAGGCACCGACGCAGACTTTCCAGCCGTGGTGACGCAGTTCATCGGCAACGGGCTTAAGCACTTCACGTGCGGCACGTTCCGCTTCGTCGAAGTGTTCCTGGGCCAGGTTACGGTCGGTAAAGTAGCGCTCAAGCCAGGTCACACAGCCCATCGAGAGGCTAAACAGCGAAGTGGTTTGCGCACCGGTGCCGGTGACCAGTTCGGTACTGGCACCACCGATATCGACCACTAAACGACGATCGTCGCCGCCGGTGGTGTGCGCCACGCCCTGATAAATCAGGCGCGCTTCTTCTTCCCCGCGGATAACCTGCACCGGGCAACCAAGGATTTCCTGGGCTTTGGCGATGAACACATCGGCATTAACGGCAAGACGCAGCGTCGCGGTAGCCACGATACGAATTTGCGTTGGGGGAATATCCTGAAGACGTTCGGCAAACAGGCGCAGGCATTGCCAGCCTCGCTCCATTGCTTCCGTCGAAAGAGTGTTGTCGCGGTTAAGTCCGGCGGCCAGACGCACTTTGCGCTTAATGCGCGTCAGCGTCTGGATGCTGCCCGCCACCTCGCGAACAATCAGCATATGAAAACTATTGGAACCGAGATCGATAGCTGCGTATAGCGAGGTGGAAGTGAGCATAACTGATTTAACCTGAACGACGACGATTACGCGGAGCGCCCGAACGACGCGGACCGTTACCCTGACGAACGCGCGTCAGACGCAGCGGCTTCGGCAGCTCGGTTAAGAGCGCATCCGGGTTGTACTTACTCACCGGAATAGAGTGACCGGTGTAGGTCTCGATAGCCGGCAGGTTGAGCGCATACTCTTCGCAAGCCAGGCTGATTGAGTGACCGCTTGCGCCCGCGCGACCGGTACGACCGATGCGGTGTACGTAGTCTTCACAATCGTCCGGCAGGTCATAGTTAAAGACGTGTGTGACGGCAGGGATGTGCAAGCCGCGCGCCGCAACGTCGGTCGCGACCAGGATGTCGATATCACCGCGGGTGAAATCTTCCAGAATACGCAGACGTTTTTTCTGCGCCACGTCACCGGTCAGCAGGCCGACACGATGACCATCGGCAGCCAGATGGCCCCAGATGTCTTCACAGCGGTGCTTGGTGTTGGCGAAGATAATCGCGCGGTCCGGCCACTCTTCTTCCAGCAGCGTTTGCAACAAACGCATCTTTTCTTCGTTGGAAGGGTAGAAGAGCTCTTCTTTAATACGGTGGCCCGTTTTCTGCTCTGGCTCAACTTCCACGTATTCGGCGTTGTTCATTTGCTCGAACGCCAGTTCACGTACGCGGTAAGAAAGGGTAGCGGAGAACAGCATGTTCAGACGCTGGTTGGCCGCAGGCATACGGCGGAACAGCCAACGGATATCTTTAATAAAGCCCAGATCGTACATACGATCCGCTTCGTCCAGCACCACGACCTGGATCGCGCCCAGGTTGATATGGTTCTGTTTTGCATAGTCAATGAGACGGCCAGTGGTGCCGATCAGAATATCGACGCCGCTTTCCAGCACTTTCAGCTGTTTATCATAGCCGTCACCGCCGTAGGCCAGGCCCAGTTTCAGGCCGGTCGCCTGAGCCAGCGGCTCTGCGTCAGCGTGAATCTGTACTGCCAGCTCACGGGTTGGCGCCATAATTAAGGCGCGCGGTTGATTCACCTGGCGGTCAGCAATTGCCGGGTGAGAAAGAAGATAATGAAACGTCGACGTCAGGAACGCCATCGTTTTCCCGGTACCGGTTTGCGCCTGTCCCGCTACATCACGTCCAGCAAGCGTCAGCGGCAAAGCCAGCGCCTGAATGGGCGTGCAATTATAAAACCCTTTAGTTTCAAGGGCTTCAACCACTTTAGGGTGCAGGGCGAAGTCGGAAAACTTCTGTTCAGTTAAATGTGTTTTGCTCATAGTGTGGTAGAATATCAGCTTACTATTGCATTAAGAAAGCGTATCCGGTGAAATAACGTCAACCTTTGTTGGCGAAGTCAACATCAACACCTCGTTGGTTAATGCTACACCAACACACCAGGCTTATTCCTGTGGAGTTATATATGAGCGATAAAATTATTCACCTGACTGACGACAGTTTTGACACGGACGTACTTAAAGCTGACGGGCTGACACTCGTCGATTTCTGGGCAGAGTGGTGCGGTCCGTGCAAAATGATCGCCCCGATTCTGGATGAAATCGCCGAGGAGTATCAGGGTAAACTGACCGTTGCTAAACTGAACATCGATCAGAACCCAGGCACTGCACCGAAGTACGGTATCCGCGGTATCCCTACGCTGCTGCTGTTCAAAAACGGTGAAGTTGCAGCGACTAAAGTTGGCGCACTGTCTAAAGGCCAACTGAAAGAGTTCCTCGACGCTAATCTGGCGTAAGAGATTCAACGTAAGCGTTCAGGGTTCCTGTGTTCTTAATTTGAGCGGAACTCTGGACGCTTGCCATCAGTCGTGCTAAGTTAACTTTGACTTCGTTTTAAACATACCTTGTTTGAATCTGTTTGACCCAAACCTCCCGTTGTCGTTAACAGCGTCAGAGGTTGAAAAATTCCAGGCTCGTCACTCTTTTCCGTCTTGTCGTTTCAGTTCTGCGTACTCTCCTGTGACCAGGCAGCGAACAGACATGAGTTGATGGCCGTAAACAGGCACGGATGACCCTGCCATACCATTCACAAATTAAGTTCGAGATTTACCCCGAGTTTAAGAACCCACACCATTATGAATCTTACCGAATTAAAGAACACGCCGGTTTCTGAGCTGATCACTCTCGGCGAAAATATGGGTCTGGAAAACCAGGCACGTATGCGCAAGCAGGACATCATTTTCGCCATCCTGAAGCAGCACGCGAAGAGTGGCGAGGATATCTTTGGCGACGGTGTGCTGGAGATACTGCAGGATGGATTTGGTTTCCTCCGCTCCGCAGACAGCTCCTACCTCGCCGGCCCTGATGATATCTACGTTTCCCCTAGCCAAATCCGTCGTTTCAACCTCCGCACTGGTGACACCATTTCAGGTAAGATTCGTCCTCCGAAAGAGGGTGAGCGTTACTTTGCGCTGTTGAAAGTTAACGAGGTTAACTACGATAAGCCGGAAAACTCGCGCAACAAGATCCTGTTCGAGAACTTAACCCCGCTGCACGCAAACTCTCGTCTGCGTATGGAACGTGGTAACGGTTCTACCGAAGACTTAACCGCTCGCGTCCTGGATCTGGCATCGCCAATCGGTCGCGGTCAGCGTGGTCTGATTGTGGCGCCGCCGAAAGCCGGTAAAACCATGCTGCTGCAGAACATCGCGCAGAGCATCGCCTACAACCACCCAGACTGCGTATTGATGGTTCTGCTGATCGACGAACGTCCGGAAGAAGTGACCGAGATGCAGCGTCTGGTTAAAGGGGAAGTGGTTGCTTCTACCTTCGACGAACCCGCATCTCGCCACGTCCAGGTTGCCGAAATGGTTATCGAGAAAGCGAAACGTCTGGTTGAACACAAGAAAGACGTTATCATTCTGCTCGACTCCATCACTCGTCTGGCACGTGCGTACAACACCGTGGTTCCTGCTTCAGGTAAAGTCCTGACCGGTGGTGTGGACGCCAACGCCCTGCATCGTCCGAAGCGTTTCTTCGGTGCTGCGCGTAACGTGGAAGAGGGTGGTAGCCTGACTATCATCGCGACCGCGCTTATCGATACCGGCTCTAAAATGGATGAAGTTATCTATGAAGAGTTCAAAGGTACCGGCAACATGGAACTGCACCTCTCTCGTAAGATTGCGGAAAAACGCGTCTTCCCGGCTATCGACTACAACCGTTCCGGTACCCGTAAAGAAGAGCTGCTCACTACGCCTGAAGAGCTGCAGAAGATGTGGATCCTGCGCAAAATCATCCATCCAATGGGTGAAATTGACGCGATGGAATTCCTCATCAATAAGCTGGCAATGACCAAAACTAACGACGATTTCTTCGATATGATGAAACGCTCGTAAAATCGGGTTTTTGCCGACGAACGCCACACAATTGTGTGGCGTTTTTGTTTTTAGGAGTTTAGGCAATGGGGGTTAACATTTTTTTCACGGATAATTGTGGTTTACAGCTACAATGATAGTTAGTTTGCAAAATCGGTTATAAATCAGGCAAGTTTTCCCAATATTCATCAGGCTTCCTCTTCTGAAGCGCTGCTATCGTGGGTATACTTTCGCTATTAATATTCTCAGCGAGTATAAATTGTGAGTTTACTGACCGTCGGTACTGACTTGATCAGTATTTTCTTGTTCACCACCGTATTTCTCTTTTTTGCCCGTAAAGCGGCTAAAAAGATCGGTTTGGTGGATAAACCTAACTTTCGTAAACGTCACCAGGGGCTTATCCCGCTTGTGGGCGGTATCTCTGTGTATGCTGGGATCTGCCTGACCTTTGCGATTGCCGACTACTATATCCCGCACGCTTTCCTCTACCTTACTTGTGCCGGTGTACTGGTGCTGGTGGGTGCTCTGGACGACCGTTACGACATCAGCGTCAAAATCCGTGCCACCGTTCAGGCGGCGATAGGCATCGTCATGATGACGGCGGGTCATTTGTATCTGCAAAGTCTGGGCTATCTGTTCGGTTCGTGGGAGCTGGTGCTGGGGCCGTTTGGTTTCTTCCTGACCCTGTTTGCCGTCTGGGGGATGATTAACGCTTTCAATATGGTCGATGGCATCGATGGCCTGCTTGGCGGTCTGTCGTGCGTCAGCTTCGGCGCGATTGGCCTGATCCTGTGGTTTGATGGCCAGACCAGCCTCGCCATGTGGTGCTTCGCGATGATCGCCACTATCCTTCCTTACATCATGCTGAACCTGGGTGTCCTGGGGCGTCGCTATAAAGTCTTTATGGGTGATGCCGGCAGTACGTTGATTGGCTTCACGGTTATCTGGATTCTGCTTGAAACGACTCAGGGTAAGCACCACCCGATAAGCCCTGTGACGGCGCTGTGGATTGTCGCCATTCCGCTGATGGATATGGTCGCCATCATGTATCGCCGTTTACGCAAAGGGATGAGCCCGTTCTCTCCTGACCGTCAACATATTCATCATCTGATTATGCGTGCGGGCTTCACTTCTCGTCAGGCGCTGGTACTGATTACGCTCGCCGCCGCATTGCTTGCGGCGATTGGCGTCGCCGCTGAATACACCCGTGTTGTACCTGAATGGGTCATGCTGATACTGTTCCTGCTGGCGTTTGGCCTCTATGGTTACTGCATCAAACGGGCCTGGAAAGTGGCGCGTTTTATTAAACGCATGAAGCGCCGAATGCGCCGAAACAGTGAAAATAATCCAAAATTAACCAAGTAAAACTGGGGTAGTAATGACACAACCATTACCGGAAGCACCGTTGGCAAGTGCTGAGAATGAACTGGATATTCGTGGCCTGTTTCGCGCGTTGTGGTCGGGAAAACATTGGATTATCGGCTGCGCGGTGCTGTTTGCTGCCGTGGTGCTGATTTATACCTTTTTCGCCCGACAGGAGTGGAGCACCACGGCAATCACCGACCGTCCGACCGTGAATATGCTTGGCGGCTACTATTCGCAGCAGCAGTTCCTGCGCAACCTGGACGTGAAGGTTAACCCGACTACCGCCACGCCGCCTTCGGTTATGGATGAAGTCTACAAAGAGTTTGTCATGCAGCTGGCGTCCTGGGATACCCGCCGTGACTTCTGGCTGCAGACGGATTATTACAAGCAACGGATGGTGGGAAATTCTCGTGCCGATGCCGCACAGCTCGACGATCTGATTAACGACATTCAGTTTATTCCCGGCGATGCCCTGAAAAGCATCAGCGATAGCGTGAAGCTCACGGCGGAAACGGCACCGGATGCGAATAACCTGCTGCGTCAGTATGTTGCCTTCGCCAGCCAGCGCGCCGCAGGGCACCTGAATGATGAACTAAAAGGCGCCTGGGCTGCCCGCACTATTCAGGTAAAAGCGCAGGTGAAACGCCAGGAAGAGGTCGCTCAGGCGATTTTTAACCGCCGTATGCACAGCATTGAAGCCGCGCTGAAAATCGCGCAGCAGCACAACATCAACCGCAGCGTAACCGATATTCCGGCTGATGAATTGCCGGATTCCGAGCTCTCACTGCTTGGTCGCCCGATGCTGCAAGCGCGTCTGGAAAACCTGCAGGCGGTGGGGCCAACGTTTGACCTTGATTACGATCAGGGTAGGGCTATGCTAACGACCCTTAATGTCGGGCCAACGCTGGCGCCAAGTTTTCAGACATACCGGTATTTGCGTACGCCAGAGGAACCGGTAAAACGCACTAGCCCACGTCGTGTATTCCTGATGGTCATGTGGGGCATTGTCGGCGCATTGGTTGGTGCTGGGGTAGCACTGGCGCGTCGTCGCACGCAGTAAATACCCATCATTTGATGAAGGGCGATGGGCCTGTTTCATCTATAGAAGAGAATCGATGTGAAAGTACTGACTGTATTTGGCACGCGTCCGGAGGCGATCAAAATGGCGCCTCTGGTTCATGCGCTCGCAAAGGATCCTCACTTTGAGGCAAAAGTATGCGTTACCGCACAGCATAGGGAAATGCTTGATCAGGTGCTAAACCTCTTCTCCATCGTTCCGGATTATGACCTCAATATCATGAGTCCAGGGCAGGGGTTAACGGAAATAACCTGCCGGATTCTGCAGGGTTTAAAACCTGTTCTTGAATCTTTCAAACCCGATGTTGTATTGGTGCATGGCGATACGACTACGACGGCCGCCGCGAGCCTGGCGGCGTTCTATCAGCGTATTCCCGTCGGCCACGTGGAAGCGGGCCTGCGCACGGGCGATCTTTACTCGCCGTGGCCGGAAGAGGCCAACCGCACGCTGACCGGACATCTGGCGATGTATCACTTTGCGCCAACCGAAAACTCGCGCCAGAACCTGCTGCGGGAAAATCTCTCCGATAAACGCATTTTTGTCACTGGCAATACGGTCATTGATGCCCTCTTCTGGGTGCGCGATCGGGTGATGAACGATGAGGCGCTGAATACAGACCTCTCCCTACGTTTCCCTTTCCTGAATACCGGGAAGAAGATGATCCTGGTGACAGGGCATCGTCGGGAGAGCTTTGGGCAGGGCTTTGAAAAGATTTGCCACGCGTTGGCGGAAATCGCCGCGTCTAACCCAGATGTACAGATTGTCTATCCGGTGCATCTGAATCCGAATGTCAGTGAACCGGTCAACCGAATCCTGGGCCATGTTGATAACGTCATGCTGATTGAACCGCAGGAGTATTTGCCGTTCGTTTGGTTGATGAACCATGCCTGGCTTATCCTGACCGATTCCGGTGGCATTCAAGAGGAAGCGCCGTCGCTGGGTAAGCCGGTGCTGGTTATGCGCGAAACCACCGAACGCCCAGAGGCCATCGATGCCGGTACGGTGCGTTTAGTGGGGACGGATAGTCAGCGCATTGTGGATGAAGTCACGCGGCTACTGCGTGACGAAGAAGAATATCAAAGGATGAGCCGGGCCCATAACCCGTACGGGGATGGCCGGGCATGCGAACGTATCTTGTCAGCATTAAAAAATAATCAGGTAACGCTATGAGTTTTTCAACCCTCTCGGTGATCGGTCTGGGCTATATCGGCCTTCCAACTGCAGCAGCATTTGCTTCACGGCAAAAGCAGGTGGTGGGTGTAGACATTAATCAGCACGCGGTCGATACCATCAACCGCGGCGAGATTCATATCGTTGAGCCCGATCTCGACAGGGTGGTGAAAACGGCGGTGGCCGCCGGTTACTTACGCGCCACGACCACGCCGGAAGCCGCAGACGCCTATCTGATTGCCGTGCCAACGCCGTTTAAAGGCGATCACGAGCCGGATATGGTTTACGTTGAGGCCGCGGCGCGCTCGATTGCACCGGTACTGAAAAAAGGGTCGCTGGTGATCCTCGAATCCACCTCTCCGGTGGGCGCGACCGAGCTGATGGCCGGTTGGCTGGCCGAGATGCGCCCGGACCTGACCTTCCCGCAGCAGGCGGGTGAGCAAGCGGATATCAACATTGCCTACTGTCCGGAGCGCGTGCTGCCGGGGCAGGTGATGGTGGAACTGATTAAAAACGACCGCGTGATTGGCGGAATGACGCCGGTGTGCTCCGCGCGTGCTAGCGAGCTCTATAACATCTTCCTTGAGGGCGAGTGCGTGGTGACTAACGCCCGTACCGCCGAGATGTGCAAGTTGACGGAAAACAGCTTCCGCGATGTGAATATCGCTTTTGCTAACGAGCTGTCGCTTATCTGTGCCGATCAGGGAATTAACGTCTGGGAGCTGATTCGCCTCGCGAACCGCCACCCGCGCGTGAATATCCTTCAGCCAGGCCCTGGCGTCGGCGGGCACTGTATCGCCGTCGACCCGTGGTTTATCGTGGCGCAAAACCCGGAGCAGGCGCGTTTGATTCGCACCGCTCGTGAGGTGAACGACCATAAACCGTTCTGGGTTATCGACAACGTGAAGGCCAACGTTGCTGACTGCCTGGCAGCCAGCGATAAACGAGCCAGCGAGCTGAAAATTGCCTGCTTTGGTCTGGCATTTAAACCAAATATTGACGACCTGCGCGAAAGCCCGGCGATGGAAATTGCGCAGCTGATTGCCCAATGGCACAGCGGCGAAACCCTGGTAGTGGAACCAAACATTCATCAGCTGCCGAAAAAACTCGACGGCCTGTGCACGCTGGTGTCGCTTGAGACCGCGCTTGCCAGCGCTGATGTGATTGTGATGCTGGTGGATCACGCCCAATTTAAAGCTGTTAGCGGTGACGCGATTACCCAGCAGTACGTGGTTGATACCAAAGGAGTCTGGCGTTGAAACGAATTCTGGTAACCGGCGGCGCGGGGTTTATCGGCTCGGCGGTTGTGCGCCATATTATCAACCACACGTCGGACAGCGTGGTGGTGGTGGACAAACTGACCTACGCCGGCAATCTGGCATCGTTGGCTCCAGTGGCGCAGGACTCTCGCTTTGCCTTTGAACAGGTTGATATCTGCGATCGCGCCGCGCTGAACCGCGTATTTGAGCAGTACCGCCCGGATGTGGTGATGCATCTGGCGGCGGAAAGCCACGTTGACCGTTCTATCGACGGCCCGGCGGCGTTTATCGAAACCAATATCGTCGGTACCTACACGCTGCTCGAGGCCGCGCGTGCCTGGTGGTCTGCGCTGGATACCGACGGTAAAGCGGCATTTCGCTTCCATCATATTTCAACCGATGAAGTGTACGGCGACCTGCATTCAGTGGACGATTTCTTCACGGAAACGACCCCTTATGCGCCAAGCAGCCCTTACTCGGCCTCAAAGGCCAGCAGCGACCATCTGGTTCGTGCCTGGCTGCGTACCTACGGCCTGCCGACGCTCATTACCAACTGCTCAAACAACTACGGCCCGTATCATTTTCCGGAAAAGCTGATACCACTGACGATTCTCAACGCGCTGGCTGGAAAGCCGCTGCCGGTGTACGGCAATGGCCAGCAGATCCGCGATTGGCTCTATGTTGACGATCACGCCCGTGCGCTCTACCTCGTCGCCACCGAAGGCGCTATCGGGGAGACCTACAATATTGGCGGTCATAACGAGCGAAAAAATCTCGATGTGGTTGAGACTATCTGTGCCCTGCTCGAAGAGCTGGTGCCGGAAAAACCGCAGGACATAGCGCACTATCATGATCTGATTACGTTTGTTGCCGATCGCCCTGGTCACGATTTACGTTACGCCATCGATGCGGCGAAAATTGCCCGCGAACTGGGCTGGACCCCGGAAGAGACTTTTGAAAGCGGCATGCGTAAAACCGTGCAGTGGTACCTCGCCAACGAAAGCTGGTGGAAACAGGTACAGGACGGTAGCTATCAGGGTGAACGTCTGGGTCTGAAGGGTTAATCACCCCGGAGGAGGAACGCAATGAAAGGCATTATTCTTGCTGGCGGGTCGGGCACGCGCCTGCATCCGATCACCCGCGGCGTATCAAAACAGCTGCTACCGATTTACGACAAACCGATGATCTACTACCCGCTGTCGGTGCTGATGCTGGCGGGTATCCGTGAAGTTCTGATCATCACCACGCCGGAAGACAAGAGTTATTTCCAGCGTCTACTGGGTGACGGTAGCGAATTTGGTATTTCATTGCAGTATGCCGAACAGCCAAGTCCGGACGGCCTGGCGCAGGCGTTTATCATCGGTGAAACCTTCCTGAACGGCGAGCCGTCGTGCCTGGTGCTTGGCGACAATATCTTCTTTGGTCAGGGCTTTAGCCCGAAACTACGCCATGTAGCGGCGCGTACCGAAGGGGCGACGGTGTTTGGCTATCAGGTGATGGACCCTGAACGCTTTGGCGTGGTGGAGTTTGACGATAATTTCCACGCGCTCTCGCTGGAAGAAAAACCAAAGCAGCCAAAATCTAACTGGGCGGTCACCGGCCTCTACTTCTATGACAGTAAGGTGGTGGAGTACGCCAAGCGCGTGAAGCCTTCCGAGCGCGGCGAGCTGGAAATCACCTCAATCAACCAGATGTATCTGGACGACGGCAAGCTGACCGTTGAGCTGCTCGGCCGTGGTTTTGCCTGGCTTGATACCGGCACGCACGACAGCTTGATTGAAGCGAGCATGTTTGTGCAGACGGTCGAAAAACGTCAGGGCTTTAAAATTGCCTGCCTGGAAGAGATCGCCTGGCGCAACGGCTGGCTCGACGATGAAGGCGTAAAGCGCGCCGCCGCCGGGCTGTCGAAAACTGGTTACGGCCAGTATCTGCTGGAGCTGCTTCGTGCTCGTCCGCGCCAATATTGACTCCCTGACGTGGGAAAACCAATTCTTCGGCGTGAACAGTGCCATTGTTCGCGTGGCCGACGATGCGCCGCCGCTGACCGCTGAACGATTAGCGCAATGGTCTCGGGTGCAGGCGAAAATCGCCGCACATCAGGTGGATTACCTTGATGCGCTTCAGCATCTGGGGTTTCGGCTGGTTGAAGGTGAAGTTGATCTGGCGCTGCCGGTAACTACCGGTGGAACCACTCTGGCGCAGGTTGCCACTGACGATGATATTCCCGCGCTGCGCAGCCTTGCCGCCCAAGCTTTTGCCCAAAGCCGTTTCCGTGCGCCGTGGTATGCGCCAGAGGCGAGCGGCCGTTTCTATGCGCAGTGGATTGAAAACGCGGTGAAAGGCACCTTTGATAACCAGTGTCTGGTATTTCGCGATGAACGCGGAGCTATCCGCGCCTTCGTTTCCCTACGAGAATTAAACGCCTGTGATGCGAGAATCGGCCTGCTGGCTGGTCGCGGTGCAGGTGCTGAACTGATGCAGGCGGCGGTATGCTGGGCGCATACCCGCGGCCTTTCGACGCTACGGGTGGCGACGCAAGCCGGCAATACCGCAGCACTTCAACGCTATATTCATAGCGGCGCTAACGTGGTTAGCACCGCGTACTGGCTATACAGGTGACTCCATGATTCCATTTAACGCCCCACCGGTAGTGGGTACTGAACTCGATTACATGCAATCCGCGATGGGCAGCGGGAAACTGTGCGGTGACGGCGGCTTTACCCGTCGCTGCCAGCAGTGGATGGAGCAGCGCTTCGGCAGCGCCAAGGTGCTCCTGACCCCGTCGTGTACCGCGTCACTGGAAATGGCGGCGATCCTGCTGGATATCCAGCCGGGTGATGAAGTGATTATGCCGAGTTACACCTTTGTCTCCACCGCCAACGCCTTTGTGCTGCGCGGCGCGAAAATTGTGTTTGTCGACGTGCATAAAGAGACCATGAATATCGATGAGACGCTGATTGAAGCGGCCATCACCGATAAAACCCGCGCTATCGTGCCGGTGCACTACGCGGGCGTAGCCTGCGAGATGGACACCATCATGGCGCTGGCGAAAAAATACAATCTGTTCGTCGTGGAAGATGCCGCGCAGGGCGTGATGTCGACCTACAAAGGTCGTGCGCTGGGCTCTATTGGCCATATCGGCTGCTTTAGCTTCCACGAAACCAAGAACTACACCGCCGGTGGTGAAGGCGGCGCGACGCTGATTAACGATCGCGCGCTGGTAGAACGCGCGGAAATTATCCGCGAGAAAGGCACTAACCGCAGTCAGTTCTTCCGTGGCCTGGTGGATAAATACACCTGGCGCGATATCGGCTCCAGCTACCTGATGTCTGACCTGCAGGCCGCTTATCTCTGGGCACAGCTGGAGGCCGCTGAGCGTATCAATAAACAGCGTTTGTCCCTATGGCAAACCTACTATGACGCGCTGCTGCCGCTGGCAAATGCCGGGCGCATCGACCTGCCGGTTATCCCGGAAAACTGCAGCCATAACGCGCACATGTTCTACATCAAACTGCGCGATGTAGAAGACCGCAGCGCGCTGATTAGCTGGCTGAAAGAGGCTGAAATCCTCGCCGTGTTCCACTACATTCCGCTGCACTCCTGCCCGGCTGGAGAGAAGTTTGGCGAGTTCCACGGTGAAGATCGTTTCACCACGCAAGAAAGTGAGCGTTTACTTCGGTTGCCGCTGTTCTACAACCTGTCGCCGGTCGACCAGCGTACGGTTATTAATACTCTGCTGAGCTATTTCGCCTGATATGTCACTGGCAAAAGCTTCGGTGTGGACCGCCGCGTCCACGCTAGTCAAAATTGGCGTGGGGCTGCTGGTGGTCAAGCTGCTGGCGGTATCGTTTGGTCCGTCAGGCGTCGGACAGGCAGGTAACTTCCGCCAGTTGGTGACCGTGCTCGGTGTGCTTGCTGGAGCGGGTATTTTTAACGGGGTGACGAAACTTGTCGCCCAGCATCACGATGACCCGGTGCGGCTGCGCCAGGTGGTGGGCACCTCATCGGCGATGGTGCTTGGCTTCTCCACGCTGTTGGCGGTGATCTTTTTGCTCGCGGCAGCGCCGATAAGTCAGGGGCTGTTTGGTCATACTCATTATCAAGGCCTGGTACGGCTGGTCGCGCTGGTGCAGTTAGGTATTGCCTGGGCGAACCTATTGCTGGCGCTGATGAAAGGCTTCCGCGATGCGGCGGGTAACGCGCTGTCGTTGATTGCCGGGAGTCTGATTGGCGTGGTGGCCTATTACGCCTGCTATCGTTTTGGTGGCTATCAGGGCGCGCTGCTGGGGCTGGCGCTGGTGCCGGCGCTGATAGTGATTCCTGCGGCGGTGATGCTCACCAAACGCGGCGTCATTCCCTGGGGCTATCTCAAGCCACAGTGGGACCGTTTGCTGGCCGGTCAACTGGGTAAATTTACCCTGATGGCGGTGATTACTTCCGTCACGATGCCGGTAGCCTACGTGATGATGCGAAACCTGATGGCGGAGCACTACAGCTGGGACGAAGTCGGGATTTGGCAGGGTGTGAGCAGTATCTCCGATGCTTACCTACAATTTATTACCGCCTCGTTCAGCGTCTATCTGTTACCGACGCTATCGCGGTTGACCGCAAAGCAGGATATTGGCCGTGAAATTGGCCGCTCGCTGAAGTTTGTGGTGCCTGCGGTGGCGGCGGCAAGCTTGACCGTCTGGCTGCTGCGCGATTTTGCTATCTGGCTGCTGTTTTCATCGAAGTTCGTCGCGATGCGTGACCTGTTTGCATGGCAGCTGGTCGGCGACGTGTTGAAAGTAGGCGCTTACGTTTATGGCTATTTAGTGATAGCCAAAGCCTCGCTGCGTTTTTATATCCTGGCCGAACTGAGCCAGTTTACGCTGCTGACGGCGTTCTCCCACTGGCTTATCCCGGCGCACGGCGCACTGGGCGCAGCACAGGCCTATATGGCGACCTATATTGTCTATTTCACGCTGTGTAGCGGCGTATTTTTAATTTGGCGTAAACGGCAATGACCGAACTGATACATATTCTGGGATCGGATATCCCTCACCACAACCAGACGGTGCTACGGTTTTTTGCCGATGAGCTGGCCGCAGAGCCCGCGCACGCCCGTCAGTTTATGGTGGTGAGCGGTGACGAAAGCCTGGCGAAGGCGTTTCCTTCGCTGGCGATCGACCGTTTTAACGATAAATCCGCGCTGGCAAAGGCGGTGGTGGCAAAAGCGAAGGCCAATCGGCAGCAGCGCTTTTTCTTCCACGGTCAGTTTAATACCGGCATCTGGCTGGCGCTGCTCAGCGGTGGCTTGAAGCCCTCGCAGGTGAGCTGGCATATCTGGGGGGCGGATCTGTATGAAGTCTCCCGTGGCCTGAAGTTCCGTCTCTTCTACCCGCTGCGTCGCATGGCGCAGGGACGAGTAGGGCGCGTTTTTGCTACGCGTGGCGATCTCAGCTATTTTGCTACCCGACACCCGCAGGTGCCCGGTGAGCTGCTTTATTTCCCAACGCGCATGGACCCTTCGCTAAACGCACTGGCGGACGTCGCGCCGCGTGACGGCAAGCTGACGATTCTGGTGGGCAATTCCGGCGATCGCAGCAACGAGCACGTTGCGGCACTGAAAGCGGTACATCAGCAGTTTGGCGATACGGTAAATGTGATAGTCCCGATGGGCTACCCGGCCAATAACGAGCTATATATTGCAGAAGTAAGCGACGCCGCAAAGGCGCTGTTCAGCAACGAAAATGTGCAGATTTTACGCGAAAAACTAGAGTTTGACGCCTATCTTGCGCTGTTGCGTCGCTGCGATTTGGGCTATTTTATTTTTGCGCGCCAGCAAGGTATCGGCACGCTCTGTTTGCTGATTCAGGCGGGGATCCCCTGCGTGCTCAACCGTCAGAACCCGTTCTGGCAGGATATGGCCGAGCAGCATATTCCAGTGCTATTCACCGACGATGCGCTGACCGTGCCGGTGGTACGTGAAGCGCAGCGCCAGCTGGCGCTGGTGGACAAAAGCGCCATCGCCTTTTTCAAACCTAACTATCTGGCGCCGTGGCATCGAGCGCTGCAACTGGCGGCGGGGGAAGCGGTATGAGCGAAATGCAGTTTACCGGGCTGTTCGCCGTCTGGCTGTTGTCGACGCTGTTTATCGGCACCTTAACCTGGTTTGAGTTCCGCCGCGTCCGTTTTAACTTCAACGTCTTCTTCTCGTTGCTGTTTCTACTGACCTTCTTCTTCGGCTTCCCGCTGACCTGTACGCTGGTGTTCCGTTTCGGCGTCGGCGTGTCGCCGCCGGACGTGCTGCTGCAAACGTTGCTGATTTCGGTCTGCTTCTATGCGGTCTACTACGTGACCTACAAAACGCGTCTGCGGCCTGCACAGACCAGCGCTGCGCGTCGGCCGCTGTTCACCATGAACCGGGTTGAAACGAACATCACCTGGGTTTTGCTGATGGTG
The DNA here is from genome assembly GCF_000735365.1 of Kluyvera ascorbata ATCC 33433. Taxonomy (GTDB): domain Bacteria; phylum Pseudomonadota; class Gammaproteobacteria; order Enterobacterales; family Enterobacteriaceae; genus Kluyvera; species Kluyvera ascorbata. The sequence goes on along the minus strand of NZ_JMPL01000077.1, from coordinate 3,837 downwards.
ATTGCGCTGTTTACGGTCGGCACGTTCTTCATGCATAACGGCTTCCTGCTGTTTAAGCTGCACTCCTATAGCCAGATTTTCTCCAGTGAAGTCTCGGGCGTGGCGCTTAAGCGATTCTTCTACTTCTTTATTCCGGCAATGCTGGTGGTCTATTTCCTCAATCCGACCTGGAAACGGTGGATCGGTTTTCTGATTGCGACCACGGCCTTTGGCCTGCTGACCTACGCGATTGTCGGCGGTACCCGCGCCAACATTATCATCGCCTTCGCCATCTTCCTGTTCATCGGCATTATTCGCGGCTGGATTTCGCTGTGGATGCTGGTGGCCGCCGGGGTGATGGGGATTATCGGCATGTTCTGGCTGGCGCTAAAGCGCTACGGCATGAACGTCAGCGGCGACGAAGCGTTTTATACCTTCCTCTACCTGACGCGCGATACCTTCTCGCCGTGGGAAAACCTGGCGCTGCTGTTGCAGAACTACGACAAAATTGACTTCCAGGGGCTCGCGCCCATGGTGCGTGACTTCTACGTCTTTATTCCAGGCTGGCTGTGGCCGTCACGGCCGAGCATCGTGCTGAACACCGCTAACTACTTTACCTGGGAAGTGCTGAACAACCACTCCGGGCTGGCTATCTCTCCAACGCTCATTGGTTCGCTGGTGGTGATGGGCGGTATGTGGTTTGTGCCGCTGGGCGCGGTGGCGGTGGGGCTGATTATTAAATGGTTCGACTGGCTGTATATGTTGGGCAATCGGGAAACCAACCGCTATAAATCGGCGATTCTGCACAGTTTCTGCTTTGGCGCGATCTTCAATATGATCGTGCTGGCGCGTGAAGGGCTGGACTCTTTCGGCTCTCGCGTCGTCTTTTTCATGGTTATCTTTGGGGTCTGTTTGCTGGTGGCAAAACTACTGTACTGGCTGTTTGAAAGCGCGGGGCTGATTCATCAGCGGCTAAAACGTCCCCCGCACGTTGGAGAAGGACAAAATGGCTGACTCATTAACCGCGCCGACCTACACCCTGCGCGGGCTGAAGCTTATCGGCTGGCGCAACATGCAGCATGCGCTGGACTACCTGTACGCGGACGGCAATCTAAAGCAGGGCACGCTGGTGGCGATTAACGCCGAAAAAATGCTGACGCTGGAAGATAATGGCGAGGTGCGGGAGCTGATTAACGCGGCGGAGTTTAAATACGCCGACGGTATTTCCGTGGTGCGCTCTGTTCGCAAGAAATATCCCGAAGCTAACGTCTCACGCGTCGCGGGAGCGGATCTCTGGGAAGCGCTGATGGCCCGCGCGGGAGCCGAAGGTACGCCGGTGTTTCTCGTCGGTGGCAAGCCTGAAGTGATGGCGGAGACCGTGGAGAAGCTGCGCAAGCAGTGGAACGTGAATCTGGTCGGCACCCAGGATGGCTACTTTACGCCGGACCAACGACAGGCGCTGTTTGAACGTATTCACGCTAGCGGGGCGAAAATCGTCACCGTGGCGATGGGCTCGCCAAAACAGGAAATCCTGATGCGCGACTGCCGGCAGGTGCACCCCGACGCGCTCTATATGGGCGTGGGTGGCACTTATGATGTCTTTACCGGCCATGTGAAGCGTGCGCCGAAGGTGTGGCAGAACCTCGGACTCGAATGGCTTTATCGCCTGCTGTCCCAGCCAAGCCGGATTAAACGCCAGCTTCGCCTGCTGCGCTATTTACGTTGGCACTACACCAATAATCTCTGAATTTCCTGCGTATTACCGGTGATGCATCACACATAATCTGCGTGATGCATTCACAACTCCGATACTTTATTCCTCATTTATATTTGCCATTTAAGCCAAATTGTTAAACCATTCGCCTGCCCTGACGATATCTACGTATTTTCTACGGCGGTATCCGTATCCGACAGACATCTATTTTTTTATAAAAAATAAAACCGGCATCGACCGGACATATGCAAACACAGAGGATCTATGGCAGAGAATAAACCGGAGCTCCAGCGCGGTCTGGAAGCCCGTCATATCGAATTAATTGCCCTTGGGGGCACCATCGGCGTGGGCCTATTTATGGGAGCGGCAAGCACCCTGAAGTGGGCCGGGCCGTCGGTGCTGCTGGCCTATATTCTGGCTGGGGTATTCGTCTTCTTCATTATGCGCTCGATGGGCGAGATGCTGTTTATCGAACCGGTGACCGGTTCATTCGCCGTTTACGCACACCGTTATATGAGCCCGTTTTTCGGCTATCTCACCGCCTGGTCATACTGGTTTATGTGGATGGCGGTGGGTATTTCGGAAATCACCGCGATAGGCGTTTACGTCCAGTTCTGGTTCCCGGATATGGTGCAGTGGATACCGGCGCTGATTGCCGTGGGGCTCGTTGCGCTGGCAAACCTGGCGGCGGTTCGCCTGTACGGTGAAATTGAATTCTGGTTTGCGATGATTAAAGTCACGACCATTATCGTGATGATAGTCATTGGCCTCGGCGTGATTTTCTTCGGCTTTGGCAACGGCGGGACGTCCATCGGATTTAGCAATTTGACCGAGCACGGCGGTTTCTTTGCGGGTGGCTGGAAAGGCTTCCTGACGGCGCTGTGTATTGTGGTGGCGTCCTATCAGGGCGTGGAGCTTATCGGCATGACCGCCGGTGAAGCGAAAAACCCGCAGGTAACGCTGCGCAGCGCGGTAGGCAAAGTGCTGTGGCGTATCCTGATTTTCTACGTGGGCGCGATTTTCGTTATCGTGACCATCTTCCCGTGGAATGAAATTGGCACCAACGGTAGCCCGTTTGTGTTGACCTTCGCGAAAATCGGTATCACCGCGGCAGCAGGGATCATCAACTTTGTGGTACTGACTGCGGCGCTCTCCGGCTGTAACAGCGGGATGTACAGTTGTGGCCGTATGCTCTACGCGCTGGCGAAAAACCGTCAGTTGCCGTCAGCGATGGCGAAAGTAACCAAAAGCGGCGTTCCAGCTGCGGGTGTGAGCGTATCCATTGTTATCCTGTTGATTGGCTCCTGCCTGAACTACATCATTCCTAACCCGCAGCGTGTGTTTGTCTATGTGTATAGCGCGAGCGTACTGCCGGGCATGGTGCCGTGGTTTGTGATTCTGATTAGCCAGCTGCGTTTCCGTCGCGCGCACAAAGAAGCGATTGCCAGCCATCCGTTCCGCTCAATTATGTTCCCGTGGGCCAACTATCTGACCATGGCGTTCCTGGTTTGCGTGCTAATCGGTATGGGGTTCAACGATGACACCCGGATGTCGCTGTTTGTCGGTGCGCTTTTCCTGGCTCTTGTGACGCTGGTTTATAAGGTTTTTGGCATGAGCCAGGGCGCGGAAGTGCAAGATTTGCGGAAATAAGAGACAAAATGCGCAAAGCATGAGCAAACGATAATTTTCTTTAAAAAGGCACTAGACAGCGGGGGAGGAAGTCCGTATTATCCGACCCCGCAACGGCGCTAAGCGCCCGTAGCTCAGCTGGATAGAGCGCTGCCCTCCGGAGGCAGAGGTCTCAGGTTCGAATCCTGTCGGGCGCACCATTTACCCGGTGCTGGAGCTGCGGTGGTTCTAAAAGACCGCGTAAGAGATTTACAGTGGTGGCTATAGCTCAGTTGGTAGAGCCCTGGATTGTGATTCCAGTTGTCGTGGGTTCGAATCCCATTAGCCACCCCATTATTTGATAGAGTTGTGAAATTGCGAAGGTGGCGGAATTGGTAGACGCGCTAGCTTCAGGTGTTAGTGTCCTTAGGATGTGGGGGTTCGAGTCCCCCCCTCGCACCACGACTTTATAATGAATTGAATTAATAATTCAAAAAGCAGTACATCGGCGAGTAGCGCAGCTTGGTAGCGCAACT
>NZ_JMPL01000076.1 GCF_000735365.1 Kluyvera ascorbata ATCC 33433 | reverse complement strand
TACCTTACCAGGCACCGCAGTTTGATGCGATTAACGACAGCCACTATCGCCCGGCTTTTGATGAAGCGCTCAAGCGCAAGCGTCAGGAGATCGCCGACATTGCCAATAACCCCGCGGCAGCCACCTTCGATAACACATTTGTGGCGCTTGAAAAGAGCGGTGAGATGCTCTCACGCGTGAACGCGGTCTTCTTTGCGATGGCGGCCTCGCATAGCAACGATGAAATACAGCGTCTTGATGAAGCGTTTTCGGCAGAGCTTGCTGGGTTGGCTAACGACATCTACCTGAATGATGCCCTGTTTGCGCGTATTGAAAGTGTGTGGCAGCAGCGTGACTCTCTCGGCCTGGATGCGGAGTCTCAGCGTCTGGTAGAGGTGGTTTATCAACGCTTTATTCAGGCCGGGGCCAAACTTGGCCCGGTGGAAAAAGCAGAGCTGAAAACCCTCAACACGGAAGCGGCAACCCTAAGTAGCCAGTTCCACCAGTGTCTGCTTGGCGCGGCGAAAAATGGCGGCCTGGTGGTAGAAAGTCCGGACGAGCTGCTGGGGTTTAGCGATGATGAAATCGCGGCGGCGGCGAGTGCCGCTGAAGACCGCGGGTTAACCGGGCGTTGGCTTATTCCGCTGGTCAATACCACTCAGCAACCTGCGCTGGCAGCGTTGCAGCGACGCGATACGCGTGAAAAATTGTTTAAAGCGGCCTGGGCGCGTAATCAGCAGGGGGACAACAATGACACCCGCGAAAAACTGCTGAAACTGGTGGCCCTCCGTGCGCGCCAGGCGGCACTGCTCGGTTATGAGGACTATGCCAGCTGGAGCATGGCCGATCAAATGGCGAAAACGCCAAAAGCGGCCTTTGATTTTATGCGTGAGATTGCGCCAGCGGCACGAGCGCGCGCGGAAAGCGAACTTGCTGATATTCAGGCCCTTATCGATAGCAAATCTGCCTCATTTGAGGCGCAAGCGTGGGACTGGTTGTTCTATTCAGAGCAGGTTCGTCGGGATAAATACGCTATCGACGAAGCCCAGATTAAACCCTGGTTTGCCCTTGATCGCGTCCTGATTGACGGTGTTTTCTGGTCCGCAAGCCAGTTGTTCGGTATTCAATTTATCGAACGCTTTGACCTGCCGGTATATCACCCGGATGTCCGCGTCTGGGAGATTTTCGACGCCAATGGCGAGGGGATGGCGCTGTTTTACGGCGACTTCTTCGCCCGAGATAGCAAAAGCGGCGGGGCGTGGATGGACAATTTTGTACCGCAGTCCACTCTGCTGGGAACGCGTCCGGTTATCTATAACGTTTGCAACTATCAGAAGCCCGCCGCCGGTAAAAGCGCGCTGATCTCCTGGGACGATGTGATCACGCTATTCCATGAATTTGGCCATGCGCTGCATGGGCTGTTTGCCAATCAACGTTATGCCACGCTCTCTGGCACCAGCACGCCACGTGATTTTGTTGAGTTTCCTTCGCAAATCAACGAACACTGGGCGAGTCATCCTGACGTCTTTGCTCACTATGCCCGTCACTATGAAACCGGCGAGCCAATGCCAGAGGCGCTGCGTCAGAGTCTGTTCCGCGCCTCAAAATTTAATAAAGGCTACGATATGACGGAATTGTTGAGCGCGGCGCTGCTGGATATGAACTGGCATAGCCTTAACGTCAATGCGCTACCGCAAAATGTTGAACAGTTTGAAGCTGAGGCTTTAATTAAAGAGAAATTGGATCTTGCCGCGACGCCGCCACGCTATCGCAGCAGCTATTTCTCGCATATTTTCGGCGGTGGTTATGCCGCGGGATACTATGCCTATTTATGGACGCAAATGCTGGCAGATGACGGTTACCAATGGTTTGTCGAGCACGGCGGGTTGAATCGTGAAAATGGTCAGCGTTTCCGTGAAGCTATTTTGTCCCGCGGAAACAGTAGCGATTTAGAAACGCTTTATCGTGATTGGCGTGGCCACGATCCGCTTATTGCGGCGATGCTGAAAAACCGTGGCTTAAGTGAATAAACGTCGCTGCTAAATCAATACCTGGCACCGAGCCTGGTGCCAGGCATCATAAAATAGATATAAAAAAAACCCGCACACAGGTCTGGCGGGTCAAGTACGTCAAAATAGAGCATTCTTGCTATCATTCCTGGAGGAAGGACAACGGCGCTATTTTTACGAAATGTTAACAGTTACACAACCTGACATATTCGGTAGGGTGAAAAGGTAAATTGATTATTGTAATGGGGCGAGCACTCTTTACAAATACGTGAGGTTGTTGACGAAACTCACCATTCGGCTTGCTATTATCGCTGTGTAAATCGTTGAGTTAATGGATTTAATTTCGATATTCAGCCCGGAGGCAACCATGAAAACATCCCCGCTCAAAACGCGTCGTGAGTCTATCTGGTCGAATCGACCTGAACATCAGGACCTACAGGAATCCCGCTCTGGCAGACCATGGGCAGGCCGTCAGGCGAGCTGTCGGAGTAAAAAAGCGTGGAAGCAATCAGGGCTGAATAATGTACTTGTCGTTTAGCATTAGTTGAATAAAACGGTGCTAAAGTTATGCCCAGCAACGGTTATCTAATCAGGAAGAGCGGATGACTGTAGAAACAAAAAATCTATCCATGCAAGCATTTATACCGCCAGTATGACTGGCGGTTTTTTTTGGCCGTTAATCATTCCATCTTCCGCTAAAATAGGCAGTCAGGAAACCGGAAAGCAGAATGAGCCCCATTCCAACCAGAAACACTTGCATATTATCCAGCATGATGACCTCCTCTTTAACGATTCTCATCACGAGCACCTACAAGCCTACTGATTTAAACTTAGACTAACGCCACCGTTTGTTAATTAATTATTTGTTGCAGTAAATTTTTTTCTGTATGCCAGCGGGCTTGTTGCAAAATGTTGCTGGAAACGAAAACGCAGATTTTTCGCATTGCCGAAGCCACTGAGTTCTGCCACTTTTTCGACGCTATCACGGCTGTTGGTCAGACGGTACTGGGCATGCTGCAGCCGCTCGTCCAGCAACCAGCGGGCAGGGGTTTTTCCGGTGGCATCCTGAAAGCGCCGCAGAAATGTCCGCTCACTCATGCCCACACGCTTCGCGAGCGAACTTACGCTATGGCTTTCCGCCAGATGCTGATAAAGATAATCAAATAGCATCCCGAGACGCAGGCTTTCACGATCCCTCGCGACCGGTTGTTTTATCTGCTGCTTCTGTGCGCCGTCACGATGCGGCTGAATCACCAGCCGCCGCGCTACCTGATTCGCTGCCTCAAGGCCATAGTCCAACCGCACAACGTGCAGGCAGAGATCGATGCCTGCCGCGCTGCCCGCAGAGGTCAGCACGTTTCCGGCGGCGATATACAGCACATCCTCAACGACATCGATGGCCGGGTAGCGCGTCTGAAGCTGTTCAACGTAGCGCCAGTGGGTAGTGGCGCGTCTGCCATCAAGCAGACCGGCTGCCGCCAGGACAAAAACGCCGGAGCAGATAGAGAGCACCCGACAGCCTCGTTCGTGGGCTTGCCGGAGTGCCAGACAAAGCGTCGGCGAGACCTCGGCATCCATTCCACGCCAGCCGGGAACGACAATGGTGTCAGCTTTCCCCAGAAGGCTTAAATCTCCGTCAGCCATCACCCGCACGCCGCCCGTTGCCCGCAGCTCACCGTTATCAACGGCGGCCACGGAAAAGCGGTACCAGTCATCGCCCATTTCAGGTCTCGGTAAGCCAAAAATTTCTACCGCCACGCCAAATTCAAAGGTGCACAGCCCGTCATAGGCAAGTACAACCACCAACGGGGCGCAGTTTGTCATTTTCTGGCTGTTTTCTGTCATCTCTACGGGCGGTTGTTGCATGGGGTGCCTGTTTATACTCATTCGGTCGTTGCCATAGTGGTAACACAGAACCGGAGAATAAACGATGAGTTACGTGACTGAGTATCCTGCTGCCAGCCCCGCTGATGCCCTGGCGCATTTCCGCCAGCGACTGAGCTTTGAGACCGACTGTGCGGATGTCCATGCGGCAATGCAACAACCTGATGTTGATTTCGTATTGCTGCACGTTGTCGGAAGTGCAGAAGCGTTCGAACGTCGTCACATTCCCGGAGCCATTCACCTGCGTCACGCGGATATTACCGCTGAGCGTATGCAGGCCTGGCCTGAGGATACGCTGTTTGTGGCCTACTGCGCGGGGCCGCACTGCAACGGTGCCGATCAGGCTGCGTGGAAACTGGCCGCGCTTGGGCGCGCGGTGAAAATTATGATTGGCGGCATCACCGGTTGGCAGGATGAAGGATTTGCCTTTCAATCGGGATCATGAACATTTTAAATTTCTCCTGACGGATTTTCACTCCTTCCCTCGAACGTTGTGGTAAATATTCGTCAAAGTTCATGATTTATGCCCCGGAAGAATAGGCATGTTGATATCCGTGGCTAAATACTGAGTGATTCGTTGTTGGGTATTTAGTTGTATTAAATATCCTCCAGAAAATAGAGCTTGAATAAGCACGCATAATCAATTCGCCGTACCAGTGTTCTGTAGAATCATGTTTTTAAAGGAACAGTAGGTGAGTTTATGACTCTGAAAGGGACATTTATTATTAGTGGCGCTGATTATTCTCCGCTTTCTATTTATGGAGTGGGTACGTTTATGGCATTTTCCGGTAATGGCATATACAGGAATAAGGGGGCATGTGCGACGATTTCGGGAAATGGGCCAATTCCTGCGGGTAAATACTGGATTGTTGACCGTCCGGAAGGCGGTGTGAAATCAAGAGTAAATGCGGGTGTCAGGGACATGTATAATCATTTTGCGAGTGGTGCTACGTTCAAGCATTCGGAGTGGTTTGCGTTGTGGCGAGATGATTGGAATATCGATGACTACATGTGGATAGAAAGCGTTAAACGGGGTAATTTCCGCTTGCACCCTGGCGTGCTCTCGGATGGATGCATCACGTTGGCGCATGATTCAGACTTTGCCTTGCTCCGAGATGCGTTGCTAAGAACGACGAAGGTAGACGTCCCCTGTATGAAAAAACTGAAATCTTACGGGACGATAGAGGTGGTTGCCAATGGCACGACATGCCCTTAGCTTATTCATTAAAATAGCATTGTTTATTGTCATTATGGTTGCTGTTATGAAGTGGGTTCCTTATGAAGGGCTGGTTGATTCAATCATGAAACGGTTCGATTACCAGAGCGCTGATAAGGTTACGCACTTTATTTTAGGGGAGCCGGACGCAGAGGTTTGGGAATCACTATCAGAATACTTCAGCGTACTAATAAATACGCTAATTAGTGTTCCTGTTCTGAGCGTGATTACCACTGTTTATATAGGGATCGTGAACGAAACTCATTATGTGAACCTTCTTGTAGTGTGTGTGTCATCAGCATTCCGCAGATTCGCAAAAATATTCGGGTTTACTTTTCTGTTTTGGAGTTTGTTCCGCGTGCTGCCATATGAATCGCTATTTTCTAATAGGATGTATTCAGGATTCGAACTGGTATCAATCGTGATATCTCACTTGCTCTTGACTATTACCTGTTATTGGTTAATCACAAACAAAATCACTTTTAAAAGGAATTAATAATATGCCTATTCCAGCTTACATGTGGCTTAAAGACGATGGCGGTGCTGACATAAAAGGTTCTGTAGATGTACAGAATCGCGAGGGTAGCATCGAAGTCATCGGATTCAGTCACGGACTAAATCTGCCGGTCGATAGTGTTAACGGCACTATAACAGGTAAGCGCAGCCACTCGCCGATGCTGATTGAGAAAGAGTTCGATTCCTCATCTCCTTATCTCTACAAAGCGGTAGCGACTGGACAGAAGCTGAAAAGCGCCGAAATACGTTGGTACCGTATTAATGATGCAGGGCAAGAAGAGTGTTATTTCATCATGACAATCGAGGGTGTGAAGGTTACCGGTGTGAATCCAGGTATGCCAAACGCTAAGATGGCCGGGAATGCGCAGATTAATCACATGGAAGCGGTGTCGCTGATGTATGAGCGTATCACCTGGAAATACTGTGACGGGAATGTGCAGTACACGGACGATTGGAATATTCGCACATGAAAATACCTGTATTAATTATGATTGGCGGTATCACCGGTTGGCAGGATGAAGGATTTGTCTTTCAATCGGGATCATGAAAATTTTTCAATAGTCATGAAGATTTCTCGTTTGCCTGAGTGACGGCCAAATGACACTATCTGGACATATAGCCATCCAGAAGTCTAAATGGTTCAAATAATAAATTATCACTCAGGGCAACGAGTTTGCCTGATGGAGTAAGGAGATCGCATGACACATCAACACGCCCCTTATCGCGCCGACATCGTTGGCAGTTTTTTACGCCCTCTGGCGATTAAAGAAGCCCGCCAGCAGTTAGCTAACGGCGAAATCAACGCGCAGCAGCTTCGTGCCGTAGAGGATGCCGAGATTCGGCGCGTGGTGCAGCATCAGTGCGACTGCGGTCTGCATGTGGTCACCGACGGTGAATTCCGTCGCGCCTGGTGGCACTTTGATTTCTTTGATGGACTACAGGGCGTAGAGCGTTACGACTCCGATAAGGGCATCCAGTTCAACGGGGTACAAACGCGTGCCCACGGCATTCGTGTGACCGGTAAGCTGGGCTTTGGCGAGCACCCCATGCTCGAAGATTTCCGCTTCCTGAAGAGCATCAGCGGTGATGCCACGCCAAAAATGACTATCCCAAGCCCGAGCGTGCTGCATTTCCGCGGTGGTCGTAAAGATATCGATGCCAACGTATACCCGGATCTGGCCGATTACTTTAACGATCTGGCGGACACCTGGCGCGACGCTATCCGCGCATTTTATGATGCAGGCTGTCGCTATCTGCAGTTGGATGACACCGTCTGGGCGTACCTGTGCTCTGACGACCAGCGCCGTCAGGTACGTGAACGCGGTGACGACCCGGATAAGCTGGCGGCTATCTATGCCGACGTGCTTAACTGCGCGCTGGAAGGAAAACCGGACGATCTGATCGTTGGCCTGCACGTGTGTCGCGGTAACTTCCGCTCTACCTGGATTTCTGAAGGCGGCTACGAGCCGGTGGCGGAAATTCTGTTTGGTCGCGTGAATGTTGATGCGTTCTTCCTCGAGTATGACAACGACCGTTCCGGTGATTTTGCGCCGCTGCGCTTTATTCGTCCTGGGCATCAGAAAGCCGTGCTGGGGCTTATCACCACCAAAAACGGTGAACTGGAAAACCCACAGGGTGTGAAAGCGCGCGTAGAAGAAGCATCACAGTATGTCGCGCTGGATCAAATTTGCCTGAGCCCGCAGTGTGGATTTGCCTCGACGGAAGAGGGGAACAGCCTGAGCGAGCAGCAGCAGTGGGATAAAGTGCGTCTTGTGACCGGGATTGCGACTGATATCTGGTAATTCCTGTGCATCCCGGCGGCGCTTCGCTTGGCCGGGCTACAAAACGGGTAGCCCGGGCGAGGCGGAACGCCGACCCCGGGAAATCCTTCACGCAACGCTAACCGTCGCTCCCCAGGAACTGGCCTTAATGCCGCGAATAATCAGCCACCACGCCAGCACGATAACCACCATCATAATAGGGAACAGCGCGTAAGGCGCGAAATGCGTCAGTATCTGCCCGGTCAACAGCGGGTTCAGCGCAGCACCAAGCCAGCCCAGCGCTTGCGCAGAGAAATAGCTGGCCTTCATGCCCGGTGGGGCAATGTTATCAATCAGCATATATTCACCCGGCGCGTAAATAACCTCACCCAGCGTAAAGACCGCCGCTGCCAGCCCCCAGAACAGAAGGTTGCTTCCCGATATCATAAAACCGGCCAGACCCAGCACATAACAGAGCGTGCCGAAGGTCATTAGCGGTTTCAGATTGCTGGCCGTTAAGCGGCGACCGATGGCGTACTGCAACGTCACTACCACCGCGGCGTTAACCGGCAGGATCACCGCCACTACTTTCTCGGCAAAAGTGCTATCGCCAAACGTCAGAACGTACTGCGACATACAGGTGGCGAATGAGCCGCCAACGAACGAGGCCAGCAGGCCGGAAAGGGTAAACCACAGCAGCGCCCGGTCGTGCAACAGCACGGACGGCGACCAGGCCACCGGTGTCTCCGTCATTTCAGCGGAATTGACGCGTACCACGTAGCGCTGGATAAACAGTAGCGGGAACGCAGCGCAAATCGCTGCCAGCCAGAACGGTAGGTTAATGCTGTACATCACCAGCAGCGTGCCAATCGGCGGGCCAATGGTCCAGCCAATATTGAGGAAGGTGTAGTTAAGCGAAAAGATGCGCGCTTTGGTCGTTGCCGTCAGCGTATCGGAGAAATACGCCTTCAGAACGGTTGAGAAAACCGAGTACGAGCAGTTGATCAGCGAGAAAAAGAACACCACCAGCGGCACGTTGTGTACCAACGGGATCGCGACAAAACCGGCGATAAAAAACGTCACGGCTATCAGCATATAGCGCTTCTTATCGAACTTGTCCGCCAGAATGCCGAAGCCAAGGCTGAAGATGACGCCGACTACCAGGGCGATGGACAGCGCATAGCCGATAGCGTCTACCTTCATTGCGTACTGCCGCGTGAGGTAAATAGTCATAAACGGCAGCGTTGCACCGCGCCCGATGGTTAATAGTAACGACGAGGCCAGCAGCGCAATCGTGGATCGTCTGGTTGTTGGTTTCATTTTCCTGCCCGAGAGATGTGGTTGTGTTTTTTTTGTTATCTCTTTCACAAATATCACGCCATAAGAAGCTTGTATAGATAAGTCCGTGTCGGGAAGTGCGATCGCAGCCTGCCAGAAATAATGATCTATTCCTGGGCTGAATTTTTCGTTACTTTGAATGTGTTTACATAAATTTAAAAAAACGGTGGAGCGTGTATGACGCGTAAAGATGGGCTGCTAGCACTGCTGGTAGTGGTGGTATGGGGACTGAATTTTGTGGTTATCAAAGTTGGGCTGCATGGCATGCCGCCGCTGCTGCTGGCGGGACTTCGCTTCCTGTTTGTCGCCTTTCCAGCGCTGTTCTTTGTGCCGCGCCCCCGTGTACCGCTGCCGTTGTTGCTGGGCTATGCGCTGACCATCAGCTTTGGCCAGTTTGCCTTCTTGTTCTGTGCCATTAACTTCGGCATGCCAGCCGGATTAGCGTCACTGGTCCTCCAGGCGCAGGCCTTCTTTACCATCATTCTTGGGGCGTTTGTCTTCGGTGAACGCTTGCAGCGTAAGCAACTGGTGGGGATCTCGCTGGCCGTGTTTGGCGTGCTGGTGCTGATTGAGACCAGTATGACCGGGCAGCACGTGCAGCTATTGGGCTTTATGCTGACGCTAGGCGCCGCGCTTTGTTGGGCGTGCGGCAATATCTTCAACAAAAAGATTATGCTGCACCCGTCGAAAACCGGCGTGATGTCGCTGGTGGTATGGAGCGCGCTGATTCCGATAGGGCCGTTTATGCTGAGCTCATGGGTGTTCGAAGACCCACACCTGATGGCGCAAAGCCTCATTCATATTAATCTCACCACCGTGCTGTCGCTGGCCTACCTCTCTTTTGTTGCGAGTATCATTGGCTATGGGATATGGGGCTCACTGCTGGGGCGTTATGAAACCTGGCGCGTGGCACCGCTGTCGTTGCTGGTACCGGTGGTTGGGCTGGCTAGTGCAGCGCTGCTGCTGGATGAGACGCTGACGGCCATGCAATTGGTGGGCGCACTGCTGATTATGGCCGGGCTGTTGATTAACGTCTTTGGTCTGAAGATCCCGGGATTTCGCCGAGTGGTGAAGGGATAGGGCAATAAAAAAGCCCCGCCGGAGCGGGGCAACAGCGTTTAGCGATTGTTATCGTTGTAATACGGTACGCCCAGTTCATCTGATTTATCGCTACCGGCGGCCATATGATTAAAATCAAACGGCGACTGGTTGCTGGCAGAAGGCATCAGCATGGTTTGATGGGCGTTATTTTGTGCCGGTAGTTGTTCCGCATAGCTTACGCTTGCGGCCATCGTCAGGGTGACGAGAGCAACGGCAGCGAACAGTTTCATTCTTTCCTCGATACGTCTTATTGCAGGCGATTAGCAGACACAGTGATTAATGGGGAACAGGTAGCGAGAGTCTTCACGCATATTCGTTACGCGATACTTGTGCGGTGGCACATCAAAGTAGTTTTTAAACGTTCGCGTCAGCGTCTGCTGCGATTCAAAACCGTAACGTTCGGCCAGATAGAGAATGGGCTCATTGCCTTCTTTTAACTTCTGGGCGATTTCCGTCAGCTTACGGGTGCGAATGTACTGACCTAATGAATGACCGGTCTCTTTTTTGAACATCCGCTGCAGGTGCCATTTTGAGTAACCAGAACGCTCTGACACTTTTTCCAGTGACAGCGGTGATTCCAGGTTATCCTCGATCCAGTCCAAAATGCTATGAATAGTAATAGCGTCAGTGTTACGTCTGGACATCGTCTTACCTCTTCTTCTGTTTACGGCAATATTTTTTTAAGGAGAAGTTCGAGCGTCGCAACTTCATTTGCCGTTAAGTTTTTTGTTAATTCCTGGTGCAGGTTTTGCCCAACGAGCTGGTGGCATTGTTCACAAATAGTGGCGCCTTCTGGCGTCAGTTGAATCAATACACCCCGCTTGTCGTTTGGATTAGGTAACCGGGCTATCCAGCCCCGACACAGCAAACGATCAAGCATGCGAGTGAGCGCGCCCAGATCCACCGACAGGGTCTTTTTCAACTCCACGGGGGTGATACTGCCTTTGCAGCGAATAGAGCAAAGCACTCTGAACTGCGAAGCGGTAATGTCTTCTGGCGATAAATGCTCGTTGAGTAAGCGATCTTTTTTCTGGTTAACCATGTGAATCAGATGCCCAAGTGGAATCATTTCATTGAAGAGATCGCTTGTGCTGTTCACAGTGGTTGCCCTGGCAAGTACTTTAGTTGCGGTGGATATTATTTCTCATGCAACCATAAGTCAACTGAATGAATGGGACGATGCCACGAATTGCTAAAACGGTTCAGACAGCCATAAATAGGATATCCTGTACTTAGCCTTCCCGAAGCCAGATATGCTGCGCTGGTGGGGAATGGCCTGGTGTACAGCATGTATTTTTTCGTCAAACAGACAGGATTTTGAGACGTTTATGAAGGAACTTATTCAGGCAATTGGGCTTGGGCTGGTGGTATTACTGCCGCTGGCAAACCCTTTAACGACCGTAGCGCTGTTCCTCGGGCTCTCGGGTAATATGAACAGTGCAGAGCGCAACCGGCAGTCGCTGATGGCCTCGGTGTACGTCTTCGCGATTATGATGGTGGCCTATTATGCGGGCCAGGTGGTGATGAATACATTCGGGATATCAATACCTGGGCTGCGTATCGCCGGGGGCCTGATTGTGGCCTTTATTGGTTTCCGCATGCTGTTCCCGCAGCAGAAAGCGCATGACTCGCCGGAGGCGCGCAGCAAATCAGAAGAGCTGGAGGATGAGCCGACCGCGAATATTGCATTTGTGCCGCTCGCCATGCCAAGCACCGCAGGCCCAGGAACGATTGCCATGATCATCAGTTCCGCCTCGACGGTAAAACATGGCGCCAACTTCCCGGATTGGGTGATTCTGGTAGCACCGCCGATTATCTTTGCGCTGGTGGGGGTCATTCTGTGGGGATGTTTACGCAGTTCAGGGGCGATTATGCGTCTGGTCGGGAAAGGGGGCATTGAAGCCATTTCCCGTCTGATGGGCTTCCTGCTGGTGTGTATGGGCGTGCAGTTTATTATTAACGGCGTGCTGGAGATTATTACGACGTATCACGCGTAAGGTTTCCCCGACCGGGCTACGTTCAGCGTTGTAGCCCGGCCGAGCGCATCAATGCTGATGCGCCTGTTCCTCTAACGATGCCGCAGGCCAGCGGCGGAAAATCACTACCGACCAGATAAGCGCCGCGAGCGCCGGTACGGCGCCCACATAGCCAATCGACGACATCGACAAATGGGTACTGATTTGGCTTCCAAGCAGCGCACCTGCGCCAATCCCAAGATTAAAAATCCCGGAAAATAGCGACATCGCCACGTCGGTAGCATCCGGTGCCAGCGCCAGCACTTTCACCTGCATACCGAGACCGATAACCATAATGGCGATGCCCCAGAAGATGCTTAACACTGCCAGGTGCGCCGCATCCTGCGCCGCGGGAAGCAACAACAGCAGACAGGCAAGCAGCAAGCCAATTGCGCTGCTGATTAACCCCGATGCGTGCAGATTGCCCAGTTTGCCAAAAATCACGCTGCCAATAATCCCCGCACCGCCAAGCACCAGCAGCAGAATGGTCGCAAAGTTGCCGCTCAGCCCGGCGACGGTCTGCACAAACGGTTCAATATAGCTGTAGGCGGTGTAATGCGCGGTCACCACCACCACGGTAAGCAGATAGATGCTCACCAGCGCCGGGCGACGGAACAGCAACGGCAGGCTTTTCAGTGAACCGGAGTGTTCGCTTGGCAGGCGCGGCAGCAGTTTAATCAGCGCCAGCATGGTTATCAACGCACCCACGCCAATGGCAAAGAAGGTGGTTCGCCAACCGAAGTACTGGCCCACGATACGGCCAAGCGGGATCCCAAATACCATCGCCAGCGCCGTACCGGTTGCCAGCAGGCTCAGCGCCTGAGCGCGTTTACCGGCGGGAGCCATGCGAATGGCTAACGAGGCGGTAATTGACCAGAACACCGCGTGGGCAAAGGCAATACCGATACGGCTGATAACCAGCACGGTAAAGTTCCACGCAAGGAACGACAGCACGTGGCTGGCAATGAATAAGACAAACAGCCCAATCAATAGCTTACGGCGTTCAATCTGGCTGGTGAGCAGCATAAAAGGCAGTGACATCAGCGCCACGACCCAGGCGTAGATGGTCAGCATAATGCCCACCTGCGCCGTTTCCATACCGAAGCTGCTGGCTATATCAGACAGCAGGCCAACCGGCACAAATTCGGTGGTATTGAAGATAAAAGCAGCGATAGCCAGCGTGACTACCCGAAGCCACGCGATCCGACGAGAGACCGTGTTTGTTGTCATAAAAATGCACCGGGAGCGTTAGAAAAAAGAAGAGACGTACGATCTTAAAGCGAATAATGCGGCAAATACAATCGTTTTGTGACATACCTCTCATTATTATATTTATGTGACGTTGTCACTTTTTTTGCAAAAACAAAGAGACTTGTCGATGTTAATTTTTTGTGTCAGTTTGCTATGACGCACTGATGATGAGGGAATACGCATGCACGAGATTGATTTTTATATGGTTGATGCCTTCAGCGACCGGGCTTTTGGCGGCAACGCGGCGGCGGTCTGCCTGCTGGATGACTGGCTACCCGATGAAACGCTATTGAGAATGGCCCAGCAACATAATCAATCGGAAACGGCGTTTATCGTGAAACAACGCAGCGGTTTCTCCCTGCGCTGGTTTACGACCCAAAATGAAGTCAATCTTTGTGGTCATGCCACGCTTGCTAGCGCGCATGTTGTCTTTCAGCACCTTCACTATCCAGATGAGCGCGTTCACTTCGAGACGCTCTCCGGGCGCCTAACCGTCTCTCGACGCGAAGCAAGGCTGACGCTGGATTTCCCAGCCTGCCCAACCCACGACGCCGTGCCGCCAGCAGACATGCTGCAAGCGCTTGGCCTGAGCCACTATGTGAATGCACGCAAAGGTCGTGCTTGGGTTATTGAGCTTGAGAGCCGCCAGCAAGTTGAAGCGCTGAAACCGAATATCAGCGCGATGATCCCTGGCGAACATAAGGTCTCCGTGACGGCACCAGGCGACGGTGAATACGATTTTGTCAGCCGATTTTTCTCTCCGGGAGAAGCTGTGTGGGAAGATCCTGTCACCGGTTCTGCGCATACCATGCTAATCCCATACTGGGGTGAAAAATTGGCTAAAACGCAGATGTTGGCGCGGCAGGTTTCTGCGCGGGGCGGTGATATCCGCTGTGAATGGGTGGGAGAGCGAGTGTTGATGAGCGGCGTCGCGCGAACCTATTTACAGGGCAAAGTGTTGCTGGATTAGCGTAGGCTGCCGGCCAATAAACCGCGTGACACGGTTTATTGGCTTTGCGAAAGGGCGAGTGGCATGTCACGAACGCTAAAAATTCACTAGAACGGCAGCTTTCGCGGCTGCGTCTGCATTGTCACCCAGCGCAGTTCCGTAAATTCATGTATCCCCGCTCGACCACCAAAGCGTCCGTATCCAGAATCTTTGGTGCCGCCAAACGGCATTTGGGCTTCATCGTGTACCGTAGGGCCATTGATGTGACAGATTCCGGTTTGTAAAGCCTGCGCCACGTTCCACGCGCGGGCGGTATCCCGACTGTAGACGGCGGATGAAAGCCCGTAGGCGCTGTCATTGGCTATTCGCACGGCATCCTGTTGGTCATTCGCGCGTATAACGGCTTTCACCGGACCGAATGACTCCTCGTGCCAGATACGCATAGCCGGTGTGACGCCATCCAGCAGCGTGGCGGACATGAATGTTGACTCCGCTTTCCCACCGGTCAATAGCGTCGCACCCTGGGCCAGCGCGTCATCAATCAGCGCATTACAGCGCTCCACGGTTTTGTTATCCACTACCGAACCCAGTACGCCATTCGGCAGCGCATTGACCCGTTTAACGAGCGCCTGAATAAACGGTTCGGCAACCGCCTGCTCAACGATAATGCGCTCGGTCGACATACAGATCTGCCCAGCGTTAGCAAAGGCTCCGAAGGTCGCGCCAGCGGCGGCCTGGTCGATATCCGCGTCATCCAGCACCAGCAACGGCGCTTTTCCGCCGAGTTCAAGCACCACCGGCTTAAGGTATTTAGCACAGGTCTGGGCAATGATTCGCCCAACCGGCGTAGAGCCGGTGAAGTTAATCCGCCGTACGCCGGGGTGGGCAATTAAGGTCTCAACCAGCGCGGGAGCATCCTGCGGCGCACAGGTAAGATAGTTCACCACGCCTGCCGGGAAGCCCGCCGCTGCCAGCGAGGCAATAATCAACCCTTGTGTCGCCGGTGAAAGTTCGGAGCCTTTAAGGATCACCGTATTGCCGCAGGCAAGCGGCGTGGCGATAGCGCGTACTGCCAGAATAATCGGCGCATTCCACGGTGCCATACCGAGCACGACGCCCGCGCCCTGACGGGTGGCCATCGCCAGATTACCGGGAATATTTGACGGGATCACCTGACCGTCAATCTGCGTGGTCAGCGCCGCGGCTTCGCGCAGAATATCAGCCCCGAGGTGCACATTGAACCCCGCCCAGTGCGGCGTAGCGCCGGTTTCGGCGTTCATGGTAGCGACAAACTGCTCGCTGCGTTTTTCCAACTCATCCGCGGCGGCCAGCAGCAGACGGCGACGCTCACCTGGCGACGTATCGCGCCACTGTGGAAACGCGGCGGCGGCGGCATCGGCGGTGCGGGTGGCATCTTTCAGCGTGGCGGCAGGCGCAATGCTCGCCGTCTCTTGGGTGACCGGATTCTGGCGTGTGAAGGTGGCGGCGTTTTGCGCGGCGCAGGCTTCGCCGTGAATAAATAGGGTACAGGTGATGGTCATGGTGGCCTCTTATCGACTCGGGTTATTTATCGAGTGTAAAGAGGCTCCCGCGGGTTGAATATCCGTGATGCGGATTTCGCACATTTTTTTTCAGCTTTTGAAAGCGGTTCACATCCTTGTGCCGCCGAGGGTTTACCGGAGAATCGTTTGTAGCGTTTGCTGCGCGCCACGGTTTAATGCCAGCGGGTTAATGGCTTCACCTGGTTCGGTGCTGCGCGCATAAAGCGCAACCAGCCAATCATAAACGTAGCGCGTTGCGGCATGTACCGGCTGCTCACCTAGCTGGGTAAGACGCACACGGGATGGCGCGGCGGGCAGGGCGAAAATGGCCTCACCTTTGGCGATGCGGCTTGCCGGGCGTTGCGACACCGGTTGCTCTGCGTAGCCCAGCCAGTTAATGAAGTTGCCGATAATGGCCCGAAGCTGTGCGGCACCGGCCTGCTGTTCGGCGCTGGCGCGTCGCAGCTGCTGCGCCAGCGCTAGACGCTGGCTTGCAACGAGAAGCGATAAGGCGAGCTGCTGCTGCGAATCGGCGCTGAGCAGGGCATGTGGCTGACGGCTCCATTGACGTAAATGTTTACACCACAGCGCGTAGGCCTGCGAGCCATGATCCTGATGAACCAGCGTATTTTCCATCACCGATTCTGGTGCGGCGAACAGGTCTACCGCATCATTAAACAGGCCGCTGACTTTCTCTTCGCGCTGCTGCTGAACCTGGCAAAGGGCATCGAATGCCGCAAGTTCAGGCAGTAGGCTTTCCAGCAGCTCACCATGGCGTGCGGCGTGCGTCTGTAGTTCGCGGATCATCGCTTCGACTTTTGCGGTGTCTGGCTGCGCCGGAGCCAGCAGCGGCTGGCACAGCGTGCGTAACTGTTGCTGACGGGCAGTCGCCATCGCGGCGAAACGACGCTGGCGTAATTCTGACTGTGAGGCCTGAGACAGCCACTCAATCAGGCGCTGTAGGCTACTGTGATCGAGCGCTTGCAGGGTTCCCCAATGCTGACCGGGTTTGCCCACCAACTGTTGGATCGCTTCATCGAAATGACGTTTATGCACGAAGCGGTCGTCTTCCGGCGTAATGGCCCACACCAGACCCGGCAGTTTATTCTCCTGCACGGGTTGAGTTTCGGTTACCCAACGCAGCAGCGTTTTTGCGGTGTCCGGAATCGCCGTTCGCTGGGCGGTGGCGTTACAGGTGAGCAGAATGTCCGGCTGCTGTTGCTGGCGGTAGTAATCCAGCAACCAGCGGCATTTGCAGGCCCATAGCGGAGACGCTTCATCCCGTGGCGGTACGGGAATATCGATAATATCGACGTTATCCAGCACGCCGTGTTCGGTGCTGAGCACCAGTTCCAGCGTAAGCTGCGCCAGCGTCGTGACCGGCACGCTGACGGCGTTCTGGTAGCCGTCGTGGGTTAAGGGATGCACCAGAACGGCATCGTCGGTTTCGCCACCCGGCGTTAAGAAAGCATCCATCGGTAGGGCGAAAGCATCTACCAGCAGACTCAGCGGCGCCATTACTTCCCGGCGGTTGCCCAACTGATGCAGCGTATGGGCAAGCGTTAACCACTGCTGGGTCAGCTCCTGTTGTTCACCCCACAGCAACGACCAGGCGCGAGCGCGAGCGCTGAGATCCAACGACGGCAGCAGGTGAGCAAACTGATACCACAGCGCATCATCAATCTGCTGATAGGCCGTTGGCAGCGTGTCGCGCCAGAAACGGCTGATGGTGGCAATGTCCGTCGCCGTCAGACCTGGAACCGGCTGCGGCTGGCGTAAACTTTGCCAGCCGCGCAGGCGTTGGGCGATAACGCTGCTGTCCGGAGGACGGACATCGCCGCGCTGCCAGGCGTGGGTGATAAATAGTTGAACCAGCTCCGCTTCGCTAATCAGTTTTAGGCGCAGCGGGAAGGCATCGTCCGGCGTGGACTGATCTCGGCTAAAGCGCAGCGCCATTTGCGTCAGGCTATGGCCCGGATTGATGTGGCTGAAGTAGTCGAGCGTTTTGCTACCGCTTTGCACCGTCAAGCGACCTTCGCCGCTGCCGCATAGCGCACGGAGCAGATGCGCTTTAGACGGCTGTGAATGGCCGAACAGCGCGATACTGGCGCGGCGCGCTATCGCCTGTTGGTGCGTTTGCTGCTGCGCGTCAAGGGCCAGCAGCCGAATAAGCAGGGCATCTGCATCATCATCCAGCGCCGGGTGCGCGTGTCGCTCGGTGGCGAGCCAGTCCATTACTGCGTGTACGGTGGTCATTTCAGGAATACGCTCCCGCTATCAATCCAGTAGTGGCTGCCGCTATGACGGCGGTCGGCCAACGTATTTAGCTTCAGGGTCAGCGCATCCGGTGAGACCGGCGTGCCGTCCTGCAACCACGCATCGCTGAGCACGAATGCCTGCGGCGCTTCGCTTTTGCTCCCGCCCTGAAGTTTCAGTCGTACCTGCAGTACGCCGTCACCGGCAATGGCGCGGGCCAGTTCCGGCGAGTTGATACTCAGGGTGTAGAGCGGCGTGGCTGGCCAGCGGGTATTCGCCAACTGACGGAAGCCGAGGGTGACGTTGCCGCGCAGCGGAAAGTGCAGACGGGCGTCGAGCTTCGCGCCGGGCTTATCGAGGTCGAGATCCTGATACCAGATATTCTCATCGCGCAGCGTATTGACGGTTTTATCCAGTACGCCCAGATAGCGCACGGTGGAATAGGCGCCGATATCTGCCGCTTTAAAGTTAAAGTGCGGCAGGCGAAGATCCAGCGCCAGGCTGCACAGCATCGCGCCGACGGCGGCGGTGGATTTGGGGTTGCCAATACGCCCTTGCTGGCTGAACGGATACCACTCGTGAACGTGGTATTTATCCAGCCAGACCATGCGGTTAACCGGTACCGGCTGGAGGTAGCGAATCAGCGCCTGGACGCCGGGCAGGCAGCCAGGACGCCCGGTCACCAGCAGCACGTCGCAGCGGTAATGGGAAATGGCCTCACACAGTGCGTGTAGCGGACCCGCAAGGGTAAATTCGCCTGCCAGCATGGCTGACTGGAGGGTGCTGAAGGTGACTTCCAATGGTACGGCAAGCAGGTCAAACGGCGCGCTTCCGGCGGGCAGGGCATGTTCGATGGCCTGCCCGACATAGTTCATGACGTTACGGGTTGGCGTTTGCGTCAGTAATTCACCAAAGGTGGCATGCAGCCCGGCCAGCGGGTCCTGTACATCGCTCTGCTCCCACGCCGCGAGAATCGCGTGGCCTATCGGCATAAACAGTTGCAAGGTGGTCTGCTGGCGCAGCACTGCCTGCGTGTCTAAGCGACCTGAATCGCCAAACAGCGTTGCCATCAGCGCCTGGGCATCGGCGACGCCCGATTTTTGCAGCTGGGTTTGCAGGGCGGGCAGGACGCAACGCTGAATAATATCCAGCAGCACATCATCACCGGCAATTTTGAACCCTTCGCGGAACAGCAGCTGCGGGGTGATTTTGACGTTGCCGCCGATACCGTCATCTAACTGGTACTCGGCGATGGCCATATCGGTGGTGCCGCCACCGAGATCCAGTGAGGCAACGCGCAGCGTACGGCCAGCCGTTTCACCGGCTTCGGGTTGGCGGTCCGGGCGGGCCATCGCGGTGAAGAGCGCTTCGGTTTGTCCGGCAAAATGGGAAATGGCTTCGTTGTACAACCACACCAGTTGGCCGCAGCTGGCTTCATCCCATTCCATATGAATTTTCGGAATCGGCACGACGCTCTTTTCCTGCAGGCGAACGTTAGCAAAATCGTCGTCCTGCGGGTGCCAGCCCATGGCTTTCCATACCAGCGCAATGGCTTCGAACATGCGGCGACGGAAAATCTCGCGCTCCTGCTTCGGCATCGCCGACGGCAGGGTGAGGATAAGCGTACGTAGCTGGCGTGGCGAGGCCGGGAAGCCCAGACGCAGACGGGTAGCCACGCTGTTAATTTGCCCCAGCGCCTGCGCCAGTAGCTCGCAGAGCATGTGGGTCATCAGGGTACTGCGGCTATACTGCGGCGAGAAGACCGGCATACGCTCGTCCGGCGGCAGGGTAAACAGCGGCTGGCCCTCATCATTCATCAGGTTCATCAGCGGGAAGGCGGTCGCCAGCGGTTCGCGCTGGGTTTTGCCGTTCATCTGGCTAAAACGCCAGTCCTGAACCGTTGGGGTTTCATCCCACAGGTAGCGGCGCGGGCTGGAGATGCCGCTGTAGCCTTCGGTGCCGGAGCGCTGCATCGCCAGCTTGCGGGCTTCATCGCCCACACGCACCAGAGATGGCCAGATAAAGGCGTCTTCGCGCCCGCTTTCGACCGAGAAGTGCTGCTTGCCAAAGCGGGATTCTGAGAACTCGACCCGGCTGGTAAACAGCGGTTCGTTCAGATATTGCGGCTCGCTTAGCGAGCGCACCTGCAACTCGGCGGTCTGACGCAGGCCGTCGTTGGCATCACCGTGATCTTCGATGATCACGCCGCAGGTGTGGGTGTTCCCCACGTCCAGAATTAAATCCACCGGGATAGCTGGCGTGCTGAGGGTGGCGGTGACCATTTTAATTTCCGGCACCGTCAGCTGTTCGCCGAGCAGCGCAAGGATGTTCATCCAATGGCCCTGATATTCAAAGCTGCGCAGCGCCTGGGCAATATCACGTTCGCTTCGGGCTTCATGAGCGGTAGTGGTCTGCTGGAACACTTCGCGCAGCCAGCCGTCAATCCAGGTCTGATCGAGGAAGTCGGCAATTTCATTATCGCGCCAGGCCAGCGCAAAACGGGTGCCGTTCAGCAGATCGCCAGCGACCGGGGAGAGCGACATCGAATCGTCTGCGCTTATCTGGCTGTCAAACGCCAGCGTTACGCGATGAGTGTTGCCCGCGCTGTCTGGTTCTGCGAGCTTTCTTATCTGCACGCGAGCCCAGTTATCCGGCCCTTCAACGAAGGTCCGCGGCGGGTTAAAGCGCAGGAACGGCAGCGGTAGCCAGACGCCGTCGAGCAGCGTCAGCGAGTGGTGCAGGGCAAGCGTGGATTCGGGCTTAACTACTTCAGGCGCGCGACCGGGCTCACCCGGCAGCGTATAGCGCTGATTGACCACGTCATAATCAAGGCACAACAGGGGGCCGTTGGCGGTTTTGCGCACGAAGCGCCCGTGCTGCAACGACTCTTGTGGACTCAGGCCGAAATCCAGGAACTGTACGCCGCTGTTGGCAATCAGCGTAACGCTCTGTTTGTAATCGCAAAGGGTGACCAACATGGCTTAGGCTCCCGTCTTTTTAAAGGTCAACGGCACAACGGTTTTAGCATCAAACCGTGCGGTACAGACGGCGACGTTGCTGTTGCCAGGCTTGCAGCTAATTTCCGGCAGCGGATAGCGTGCGCCGTCGCTGCACTGCGCGTTACCGCGGCTCTTTATCATCAGCTCGCCGTTTTGATGCA
>NZ_JMPL01000075.1 GCF_000735365.1 Kluyvera ascorbata ATCC 33433 | reverse complement strand
TGACGATGTAGACACCCAGCAGGAAGATCACGACTGGGATGGCACGCGCTACGCCGTCCTGCACTCACCGCCGAAGAAAGTCGGCAAAGTCACCAATCTGAGGCTCTAACCCCATGCCTGATATTTCAACACCCAATCTGGACTATGGGAACATGGTGCAGGCGTGGGACATCAACGACGCCCTGATGGGCGGCACGCTGTATATGCGCCAGCTTGGCGAAGCTTATCTCCCGCGCTGGCCGAAAGAGGACAAAGAGGATTACCAAAAGCGCCTAGCTGTGGCCACGCTGCTGCCGGCGTACGAAGAAACCATCAACCAGAATGTGGGCCGCGTTTTTGCTGAGCCAATCCAGCTTGGTGAGAACGTCCCAGACCGGCTGCGCGAGTTTGCGAAGGATGTGGATCTGGAAGGCAGTCGCCTCGATGTGTGGGCGCAGGCGTTCTTCAGCCTGGCGATGCAGTATGGCCTCTCTCATGCGCTGGTGGACTATCCCCGCGTAGACGCCGAGCAGGTGAAGACCAAGGCGGACGAGAAAGCCACTGGCGCGCGACCATACGTCACCATGCTCAATCCCCGCCAGGTGATTGGCTGGAAGTCGAAGATGGTCGGCGGCAAGGTTCAGCTCACAGCACTACGCATCAAAGAGGTGGTGGTCGAAGATGGCGACGACTTCGGGCAGACCAAGGTTGAGCAGATCCGACTGCTGACGCCCGGCAGAGTTGAGATTTATCGCAAGGCCACTGGCGACAATGCCCAGGCTAACTGGACGCTGCACGAAGAGTGGGAAACCTCCCGCAGGGATATCACCCTGATCACGCTCTACACCAAACGCACAGGCTTTATGTGTGGCTCACCGCCGCTGCTTAACATGGCTCTGCTGAACGTCAAGCACTGGCAGAGCCAGAGCGAACAGGACAACATCCTGCACGTAGCGCGCGTTCCGTTGCTAACGGTATTCGGTCTAGAGGCTGGGCAGGAACTGGTAATTGGTTCTTCGTCTGCAACACAGTTCTCTGACCGTCAAACGCAGGGACTCGAATATGTCGAGCACACCGGCACTTCAATCGCATCGGGTAAAGAGTCGCTGACCGACCTCGTGGAGCAGATGCGCCAGGCGGGCGCTAAGTTGCTGCGGACTGATAACACCTCTACGAAATCTGTAGACCAGACGTCTGAAGAGAAGATGCAGGAGCAGTCGCCGCTCTACACAATGGCGACTAGCCTGGAAGATGCGATCGACAACATCCTGCAAATCATGGCTGAGTACATCGGTGAGGCAGAGGGTGGCAACGTCGATGTCCGTACTGAGCTGGACGTTGAGTCGAAAGAGTTCAACCCTCCGGCGGCGCTGGCCATCCAGTCGCTGCGCCAGGGCGGTGATATTCGTCGTGTTGACGCGATTAAATCCCTCCAGAAGCTGAACATCATCGATGCTGATGCGGATCCAGACGTAGTTCTGAATGAGTTACTGGCTGAGTCGGCCTCACTGACCGAACCGCCACCAGGCGAGGTGTGATATGGCGCGCACCGTCAATGACAGGCTCCAGGATGAAACCATAGCGCATGGCCTGTATGTTACGCGCTACGGTACTGGCGTTGCCCGGCGAATGGTGTCACTGCTTAACAAAATGGATGCTGACCTGGCTGCCAAACTGCTGGTGCTGTTGGACGGCAAGCGCGCTGATACCTACAGCGCCCGCCGCCTGGCCTCGCTACTGGCCGGTGTGCGTGACCTCAACCAGCAGGCCTATGAACCGGTTAATGCCGCGCTGGCGCGCGAACTGACGCGCTACGTTGAGTATGAGGCCGGGTATCAACTGGACCTGTTCAGCAGCATCATTCCGAAGCAGATTATCCAGCATGTTCCGCTCCAGAGCATTGCACCTGAGCAGGTTTACTCTGCGGCAGTGGCGCAGCCCTTCCAGGGGCGCTTGCTGAAGGAGTGGGGCCAGAAGCTTGAAGCTGACCGGCTGGACAAAATCACCAATGCCGTTCGCTCTGGTTTTCTCCAGGGTGAAACGGTAGAGCAGATTGTTAAGCGCGTTGCCGGTACGCCGAAACTCAACCGCGAGGATGGGGTGATCAACGCCTCCAGGCGTGACCTGGCTGTGGTGACCCGTACCGCGGTGAATCATATGGCCGCCACGGCGCGCCAGGAGTTCGCTCAGGCCAATAGCGATATCGTGAAGGCCAAGCAGTGGTCATCAACCCTCGATACCCATACCAGCCAGTGGTGCATCATTCGCGACCGCAAACTCTACACGCTCGATGGCAAGCCGCTGGGGCACGTTGTTCCGTACCTGCGGGGACCGGGCAAAATCCACTTCTGCTGTCGTTCAGGCGAAATACTGATTACCAAATCCTGGGAAGAGCTGATGATTGCGCCCAGCGCGCTGAGTAGCGCCACGCGCGCCTCAATGGATGGTCAGGTGCCAGCGCATACCAGTTATGCCGATTGGCTTACCAGGCAGCCGTACGCACGTCAGGAGCAGGTGCTGGGCGTTACCCGCGCCATGATGCTGCGTGACGGCAAAATCACGGTGCCGGAGATGTTTAACGATGCCGGGGATTTCCTGACCCTGGACGAACTGCGCCGCGTGGATGCGTCGGCGTTCCAGTAGCACAAACCTCATCAACATCAGGCTGCCTTCGGGTGGCCTTTTTTATGCCTGCCGCTGAGCGGATGCGACGCGGTGACCGGGTCGGATGACCTATTACCAATGGCCGGAAGGCTGGAGCAAAACAATGAAACTCAAACTCGATGCTAACGGCAATGTGGTCGTTGAAAACGGTATGCCGGTTTACACCCATGATGACGGCAAAGAAATCCCGTTCGACGCAGCCGCAGCGATGACCAAAATCACCTCCCTGAACGGTGAAGCTAAAACTCACCGTGAAGCGAAGGAGGCGGCGGAAGCCAGTCTCGCGAAATTCTCTGGCATCACCGATCCTACCAAGGCGCTCGAAGCCCTGGAGATGATGACCAAAATCGACCAGAAGAAACTGATCGACGCTGGTGCCGTTGACCAGGTTAAGGCTGAGATCACCAAGGTTTACCAGCAGCAACTGGACGAAGCGAACGGCAAAACCAAGCAGCTGGAAACCCAGCTCTACGACGAGATGATCGGCGGCCGCTTCGGTGGTTCGAAGTTCATCTCCGAGAAGATGGCGATCCCGGCTGAGTTCGTGCGTTCCCACTTCGGTCAGAACTTCAAAATCGAAGACGGCAAAGTCGTGGCGTACGACGGGCAGGGCAACAAGGTGTTCTCCCGCACCAAGCCTGGCGAGCTGGCCAGCTTCGATGAAGCGCTGGAATCTCTGGTCGAGTTGCATCCGCAGAAAGACTACATCCTCAAAGCGTCCGGCAACAGCGGCGGTGGTTCTCACCAGTCGCAGCATCAGGCCGGGCAGAAAACCATGAAACGCGATGCGTTTGATTCCCTGGACGCTGCTGGTAAGCAATCAGCACTGAAAGATGGCGTCAGCATCGTCGATTAAATCGAAAGGAGCCATAAATGGCAGGCAATACCCTAACTGGTCTGATCCCGACCATCTATACCGCGCTGGATGTAGTGTCCCGCGAGCAAACTGGTTTTATTCCTGCGGTGGCGCGTGACGCTAAAGCAGATGCAGCTGCCAAAGACCAGACCGTGCGTGCACCAGTTGCGCCTCCGGCCACCACTGAAGATATCGTTCCAGGGCCGTCTGCACCTAATTCTGGTGATCAGACTATCGGCGGTGTGGATGTAAAAATCACCAAATCCAAAATGGCTCCAGTGAAATGGAATGGTGAAGAGCAGCTGGCGCTTGGCCCAGCAGGAACCTACAACACCATCCTGGCAGATCAGTTCAAACAGGCTTTTCGTGCTCTTGCCAACGAAGTGGATGCTGATCTGGCCGCGCTGTATTTCAACTCCTCGCGCGCAGTTGGTACGCCGAAGGATACCCCGTTCAGCGTTAAAGACGATTTGTCTGATGCTGCGCTGGCACGCCAAATCCTGACCGATAACGGCGCGCCAACCACCGACCTGCGCATGGTGCTTGGCGGCGAAGCGATGGCATCCATTCGTGGTAAGCAGTCCGTATTGTTCAAAGCGAACGAGGCGGGCACTGACCAACTGCTGCGTGAAGGTGTTATCGGTCGCATCATGGGCTTCAACCTCCATGAGTCCTTCAGCATTAAGCGCACCGCGAAAAGCACCGCGGCTGGTTACAAGGTCAACGGTGCCAAGAAAGAGGGCGATATCATCGTTGCTATCTCGGCGGGCACCGGCGGCATTGCTGCGGGCACTGCTGTGAAGTTTGATGGTGATGACAACCAGTACCTGGTTGTGGCAGCAACGTCTTCCAGCATTACCATCAGCGCACCAGGCCTCCGTCAGGATCTGGCTGACCAGGCCGCCGTCACTGTGCTCAGCGAGTTTACGCCGAACATGGCGTTTGACCGCGGTGCATTCCTGCTGGCGAGTCGCACCCCTGCGATGCCTGAAGGTGGCGATACTGCTGATGACGTCATGAACGTGACCGATCCGGCATCAGGCATCACTTTCCAGGTTGCTCTGTACCGTCAGTACCGTCAGGTGCGTTACGAGGTCGGTCTGGCGTGGGGTGTGGCCGCCGTGGCGCCGCGCCATTCCGCCATCATCATGGGCTAACCACAGGGGCTTCGGCCCCTTTGTTTTTCAGGAGGCCCAATGGCCGGATTGACCAGAGAGCAGCGCGCACAGCGCGAGGCTGAAAAGCTTGCGGCGCAGAACGGCACTGAACATGCTCCTGCCCAGCAGGAACAGCAGCAGGAACAGCAGCAGGAACAGCAGCAGGAACAGCAGCAGGAACAGCAGCAGGAACAGCAGCAGGAACAGCAGCAGGAACAGCAGCAGGAACAGCCAGGCATTGAACTGGTGGTCATGGTGCGTGATATCCCTGAGTTCCCCGGCGGCCCGTTGAGCGCTGATGTTCATCCTGACGAAGTTGACAACTGGCTGGCGCTGGACTGGCGTCTGGAGGAATAACCATGCTGGTGGCCGATCCTCATTCGCCAGACTTTAACACCTACGCCAGCGTTGTTGACCTGCGCGCGTTCGCGGCGGGGCGCGGATATACCGTACCTGCCGATGATGGTGAGTGCGGCCAGATGCTGATGCAGGCGATGGACTATCTGGAAGGGCAGCAATGGCGCGGCCAGCGCTCCAGCGCAACTCAGTCGCTGTCGTGGCCTCGCTCTGGCGTGCGATTCGATGGCGTTGACCTGCTGGATGATGCTATCCCACAACGGCTGGTTGATGCGCAGTGCCGCCTGGCTATCGAGTCGCAGGAGATTGACTTAACGCCTTCGGTTGCTGGTGGCGGCGCGGTGACGATGGAGCGCGTCGAGGGGGTAATAACCGTTCAGTATGAGGCGGGCACGAACAAGGCTGCGCCGTCGTTCCCCTGGTTCTATTCCTCGCTGCGCGAGCTGGTGGTGGGTGGCAATCAAATCCGTATCGAAAGGGGCTGATATGGCAATCAACTACCTCCGTATGCGAGCTACCGCAACCCGACTGCTAACCGAAAACGGCAAAACCTACCAACTGACCCGCGGCGGCAGCATCACCCGCGATCAGTTCGGTAAAGAGGTCACCATCCCAGCCATTACCGCGACCGTCACTGGCGTTATCACCGAATACTCCTCCCGCGAAATTGATGGCTCCCTGATCGCCACCGGCGATAAGAAGCTGGCGACCACGTTCGAAACGGAAGTGCGTATTGATGACCGCATCGAAATCGACGGCAAGAAATGGCGCGTGGTGCAACCGAACCCGGTTAAGCCTGCTGACGTGCTTATCTCCTACAACATCCAACTGAGGGCGTGAGTATGGCCAGCACAGCTAATCAGCCGTTCCTGGCTGCCATTCAGTTATTCGTGGATAGTTCTAAGCAGGAAATGGACGAGGTTGTGCGCCGGACGGGTATCAAAATACTGGGCCGCCTGGTTGAGATGTCCCCCGTGGGTCAGCCTGAAACGTGGGAAGTGAATCAGACGGCGTCAGCCTATAACACTGCCGTTCGTGAGCATAACGCAGCGCTTCGCGATGACCCAGCAAACGTGACGAAGTCCGGGCGCCTTAAACGCGGGCTGCGAGTGAACGACTCGATGGACATCAAAAAGCCTGACGGCTATGTCGGCGGGCGCTTCAAGAACAACTGGTATGTGGGCTTTGATAGCCAGCCGACCCAATCCAACGATACACCTGATGCCTCCGGCCAGGGTTCCAACTCCCGCGGTCTGGCGGTGCTCGAGGTGTTCCGGGTAGGCCAGGTCAGCTCGATTTTCTTCACCAATAATCTGCCATATGCAGCAGCACTGGAGAACGGGCATTCCGGCCAGGCACCCGGCGGCATGGTGGGTATCACTGCGCTGGATGCTGCGCAGTTGTTCCGTGAGGCAATGAGCGAGGTGCGCAATGGCCAGTGACCAGTCAATGCGAATTGCTGAACTACTGGAGAGCCGCATTGCGGTTATCTGCTCTTCTCTCGGGCTGCCAGTAGCCTGGCCGAATATACCGTTCACTCCCCCGGATAGCTCACCATACGGGCGTGCTTATGTTCTGCCGGCGCAGACGGTGGGGCAAGACCTGGGTGGTCAATTGCGAACCTATCAGGGCATCCTGCAGTTCAACGTCATTGATCCCGCAGGTGGCGGCGTCACTCAGGCCAGGGGGCTGGCAAAGTCTGTCGCTGATGCGTTTCCGGAGGGACTTCCGCTGGTGGATGGTGACCTGACGGTCTACATCAACGGGCCGCCACAGATTCGCTCACCAATACAGGATCGCCCGACCTCTGCACCAAACGGCAGTAGTGGCTCCATCACCTATACCATCCCCATCAGTATGCAATATCGCGCTGATTACTGACCCGCCGCCCGGCGGGTTTTTTATTACCTAAATTCAGGAGAATGCAATGGCATTCGCAATCCCTAACGGGTCGCGTGTAAACGTGGCCAAGGCCTATCTGGCCGCAATTACCTTTACTGCGGCATCCAATGCGACGGAATGCGAACTGACCGTTGCCTCGGCTGCCGGCATTCTGGCTGGCGATGTTGTCCAGGTTAACTCTGGCTGGCTGAAGCTCGACAACATGGTGCTTCGCGTGAAGTCGGTCACCGGTACCAAAATCGTGCTGGAAGCGTTCGATACCACCGATACCAATAAATTCCCAGCTGGTACTGGCGCGGGCACGCTTCGCAAAATTGATTCGTGGATCACCATGCCACAGGTCATGACCTTATCCACTGAAGGTGGCGACCAGCAGACCATCAGCGTGCAGTTCCTGGAAGATGATAAGGCTCGTACTATCCCGACGTTTAAAAACGCGGTCGTTCAGGTCTATACCTTCGCTCACGATCCGTTGCTTGCCATCTACAAACGACTCATTGAACTGGATGAGTCAAGCGATACGACGGCAATCTGGTTCCACAACCAGCGCGGTAAGGCTGACCGTTACTATTCTGCGAAAGTCTCATTCCAGAAGGTTCCAAAGACTGAAATCAACGCCGTAGAAAGCAACGAAGCGCGCATGAACTTCGAATCGGATATGCAGATTTACCCGATCGCTGACTCTTCCGCTGTGCCACTGGCGTTCCTGACAGACCTGCTGGCAACCAAGTCTGTTGCCTCTGGCTCACCTCTGGATCTGGCTGTTGTCATGCAGGGTGGTTCAGCGCCTTACACCTACGTATGGAAGAAAGGCGGTACCGCCATTCCGGGCAAAACCGCTTCGACGCTCAACATCCCGACCACCTCATCCACTGATGCTGGCGTTTACACCTGCGAAGTTACCGATGCCGCAGGCAAGACCCTAACGTCGGCTGCATGCACCGTTACTGTCAGCTAACCAATCGGGCCCGGTTCGCCGGGCTTTTTCGCAATGAGTACCGCTGGCTAATTTTCTGTATTCGCATTGCCCATCTTTTCAAACTGCGCCTTCACACGCGCTCTCTAACCAAGAACCTTTCAGAAAGCGTTCCTGAGAACTGCCGTTAGTGCCGGTGGGCCTCTTGGGGCGGCTTTTCTGTGTGAACAGGTTCGCTTTTTAAAAGGTACACACCATGAATAACCCAACCGTCTCAGTGAATGGGGTCTCCGTCCGCGTTGATGACGAAGGCCGGTACAGTCTTAACGATCTTCATGCGGCAGCGGTAGCTAACGGAGAGGCTACTGAGTCACAAAGGCCCAGCGTCTTCCTGCGTAGCGCGCAGATCAAACGCTTCGTTAAAGCGCTAAAATCCAAAGCACTAAAAAGTGCTTCGGAACAAAATCAACCACTTAAGGTTATAAAAGGCGGTGATCAAAGTGGTGCATGGGGCATTGAACTTCTGGCAATTCGCTATGCCGCCTGGATAAAACCAGAGTTTGAGATTGAAGTGTACGAAGTATTTAGAACAGTGGTGCGTCTGGGTATTAGTGCCATGTCGCGCCTGAACAAAATCGACCACATCATCAACACTGAAACCAAAGCAATTAGCCAGTGTGCAAGTCAGATGGCTAAGTGGGGTATTAGTGGGCGCAAACAACTCCTGCATTCAGTCCGGGAGCGTGCTGCTGACGAAGTCCAGATGTATCTGCCCGGCATTAACTAATACCCGCTCCGGCGGGTTTCTTTTTTTCTAAGGAACCGAAATGACCCAATTCTCCCTGATCCCAAACCCAACCTTCTCCGCAACTGCCAGCATCCCGCGCGCCGGTACCGAAGACGGCAAGCTTACATTCACCTTCCGCCATAAGACGCTGGAAGAGCTGCGCGCGATGGACGAGAAACTGCAAAAGGATGCAGCAAGCAAGAAAGCTGCTATTGAGCCACAGGCCGATTACCTGATGGAAATCGTCGATGGCTGGGCGCTGCCGGATGAACTCACCCGCGATAACGTGATCGTCCTGCTGAAGAACTACCCTCGCGCGTTTGACAGCATCGGCCTGGCTTACACCAAGGAACTCATGGGCATCCGCGAAAAAAACTAAGGCAGGTCGCCGCAGCGATGTATACGCCGGGGCCGACTCTTGCGGAGTTGAGCGCTTTTGGTTTAACGCCTGAGGACGTAGAGGAAGAGGTGGGGATTCTGCCGTCGGTATGGAAAGCTTTCACCATTTTCTCCACGCTGGCGACCCAATGGCGCGTTGGCGCGAGCGGGGCGACCGGCCTTGATTACAACGTACTCCCCTGGATGTTTGAGTTACACGGGGTTGAGGATGCGGCGGCCTGTATGGCTGACCTTCAAATCATGGAAAGCGAGGCACTTAAGGTAATGCATAAGGAGACGAAATAATGTCAGACCAAATCGCCTCGATTACTTTGAGGGCTGATGTTGCCGACCTGAAAACAGCCAGCAATGAATTGGATAAATTAGGTCAGGCAGCTGCCGGAGCAGTAGAAAAAGCCGATGACCTGAATAGTGTATTCCGTGCTGGCGCTGAATCTGCGAAACAGGGCAGTGAAGGAATTAAGGAACAGCAGAACGCGCTCAGGGGGCTGCTGGAGAATATTGACCCGGTAAACAAGGCGCTTAACCGCCTTGATGAGCAGCAGGCGGCACTGCGAAACTTTCAGGCCAAAGGTTTCCTGGATACCGAGACCTTTCAGGCTTACAACAAAATACTGGACGACACTCGCCTAAAGCTGACCGACACTGGCGAAGCGGCGGCGAAAGCGCAGGCAGAACTGGCCGCCACCCAAGCGGCAGAGAAGCAGTCCACAGCACTGAAAAACCTGCTGGGCTCAATCGACCCGACGATTCGGGCATTTAACTCGCTGGATGAGCAGCATGCTCAGCTGGTGGCGCACTTTGAGTCAGGGCGCATCAATAGCGCTCAATTCGAGCACTTCAACACCATCCTGAACCAGACACGTGAGCGACTCACCGGCGTGGCTGATGTTCTGCCTGAGGCGTTATCGCGGCAGGAAGCCGCAGCACGCCGTGCCGGTATCTCCGTGGGCCAGTACAGCGCCGCGATGCGCACGCTTCCGGCACAGTTCACCGATATAGCCACGCAGCTGGCTGGTGGTCAGTCTCCGTTCCTGATCCTGCTCCAGCAGGGTGGGCAGATTAAAGACCAGTTTGGCGGGGTGGGTGGCGCAATTTCCGGTGTCGGTACTTATTTGCATGGGCTGCTTGGTTTGCTCAATCCTGTCACCATCGGCATTGGTGCTTTGGTTGTTGGAGCTGGTGCGCTGGCGACCGCTTGGTATCAAGGAGCGCAGGAGGCGACCGAGTTTAACAAGCAGCTTATCCTGACCGGTAATTACTCGGCACAGTCAGCGGTCCAACTCTCTGACATGGCGCAGAAGATTGGTGGTTCAAGCGGCAGGGTTGCGGAAGCGGCGCGTACGCTGTCTCAGGTTGTTGGCGCTGGCACATTTAAAACCGACCAACTCGAAGCTGTAACCCGCGCCGCCATGGCTATGCAGGATGCGACCGGTCAGTCAGTTGATGCCACAATTAAGAACTTCCAGAAGCTTTACGATAGCCCGACTAAAGCGTCGGAAGATCTGAACTCAACGCTTCACTTCCTCACCTCGGCGCAGTATGACTACATTGCGTCACTGGAACGGCGTGGAGATAAAGAGGGGGCAGCGGCGGCGGCGGCCAAGGCATACGGCGATGCCGAGCAAAAACGAAGTCAGCAGATCCTCAATAACATGGGGTTGATTGAACGCGCCGCCAAAGCCACCGGTAATGCCATTAAGGGAATGTGGGATAGCCTGCTGGATATCGGACGCCCAGAAGCGCCTGAAAACATGCTCAAAACGATGCAGGCCAAGCTTGCAGAGACGGAGAAAGCATTGCTTCCTGAGCGCCAGCGGATGGGGTATGGCTATAGTTACGATACCAGTAACAGCGATCAGGAATATGACGCCCGTCGCAAAGCGCAACTGGCCGCAATATCATCTCTGAAGGAGCAAATCGCCGCTCAGCAGCAGATAGTTAAGCATCAGGAGGATATAGCTTCAGCAGCTAACTCCACTCAGGAGGCCGACGATAAGCGTACTAACGCGCTTATTTATCAGAACCGTATTCTTGAGCAGTCCATGACGTGGCAAGAGAAGCGCAGCCGGGCGCTATCTGAGCTATGGAAAAATGTTGCTATAGCGCCTGATAAGTGGAGCGATCAGCAGCGGCAGCAGGCCGTGGATGCCATTAATAAGCAGTTTCATCCGGACAAAACGCCCAAGACTCCAGCCGTTAAGGTTTCAGCCGGTGATCGCTCAACCGACACCTACAATGCTGAGGCTCTAGCTCTGCAAGCTCAGCTCAAAACGTTGCAGGATCATCGTGACATTAACGATGTAATCAGCCAGCAGCGTAAGCAGCAGTGGGAGTTAATCTCAAAAATCACCATCCTCGAGTCCACCGCTAACGATCCGAAAGGGCGTGCGTTAACGCTCGATGAAAAATCGTTGCTGGCGAACAGAGAGAAGCTGCTAGCTCAAGCAGATATTAATGCCGGGCTGGGTGATCAAATTGCGAAGCAGCAGAAGCTGAACTCTCTGGCTGACCAGGCGACTAAGTTTGCACAGCAGCAGTCTGCTAAGCAGGCGGAAATTGCTGCGGCAGCTAAAGGATTGTCCACCCGGGAGGCAGAAAGAGAGGCGACGCGCCAGCGGTTGACTGAATCCTATGCCTTTAACCCTAACGCCCAGAAAAAGGTTCTCGCAGAGCAGGAGGAAACTTACCGGAAAGAAGATGAGCTTCGCAGCGACTGGCAGGCTGGAGCAAAGCGTGGCTGGGCCGACTATGCCGACTCAGCAACAAACACGTTTGAAGCTATGCGAAATGTGGCTGGCTCTACGTTCAGTGGTCTATCCGATATGCTGACTGATCTGGTTACAACTGGCACGGCAAGCTTCAAAGATTTTACAAAGTCCATGTTGAAGATGATTGTGCAGGTAACGAATCAGTTACTTGTGGCATATGCCGTTCAGGCAGCGATGGGGTGGATTAGCGGCGGCGCAGCACCATCCTCGGGAGCAGGGCAATCCTTCGCAGTTCCATCCTTTGCACCAAATGCCAAAGGTGGCGTGTACGAGTCGCAGGGGCTGCACAGCTATGTGAATGGTGTCTACGATTCACCTCAATACTTTGCATTCCAGGGCGCTGCCCGATTTGCCAAAGGTGGTGTTTTCGGTGAGGCGGGGCCTGAGGCCATCATGCCACTGGCGAGAGATTCTGCCGGTAGGTTAGGTGTCAAAGCGCAAGGCGGAGGAGGTGTAGGGCATCAAATCAATGTCGATATTTACGTGGATAATAAAGGTAACGCCACAACAAATACCAGTGGTGGCGGTGATGCCGCTGCAAGGGCGCTGGCCGACACTATCAAGCAATATGTCACTGAGGGAATTGTTAAGGCTGTTAAAGATGGTGGAGTTATCAGCCAAAGTTTCGCAAAAAAATAGCTTCACACAATTCTGGTTACATACCTGACTCCCCTAGTTATCATATGCAAAACCACGATAATCAAGGGGATGATAGTGAAAAAATTGCTATTGGTGGGGATTGCTTGTTTGCCACTTACCGGGTGCTTTGGAGAATACAGTGAAGCCATAAATTATGGGGAGTCACAAATCAAGCAGTCATTGAAAGATCCAGATAGCGCAAAATTCAACGATGTATGGTTTTCACCAGATGCGAATAATGGCAATCCTAGAATCAGCGGCTATGTCTGTGGCGGGGTTAACGCTAAAAATTCATTTGGCGGCTACGCTGGAGAAAGGCCGTTCTTTATTTACGTAGTTCAGCTTGAGTCTGGTTATTTCAGTGGCAACCTCGGGATCATCCAAAGCGATGACGAAAAATCCATGAAAAGATTTGAACAATTTTGCAAGAGATAGCTCACGCCAACATCAAGCCTCGCATACGCGGGGCTTTTTGGTCTACAGTCGATTGAGATCAATGAATCAGCATTTGCCGTTGCGCCTGCGCTATCTCCTGATAGGATTAATCTTATCTTTTACTAATGGGGATAGGGATGTGAAGAAAACTCTTGTCGTTCTATTGGTGTCACTTTTCTCGCTAACAGCAATGGTGCAAACAAACCATGCTCAGGTAAGAAAGGTGGAATATCGCATTGCTCGGGTGAAAAGTTTGTTTGTAATGATGGAACTATCAGCAAGTCTAAGAAGGTTTGCCAGAAATAGCTGTTTATGAATGGCTCCCAATATCAAATTCAAACCCGCTCCGGCGGGTTTTTTTATGGAGAAAATATGGCAGTTGAAACCTATAACTGGTTCTCCCAACTCGGCGCTGGGCCTATTGAATATAGCCAGTCGGTACGAACGGCGCAGTTTGGTGATGGCTACGAGCAGGCGGCTGATAATGGCATCAACTCCACGGCGATCCAGGTGCCGATGAAACATACCGGCACTGAGGCGGAGGTTAACGCATTACGTGCATTTCTCCTGGGTCACACCGTGAAGGCCTTTATCATCACGCCCCCGGGCGAAGATAAGGGTCTATACCGCGTTGTCGCCGACTCAGTGCGTAAAAACCAGATCAGCAGTAAATTCGCTGAGCTGACGTTCACCATCAAACGGGCTTACGGAGTGTATGCATAATGGCATTAGTTGATCAGGCGGCGATGCTGGCACCGGGTGGCAGAGTACGCCTGGTTGAAGTTGACGCTTCAGAGTTCAGTGGCGGTATTCACCGTTTCCACTACGCACCTTTCCCCCATACACCGGAAGAGATCGACGCTGCCAATGGTGATGAAGAAAAGCTCGGACCAAAGCCAATTATTTGGGACGGAAAGACCTTCGATTTCTGGCCATTCCAGATTTCTGACCTCGCAATCTCAACCGATCAGGCCGCCGAGCCGAAACTTAGTGTCTCGAACCTTGACGGGCATATCACGGCGCTCTGCCTGCAGTTCAAGGACATGGTTAACGCGAAGGTAAGCATCATCGATACCTATGCCGTTTATCTGGACGCGGTGAACTTCCCGGGCGGCAAGAACTCGACAGCAGATTCGACGATGTTCACCCTCCAGACCTTCTGGCTGGACACCAAAACCTCAGAGGATGATGAGGTGGTTACGTGGTCGCTCAGCAGCCCGGCGGATTTGCAAAACCTGGTTATTCCGACCCGGCAGATGACATCACTCTGCGAGTGGGCGTTGCGCGGCCAATACCGTAGTGGAGACGGCTGCACCTACAACGGCACGGCCTACTTTGATGCCAAGGGCAACTCGGTTGCCGATCCTGCACTGGATGAATGCGGTGGCTGCCTCAGTGATTGCAGGAAGCGCTTTGGTGCTGGCCTGGCGGAGCCCAATACCGCGACTCTCGATTTTGGCGGATTTCCAGCAACGGTGCTTTTTTCCCGATAATCGGACATCAAAATGAACAAAACGATTATGAATGCCATCCGGGCGCAAGCGCTGGAGGAATCGCCGCGGGAGTGCTGCGGCCTCGTCATCCAGTCAGGGCGGCGTCAGCGTTATGTGCCGGCGCCAAACAGTCACGAAAACCCGACTGAACATTTCCGTATTGATGCTGAGCACTGGGCAAATGCCGAGGATGCAGGGACGATCATCCGCGTCATTCACTCACATCCGGGTGACGGCTCGCGGCCTATCCCGTCCGACCTCGATCGCCAGCAATGCAACCAGTCGGGGGTGGTGTGGGGCATCTACGCCCCGGATGCTGACGAGTATGCCGAAATCACGCCGGATGCCATCCCGCTTATCGGGCGTCCGTTCATTCTGGGCTCTCACGACTGCTGGGGGCTGGTCATGGACTGGCATGCCACTCAGGGCGTCACGCTGACTGATTTCCGGGTCGATTACCCGTGGTGGGAAAGCCAGTACCCGGACAACCTCTATTTCGATAACTGGGAGCGGGAAGGGTTTATCGAATGTGACCCCGCGCCAGGCTGCATGGTCATCATGCAGGTCGAATCAGGTAAGTGGAATCACGCTGGAGTCATCACCGAAGAAGGCGAACTGCTCCACCACCTTTACGGCCAGCCATCCTGCGTTACGCCGTATGCGCGCGGCTACTTCACAGACCGGACGATGATCTGCGTTCGC
Source organism: Kluyvera ascorbata ATCC 33433 (assembly GCF_000735365.1). GTDB lineage: Bacteria > Pseudomonadota > Gammaproteobacteria > Enterobacterales > Enterobacteriaceae > Kluyvera > Kluyvera ascorbata. The sequence goes on along the minus strand of NZ_JMPL01000075.1, from coordinate 5,929 downwards.
CATAAAGATTTACCACAGGAGATTCAGCCATGGCGCGTCTAACCACTATTCGCCTTTACGGCGCACTGGGTGCACGTTTTGGACGTGTGCATAAGCTGGCGGTGCAGACCTCAGCGGAGGCCGTGAAGGCGCTCTGCATCAACCTGGATGGGCTTGAAAGCTATCTGATGAACGCCAAAAAGAACGGCATGACGTTTGCAGTGTTCCGCGGTAAGCGCAACATTGGCGTGGATGATTTTAAAGAGCTTGCCGGTAATAGTGATATCCGTATTGCACCAATTATGGAAGGGGCAAAAAAGGCAGGAATATTCCAGACAATCCTTGGTGCTGTGATGCTGGTTGCTGGGGTGGTAATGACTGTTATATCTGGTGGAACGGCTTCTCCATTGGCGGCCAGTCTGATGGTCGCTGGTGGATCAATGATGGCGGGTGGCATATACCAGATGCTTTCCCCGCAACCCAAGGGCCTTCAGGGCCGCGATGATCCTGATAACAAACCCTCTTATGCGTTTGGCGGTTCGGTAAATACCCTGGCAATGGGCAACCCCGTCGCCATTCTTTACGGAGAAAGAGAAATCGGCGGCGCCATTATCAGCGCAGGGATCGTGGCAGAGGATATTTAACAGTTTCCCACTCATCACTTAGCACCCATTCGGGTGCTTTTTTTATGGATGCAATATGGCAACGATTACTGGTGCAAAGGGCGGCAGCCAGAAGCAACACACGCCCGTAGAACAGCCAGACTCAGCGCAGTCTATGGCGCGCTGTCGCATGCTTCTGGCGCTGGGTGAGGGGGAGTTTGCTGGCGGACTGGATGCCACTCGCATCTTCCTGGACGGCACACCATTGGGCAATGCTGATGGTTCTATGAATTTTGAGAGTGTGTCATGGGATTTCCGCCCTGGTACTCAGGTCCAGGAGCCAATCCCTGGCTTTCCAGCTGTCGAAAATGAAACCAGCATTGGGGTTCCGTTGACGAATGCTGCACCATGGACGCGAGCAATCAGCAACACGCAGATTGATGCAGTACTGGTGCGTGTCGGTATTACCGGGCTGCAGCAGCAGGAGAATGACGGCGATATTGTTGGGACGACAGTCAGGTACCATATCGACCTAGCCGTTGATGGTGGTGCGTACAGCACCGTAATGACCAAAACGGTCACGGAGAAGCTGAGTTCGCTTTATGAGCTAACGCACCGTATCAATTTACCTAAAGCCACAACCGGCTGGCAGATTCGCGTTGTTCGCGACACAGCCGACAGCACTAGCGCGATGCTGCAGAACAAAACCCAGGTGCAGGCCATCACTGAAGTCATAGATGCCCGTCTGCGGTATCCGCATACTGCGCTGCTGTATGTGTCGTTTAACGCCAAATCATTCAGCAATATCCCCAAAATTTCCTGCAAGCCAAAAGGGCGCGTCATTCGCATCCCGACAAACTATGACCCGGTTAACCGGACATACCTTGGCACCTGGGATGGGACATTCAAATGGGCATGGAGTAACAACCCTGCGTGGATCTGGTTTGATGTGCTGACTGAACCGCGTTTTGGCCTCGGGCGCCGGGTAACGGTGGACATGCTTGATAAGTGGGAACTTTACCGCATTGCACAGCGCTGCGACCAGTTGGTGCCAGATGGGAAAGGTGGCACAGGCACAGAGCCTCGCTTCATATTCGACGTGTACATTCAGGCGCAGGCCGATGCATGGCAGGTAATCAAGGATATAGCCGCAGGGTTCAACGGCATGACGTTCTGGGGCAACAACATGTTCAACGTTGTCTCCGATATGCCTGCCGACACGGCGAAGTTGCAGATCATGACTCGCGCATCCGTCGTGGGCAAACCTAGCTATTCCAGCGGCAGCGAGAAGAACCGCTATTCCAGCGCACTAGTCAACTTCAGCGACCCGGACAACCACTACCAGGACCGCACGACGGCGGTCATGTTTCCGGAACTGGTGAAGCAGTTCAAGTTCAAGCAGACGCAACTGACGGCCATCGGGTGCTCGCGGGAGAGCGAGGCTCAGCGTCGCGGCGGCTGGGCGGTGTACTCAAACTCTCTTGATCGCATCATTACGCTACAGACTGGCCTGGATGGATACATCTATGTGCCGGGAACCGTGTTCGCCTTTGCTGATGAGCGCATGTCTGGAAGAGTGTATGGCGGCCGTGTTGTTGCCTACGATGCTGCGCTGAGGGCGGTAACGACGGACCGCGGAACCAGTGCGGTAGCTGGTGATACGCTAATGATCCGCACGTTGGGTGGCATTGTTGAGAGTCGAGTTATTCAGACGGTCAACGGTGCGCAACTTATAGTGAGCACGCCTTTCACGGCACAACCACAGCCTAACGCCGTGTTCGTTATCGATGCCGGGCAGTTACGCCTGCAGTATTTCCGCGTGACCAATCTGGCGTTCAATGATGAGGAAAACACCTTCAGCATTACCGGCGCAGAGTACAACGCGTCGAAATATGATGCCGTTGATAACAATGCGCGCCTGGATACGCCGCCGATTAGCCTGATACCGACAGGCCTGGTCAGTCAGCCCACGAATATCGCGATTAGCAGTTACGACTCGGTTAGACAGGGCCAGCGTATTGCCACCATGGTGGCGACCTGGGATGCTCCACTGGACAAGAACGGGAAGCCACAGGCCGATATCGTTGCATATCAGGTGCAGTGGAAGCGGGACGATAATGAATGGATCAACGTCCCCGAAACCGGGCTGAGAAATATTGAAGTGCCAGATGTTTTTGAAGGTGATTATCTCGTGCGTGTTCGGGCCATTAACTCAGGTGGTGCATCCAGCCTATGGGCAACTTCAGCATTAACGCACCTTAATGGGCGAACTGGTGATGTACCGATCCCTGTTGGGCTGCGTACCACCGCTATCAATTGGGGCATTCAGCTTGACTGGTCTTTCCCCGCAGATAGTGGCGATACTCTTCAAACCGAACTGCAGTATTCAGTGAATAGCAATGGCGATAACCCGCTACTTCTTGCCGGTGTTCCTTACCCTCAACACACATATACCCAGTTAGGACTGAAAGCAGGGCAAGAATTCTGGTTCCGGGCGCGATTAGTTGACCGCATTGGCAATCAAAGTGACTGGACAAGTTGGATCAGGGGAATGGCCAACGATAATGCCGATGATTACCTGGGCGATATCGCCGGCGATTTCCTGACATCCAAAGACGGTGACGCGCTGACCAGTGCGATAGACCAGAACATCGAGGGCATTCTGCAAAATGCGCTGGCGAACAACGCCACCATCGATCACCAGTGGGCGCAGTACGGAGAAATTCGTGCGGATATTCTGATAGTCAAAACAACAATTGCCGACGTTGATAAAGCGATGGCCGAACTGTCTACCACCGTCCAGGCGCAAATCGAAGATGTGACAGCCACACTGGAAGATAAACTGACGGCGACCGTTGACGCTGATGGGGCCACTGCTATTCATACCCTTAAAGCGGGCATCAGGATTAATGGCGTGTACTACAGCGCCGGTATGAGCATAGCGGTACTGGCAGAGAACGGTAAACCGGTTGTCACCCGTATTGGATTTAATGCGAACCAGTTCGTATTAATGAGTGGTGAGGGGGATACGCAATATTCGCCATTTGCGGTAATTAACGGTCAGGTGTTTATCAGTAGCGCATTTATTCAGGATGCAAGTATCACAAGCGCGAAAATTGGCAACGCGGCAATCACTAACGCGAAAATTTCAGGGGCTCTTTGGTCAACTGGCTATAAGGTTGTTGATGAAGGAGGGTGGTGTTTATCTAAGGAAGATAACAACCTCTCATTCACCGGATCTAGTGGTCAGTTGTTGGTGCAGCTCGGGAAGATTACAGGAGTGGCCCCAAATGTCTGAGTATGGATTTAGTTGCTGGCTTGAGGATGGAACGCCGAATAACTACGGAATAAAGCCAGTTTCCGTATATGGTGCGCAACTATTGTCTAATGGGCAGAAATCGGGCTCATGGACAATTCCCCTGGCTGAAGGGTTGAAGCTGAATTACTACCATGTCGCGAACGCTTCCGAGACAAGTTCTGGCGGCCTTGGTTCTGGTCGGCGAAAAGTGACGATATCAGGTAACACAATAACGGTGAGTTCGGCGGGAGACTCTGAGTATGCTGCAAATACATATCAGGCCGCGAGAGCTTTCCTTGTGATAACTATTGAAAAGGGGTGATATGTCTTACGGGATATTATTAGCGACTTCATCTGGTGAAGTCTGGGTTAGTCCGGAAAGTATTCCTCTGGCGTTATATGCGAAAAAGAGTATCACTGTAACCAACTCAACTACGATTACCACTATTACTCAGACCTATGATGTTAATAGCCCAATAATCCCTTTTGTATACACCACAGGCGAGGGGGCACTATGGTCTGATATTGCGAACGGAGTCTGCACAATATCTTTGCGTAATGCCGCTGCAGGTACGCGGATGGATGTATATTTCTTTTCTATTTTCGCTCAGCCATTACCAGATTATGGTCTCGCAATCTGGGATGCTAACCGTGTCTGCATTTTAACTAATGAAACAAAGACATTATCCGACCTTGAAAAGGTAGGTGGGAGTGGTGCTGCATCTGATAATGGTATTAATAGCAGTGTCTTTAAGTCAGGTAAGTGGGGGTGTGTCCCTGAGTATCTTGGTATTGCCGTGGGAGTCATCAATGACCCACTCCCTAGACCATGGCAGTCTAATATCCGTGCGTTAGCTCGCAGAGAGGGCATGGGCACAAGGATTACTGCATATAGCGATGCAGGGTCATCAACGGGGGTCTCGGGACTTGGATTCACCAATGGACATGGAAACATAATTATTACACGAGTAGACGCATACGATTAAACGATCGATTTAAACGATCAATTACGCTTAAACGATCTATTAAATCAATTATCAATTAATTTAATTCGTTGCTATTTTCATTTTAATTAACCTCTATTTGGTGATTAACATGAAATTGGCCGTATTAGTATTTTCTCTATTCCTTATTTCAGCGTGCTCCGGAACGTTTCAAACACGGCAGCCTGTTTGTTCCGGGACGGCTCTGGTTGGTGGTCAGGAGGTATCCGTAAGTATTTACAATGTACGGAAAGTTGCAGGGCAAACTCAGTATAAAGCGGGGTATCCGTTTAACTGGCAATGGGTTGGGAAAAATAACTTTACCAGAACAACCTGCTCCTGACCCCCCCATATTCAAAATCACAAACCTCGCTCAGGCGGGGTTTTTTATTACTCAAATTCAGGAGCCAATATGTCAGCAGGCACTTTAACTCTGACGAATAATTCTGATGCTGTTACCGGGGTCGGTACCACGTTCACGACCGAGCTGGCAGCCGGTGATTTCATCGTTACGACGGTAGGCGGTATCACTTACACGCTGCCGGTGAAATCGATTGGCAGTGGCACGCAGCTCGTTTTAGTCAGCAAATATTCCGGGCCGACGCAGGCGGGCGCGGCGTGGAAGGCTGTTCCCCGTGCAGCGCAAAACCAGATAACGGCGGAGCTTGTCGCTCAAACAACCGCAGCGCTGCGTGGGCTCAACTATGACAAGCAGAACTGGCAGGCAGTATTCAGCGCCAGTGGTGACATCACTGTTATGTTGCCGGATGGTTCGACGTTCACCGGCCCGAGCTGGAAAAGCCTCATCGATATTCTGAACAACATCGATATTGATGCGGTGCAGCAGTTGGCGGACCAGGTGCGAACGGATGCACTGCAGGTGGGGTCGGATAAGCAGGCGGCAGAAGTTGCGGCGAGTTCTGCAAACTCAGATGCCAGCGCAGCTGCATCTGCGAACAGCACCGCGCAGACGGCAAAGCAGGATGCAGAAACAGCCGCCGGAACTGCGACCGATAAAGCGACTGAATCCAAAAACTCCGCAGAAGATGCGAAGACGGCGAAAGAGG
>NZ_JMPL01000074.1 GCF_000735365.1 Kluyvera ascorbata ATCC 33433 | reverse complement strand
ATCCTTCACCGCAGGATGCTGGCCGAACGATTTATTGACCGCAGAAAACTCAATCATCGGTCTCTCCTTTTAGTAAGGTGCCTGCCAGGCTGAACAGCGCATCGGCGATCACCGCCAGCGCGATCACTGGGATCACCCCAAGCAGCACCAGATCCAGCGCACTACTGAGCAGCCCCTGGAACACCAGCGCGCCAAAGCCACCCGCACCAATTAACGCTGCGACGACTGCCATACCGAGCGTTTGTACGGTCACCACCCGCAGACTGCGCAGTAGCACCGGTAATGCCAGCGGCAACTGCACGCGCAGAAACGTCTGGACGCGGCTCATCCCCATCGCCGCTGCGCTTTCCAGCACCTGCGATGAAACCTGCTGCATCCCCGCCACCACGCCGCGTACGATAGGCAACAGCGCGTAGAGCACCAGCGCAATCAGCGCAGGAGCCAGCCCGGTTCCCGCCACGCCGAGATTCGTCAGCCACGGAAAACGCTGCACCAGCCCGGCAAGCGGCGCAATCAGCAGGCCAAACAGCGCCACCGAGGGGATGGTCTGAATAATATTGAGGACGGTAAACACGCTCGACTGCCGCCCCGGCCGCCGCCAACACCACATGCCAATGGGCACCCCGAGCAGCAGCGACGGCACCAGCGTGCCCCACAGCAGCATCAAATGTTGGCTGAGCGCGTCGTTAAAAGTCTCTTGCCGGTTGGCGTACTCTTTCATCAGCGATAGACCGTCAAGCTGTCCAATCCACAGCAGCCAACAAGGGAGCAGCCACAGCTGCACGTTCAGCAGCCAGCGCCATAATCCCCACGAGGTCAAACGACGGATGGCCTCACTGCATATCAGTAGCATCAGCAGTAATCCCAGCCACAGCCCGCTTCCCGGCGAAGTACGTGCCAGCGGGCTACTATTCTGCGCCAGTTGCTGTGCGGCCTCGCCGCTCGCCCACAGCAAAAGCGCAAAGCTGGCTTCGGCAAGCAGCAGAATCAACAGGCTCGGCAGCCGACCAGGCAACCAGCAAAGCAGTAAAAACAGCGCCGGAATAAACAGCAGAATTAGCGGAGGAAAGGCCCAGATTTGCCATAACCAAAGGCCTTCGCCCGAGACCAGACGGTTCGGGGCGAAATTGACGAACGGCAGCGCGGCGGCGGTAAGCAACAGGATTGCCAGCAGCGCCACCACGCGATGAGTACAGCGAGGCATGCGATTAACCGATTACTTCGCCCACCCTTTTTGCTTCAGGTATTCTGCCGCTACGTTTTTGGCGTCCAGCCCTTCGACCGCAATCTTCGCATTCAGCGTTTGCAGGGTCTTTTCATCGAGGCTCGCGAACACCGGTTTAAGCCATTCGTCCAGTTGCGGATAGGCTTTCAGCACCGCTTCACGCACGACCGGCGTCGGCGCATAAATCGGCTGCACGCCTTTCGGGTCGCTCAGGGTCTGTAGCCCCAACGCCGCCACCGGGCCGTCGGTACCATAGGCCATCGCCGCGTTGACGCCAGACGTTTGCTGCGCCGCCGCCTTAATGGTGACCGCAGTATCCCCACCCGCCAGCGACAACAACTGGTCCTGGCTCAGTTTAAAATCGTAGGCTTTTTCAAACGCCGGCAGCGCGTCCGGGCGTTCGATAAATTCAGCAGAAGCGGCAAGCTTGAAGGTGCCGCCTTTTTTCAGATAGCCGCTCAGGTCGGCAAGTGAAGTGAGTTTATTTTGTTCCGCCAGATCGTTGCGCACCGCAATGGTCCAGGTGTTATTCGCCGGTGCTGGGGTCAGCCAAATCAGATGATTTTTCTCAGCATCGAGCTTTTTCACCTTCTCGTAGCCCGCCGTCGCGTTTTTCCATGCCGCATCGGTTTCATCTTTGAAGAAAAACGCGCCGTTGCCGGTGTACTCCGGGTAAATGTCCAGCGCGCCGGAAGTTATTGCGCCGCGCACGACGGGCGTCGTGCCGAGCTGAACCTTATTGACCGTTTTAACGCCGTGGCTTTCCAGCACCTGCAGAATAATGTTACCCAGCAGCGCCCCTTCGGTATCAATTTTTGACCCTACTTTTACCGGTTCAGCCGCCTGCAACGGCAATGCAACCGCTGCCGCCAGTACCAGTGATGCCGTCCATCCCCTTGAAATCGTCATACGCTTTCCTCTTATTTTTGCGCGAGATATAACAGGCGCTTAAGCAAAAAGCGTAGACGAAATCTCAGCAATTACCCCTTTTCCGGGATCGTTAACGGGATCGTCAGCAAGCTTGCGGCGAAGTACAGCAGCGCAATCACCCACAGCGTGCCCTCTACACCCAGCGGATTCACGCACAGCGTCACAATAAACGGCCCGACAAAGTTACTGAGACCTGAGCCGAGATTCAGACAAGAGATCGCCGCACCTTTATTTTCCGGCAGCAGCGAAGGAATCAACGCGCTCAGCGGCCCGAACGCGCCAAGGCCGATGGCATAAATTGCCAGCGCGATAACCATCGCCACGCTGCTATGGCCAAACAGTACCGGCGCATAGCACACCGCCAGTGCCGCCGCACCGCAGAGCGTACCGGCAAACCAGACTACGGTGTTACGCCAGCCGATGGTATCGCCCAGCCAACCGAAGAAGTAGTTGGCGAAGATATTCACCACGTTCACCAGGCCCCAGATGGTGAGCCACTCTTCAATGCTGAAGCCAAAGCGCGGCAGGTAGACCGGCATCAGGATAACCAGCGAGAACTTGCCAATATCGTTGATGGTTTTGACCACCACCGCCAGGCGCATTTTCGGTTCTCGCACCAGCACGATAATCCCTTCCGTCAGCGCCTGCCCTACCGCACCGTCCTGCTGCCACTGCGGTTTGTCGCGGTTGAGGAGCAGCGCGCAGCCGCAGCCCGCCAGCACGAAAATGAAGCCGGAGAGCAAAGTGGTGGTTTCACCGAGACGAGGGATCATAAAGCCGGAGAACCACGGCCCAACGATGGTCATGCCGACGCCAAAGGCAATCCAGAACCAGGAGACGGCGCGACCGAGAATCCGACTTTCGCAGCGTTGGTTGATCCACACCAGAAACGAGTAGGCAAACAGCGGATAGGCCATGCCGCGCACCGCGTAGCTCACCATCATCAGAGGATAGTTGCCGTCCGGCAGCGCGACGAAAATAAACGGGACTGAGCCGACAAAATAGAGCAGCGTCGCCAGCCACATCAGGCGACGAATGCCTAGTACGCCCGCGCCAATCCCGGAAAACCAAGAGATAGCCGCCACGCATAGGCCAAAGACCGATGACAGCAGGCTGATATGTACGGCATCAAGCCCGCGCTGTTGCAGCAGCGAGGCCAGCCAGCTCTGTTCGATAGTTGCCCCGGTAATAAACAGGAAGACGCCAACGAATCCCCACGCCAGCTCGCGCGGCAGGCCGAGGCGCGCCCAAATGCCCTGTTGAATATATAAACTTTGATCGGTCATTTCCGTTATCCAAAAAAACGTCCCAGCCGTAGCTGGGGAACGTGCGGTTTGTTTCCCGGCGGCGCTTCGCCTGGCCGGGCTACAGGGTGCTTATGTTTGGTGTTTACGCGTTTTTCAACTGCGCTAACTGATGCTGTCTGGCTTTCAGCAGACTGCGGTTGACGTGGCCCACGGTGTTATCACCCCAGCAATGGTCGTACGGCATCCCGGTCAGGCTTTCGATAACCTCTTTGGTCTCTGCCGTGACGGCCGCTTTGCTGCCGCCCTGTTTCAGGCGCGCCACTTCATCGTTCAGCACCGCATGGGTGCGGCTGTTCACTTTGAACTGGAAGGCAGACCAGATGCCCCACAAGGTCAGCAGAACCGGCAGAATAATCATGATGGCGAGAATCATATTGATGGCCGACTGCGGCTGGCTGGTGTGGCCGGTGATAAAGCCGGACATTTGCAGCGCCACGCCAACGAGGAAGATGGAGAACGCCTGTGAGGCTTTACGCAGCAGGCTCATAAAGCCCGCAAAGATCCCCTCACGACGGTTACAGGTCAGAATCTCATCCACATCGGCTACGAAGGTGTAGTTATTCCATGGAATGGAATAGATACCGCCACGCGCGAGACCAGCAACGCCCGCCGCCAGATACAGCAGCGACATACTGGTCGAGCCGTAGAGATACGTCACCGCAAACAGGGCAAACGCCACCAGCGCCATCAGCGCCTGAGTCGCAAACGCCCGAGACGGCGAGTAACGCAGGGTCAGCCAGGTAGCCACGCCGACGCCGAAGAACTGCAACCCGTTGATGACGCTCAGCAGGTTACTGGCTACAACGGACGAGGTCGCCAGCGCAAAGACCACGAAATAGGTAAAGACGGAGTTGAAGATATCCTGCGCCACCGAACCGCCCAGATACATGCCCAGGTGCGAACGGAAGGTTTTGATTTTCAGGGTGGAGACAAAATCGTAGTAGATATCGAAGAGACGTTTAGCGAACGGCTGCTTCTCTTCGGTCTCAACGCTGCGTTCGCTCTGCTCAATCTCTTCCAGCGAACGTTCCCAGGTGCCGAAGTAGACGAAGAACAGAACCACCATAAAGGCGACGGTGAAAATCGCCCCGGCGTAGAAGAACGAAATTGCTGAATCAGAACCAAAGTATGCCAGCAGGCGGCCCGGCAGGAACGCGGCGGTGAATCCCGCGAACTGGGCGATGTACATACGGGCGCTGGTCAGCTTAGAGCGCTTGGTAAAATCATTGGTCATCTCGGCCGACAGCGTGTCGTACGGAATCAAAATCATTGAGTAGACAATTTCAAACAGGATATAGACCAGCAGGTACATCCAGTAGTTGAAGCCCTGTACCCACAGCAGGCTGTAGACCGCCACCAGCGGAATGCTCAGCAGCAGGAAGAAACGGCGACGGCCAAAACGGCGACCGAGGCGCGTTTTGTGGAAGTTATCAGAGATGTAGCCCATGCACGGACACATGATCACATCGACAATACGCGCCACGGCAAACAGCGACCCTGCTTCAATTGGCGTCAGGCCGCAGAAGGTGGTCAGGAAGAACAGCAGCCAGGCGCTCACCAGAGTAAAAGCCCCTGAACCGATAACATCGGCCAGGCCGTAACAGATATAGTTGTGGAGTTTTATCTCCCGCACTTTTTTTATCATTTTCCATCCCCTTGAACAGAACAGGACGGCAAGGCCGCAAGCCGCGCCGTCGTCAAATAGCATCAGGCGTCGGCGTTTTCCTGCACGATAGCGCTCTCACCCCAGCCTTGCGGTAGCGGCTGCGGGCGGCGAATACGCAGGTCGTGGAGGGTGAGATTCCTCACCCCGTTGGCGTACAGCGCGGGCAGGCCGCCTGGGTAGGCATCCACGCCCCAGGCGCGGCCGGTTTGCGGATTCACGCGGTAGGCGTTGTCGAGCCCCATGCCGGTTGGGCTTGCCGGGTTGCACGGCGGGCGAATGTCGTAGCAGCCCTGCTCATCAGACGGGCCAGCAAGCTGCTGCAATGAGAGCCCGTTGAAAGTGACATGGCGGATATCGCCCGGCGTTTCAGCGTGCAGGTTGATAGCGCCTTCGCTCACTCCGGAGAGCTGGCTAAAGGTAATGTCTTCTACCCTTCCCGGCTGCACCTGCGGGTCGCGGTGGCGTACGGAGATAAACACCGGGTCGGCTTTGCCCCAGTGGCACGGGTGGCCGTGGCGGCAGTCGAACAGAATGTTGCTGAAGATCATCTGGCTGAACCGCCCGCCGTCGCGGGAGACCAGGCCAATGCCGCGGTTGGACTCAAAAATTGAGCAGTTGTGCACCGCGATATGGCTGATGTCGGCGAACGTTTCGGTGCCAATTTTGATGGCGCAGCTTTTTGAGCGGATCAGGCAGTTGCTGACCACCACGTGGCGCGTTGGCTGCTGGAGCTTTTCTGGCTTGCGGGTGGTTTTCACGCAGATGCCGTCATCGGCGGCGCTGAAGTAGCTGTCGCTGATGTGCACGTGCTGGCAGCTATCAATATCCAGCGCGTCGGTGTTGGAGAGCGCCAGATCGTTATCAATGGTCAGGTTCTGAATAAACACCTGGTTGCAGCTCACCAGATGCGCGGTCCACATCGGCGAGTCGCTGATGGTGATGTCGCGAACGCGTACCTGCTGGCAACCTTCCAACACCAGCATGCGCGGGCGCATGGTTTTCGGCTGGCGGTAGCCCTGAGCATCGGCGCTCTCCGAAAACCAGGCGCTGGCCCCACCCACCAGGCAGCCTTCACCGCTGAGCGTAATGTGGTGAGCGTTGCGCGCATAAATCAGCGCCATGCGGGAAAGTTCGGCGACGGTTTGCGTCAGTTCAGCCGGATAATCTGCCGCATCGGGGCTCGCCAGCAGGCGCGCCCCGGCTTCCAGATGCAGGGTAAAGTTTGACGGCAGGACCAGCGTGCCGGTCATCCAGTCGCCCGGAGAGACCACCAGCGTGCCGCCACCGGCGCGGTCGATTTCATCAATCAACTGCTGAAGCTGTGCGGTAAGCGGGGTCTTGCCGCTGCGGTCGAGTGTGGTGTTATGCAATGAAATCTTCATGTGGCTACCTGCGAATGTTGAGATAGCTGCATTTAACGCGCTTGCGCCGATTCTCTCGCCGGGCAGATACGGGCTTTTTTACGTATTAGTGAATGGCATCACGCCTGTTATGGCCCCCGGTCATCGCTTTTGAGCAAGCGCACAAAATGGCGAAGCGGTGGAGTTTGATGAGTGACGGAGGTCACATATTGATTGAGTTTGGTGGGAGAAAAGCGGTGGGTTGACGCAGATAGGGAAGAGATGGGGAACAAATTGGGAGGGGGATCACAAAGCGGTGCGGGAGTCAGGGTTGGGGGATTGCCCCCTCCCCCGTGCCGGATGGCGGCTACGCCTTATCCGGCCTACCTGGTACGTTGTAGGCCTGATAAGCGCAGCGCCATCAGGCTTCGTCTTACAGCAGTTCGAACTCGCCCTGCTTCACGCGCGCCGAATCCACGCCGATAAAGACGTTAAACTTGCCCGGTTCCGCCGCGTACTGCATCTGCTGGTTCCAGAACTTCAGCGCGTTAACGTCAATCGGGAAGCTGACGGTCTGGGTTTCGCCCGGCTTCAGCGTTACTTTCTCGAACCCTTTCAGTTGTTTAATCGGGCGGCTCATCGAGGCGGTGACATCCTGCAGGTACATCTGGATAACCGTTGCCCCTTCACGCTTGCCGGTGTTGGTCACCTGCACACTGGCGGTCACGCTGCCGTCCGCTTTCATGGTTGGCGCAGACAGCTTCACGTCGGAAACCGAGAACGTGGTGTAGCTCAGGCCATAGCCAAACGGATACAGCGGGCCGTTCGCTTCATCGAAGTAGCGCGAGGTGTACTTGTTCGGCTTGTCGGCATTGTACGGGCGACCGGTGTTCAGGTGGCTGTAGTACTGCGGAATCTGCCCCACGGAGCGCGGGAAGGACATCGGCAGCTTACCGGACGGGTTGTAGTCGCCAAACAGCACGTCGGCGATGGCGTTGCCGCCTTCGGTACCGGCGAACCAGGTTTCCAGAATGGCGTCAGCCTGCTGATCTTCTTTCACCAGGGTCAGCGGACGACCGTTCATCAGCACTAAGACCAACGGCTTGCCGGTGGCTTTCAGCGCGGCAATCAGATCCTGCTGGCTTTTCGGAATGGAAAGCTCGGTACGGCTGGAGGCTTCGTGCGCCATGCCCTGCGCTTCGCCGACCACGGCAACGACAACATCGGACTGTTTTGCCGCGGTGACCGCTTCATCAATCATCGCCTGCGGCGAACGCGGGTCAACCTTCACCGCCTCTTCGTACAGGTTCAGGAAGTCGACGATGCCTTTGTCATTAGTGACGTTAGCTCCTTTGGCATAAACCACTTTGCCTTCATTGCCCATCACGTTCTTGATGCCGGTCAACACGGTGACGGACTGCGCGGCCACGCCTGCGGCAGACCAGCTACCCATCACGTCACGCTGGCTATCGGCCAGCGGGCCAACGACGGCAACGGTGGCATTTTTCTTCAGCGGCAGCGTTTCCAGACGGTTTTTCAGCAGCACCAGGCTCTGGCGTGCTACTTCACGCGCTTCGGCACGGTGCAGGCGGCTTTCGGCGTTGGTGTCCTGCGGGTCGGAATCTTTCGGCCCTAAGTGGCTGTACGGGTCGTTAAACAGGCCCATGTCATATTTGACGTTCAGCACGTGGCGCGTGGCATCGTCGAGCTCCGCCATCGTCACCTTGCCCGACTTAATCAGCCCCGGCAGATATTTGCTGTAGAACTCGTCGCTCATGCTCATGTCGATACCGGCCTTCAGCGCCACGCGTACCGCATCTTCCGGGTCGGCGGCTACGCCGTGTTTAATCAGCTCTTTGATAGCCCCGTGGTCGGACACGGTGATACCTTTAAAGCCCCACTGCTTGCGCAGCACATCTTTCATCAGCCAGGCATCGGCGGTAGCCGGGGTACCGTTCAGCGAGTTCAGGCCGATCATCACCGCGCCGCTACCGGCATCCAGCCCCGCTTTATAAGGCGGCATGTAGTCGTTGAACAGGCGCTGCGGGCTCATATCGACGGTGTTGTACTCTTTACCGCCTTCCACCGCGCCGTAGGCGGCGAAGTGCTTCACGCTGGTCATCACCGAGTAGCGATCCGCCGGGCTTTTGCCCTGCATTGCTTCAACCATGGTTTCACCCATGATGGAGGTTAACCAGGTATCTTCGCCAAAGCCTTCGGAGGCACGGCCCCAGCGAGGGTCGCGGGACACGTCGACCATCGGCGCCCAGGTCATGTTCAGACCGTCGTCCGCCGCTTCATAGGCAGAAATGCGGCCCACGGTTTTCACCGCGTCGAGGTTGAAGGTGGAGGCCAGGCCTAAGCTAATCGGGAAGACGGTGCGCTGACCGTGCACCACGTCATAGGCGAAGAACAGTGGAATTTTCAGGCGGCTCAGCGACATCACCTGATCCTGCATGGCGCGGATATCCTGGCGGGTGACGGTGTTAAAAATCGCCCCAACCTGCCCTTCTTTAATCATGTCGCGAATGGCTTCTTTCGGGTTGTCCGGCCCGACGCTAATCAGACGCAGCTGACCGATTTTTTCATCGACCGTCATCTTCTTGAGCAGACCGGTCACAAAGGCATCACGCGCCTGCGGCGTGAGTGGGTGATTGCCGAACAGATCCTCCGCCAGAGCGGGTTGCAGCGCCAGACTCACGGCGACGCCAACAGAAAGTAGCCATTTCATATTATTGTGATCTCTTTATTCCATGCCGGGTAGCGCGGCTAGCATCAATGAAAAACCGCAGTTTGCCATAAACTTAAATGACGGCGGTACAGAAAGCTAAGGTTATTCTCTGATTTTTAGAAACATTCACTCACCAAATGATCATACAAAGCGCTATTCTTAGAAACGACAAAATTGTCTCGCCACAAGGAGTGGAGAATGTCTTCTCAAACCACAACTGATAATAATGCGCTGATTAACGAACTCTCCCGCCTGGTTGGTCACGCCCACCTGCTGACCGACCCCGCTAAAACCGCTCGCTATCGCAAAGGCTTTCGTTCCGGTCACGGCGACGCGCTGGCCGTGGTCTTCCCCGGCTCCCTGCTAGAGTTATGGCGCGTGCTGAACGCCTGCGTTAACGCCGATAAAATTATTCTGATGCAGGCCGCTAACACCGGCCTGACCGAAGGTTCAACCCCGAGCGGCAACGACTACGACCGCGATATCGTCATCATCAGCACCCTGCGCCTCGATAAGCTGCACCTGCTGGATAACGGCGAGCAGGTGCTGGCATGGCCGGGCACCACGCTTTATTCACTGGAAAAAGCGCTGAAACCACTCGGTCGCGAGCCACACTCGGTGATTGGTTCTTCCTGTATCGGCGCCTCGGTGATTGGCGGTATCTGCAATAACTCCGGCGGTTCGCTGGTGCAGCGCGGCCCGGCCTACACCGAAATGTCGCTGTTTGCGCGCATTGATGAACAGGGCAAGCTGACGCTGGTCAACCATCTGGGCATTGACCTTGGCGAAACGCCGGAGCAGATCCTCAGCAAGCTCGATGACGAGCGCGTCAAAGACGGTGATGTGCAGCACGACGGTCGCCACGCCCATGACTACGACTACGTGAACCGCGTGCGCGACGTGAATGCCGATACCCCAGCGCGATACAACGCCGACCCGGAACGTCTGTTTGAATCTTCCGGCTGCGCGGGCAAGCTGGCGGTGTTTGCGGTGCGTCTCGACACCTTCCCGGCGGAAAAACGCCAGCAGGTGTTTTACATCGGCACCAACCAGCCTGACGTGCTGACCGAGATTCGTCGCCATATCCTGGCCGAATTCAAAAACCTGCCGGTGGCGGGCGAGTACATGCACCGCGATATCTACGATATTGCCGAGCAGTACGGCAAAGACACCTTCCTGATGATCGATAAACTCGGCACTGACAAAATGCCGTTCTTCTTCACCCTGAAGGGCCGTGCCGACGCCATGCTGGAGAAAGTGTCGCTGTTCAAGCCGCACTTCACCGACCGCTTTATGCAAAAACTGGGGCACGCTTTCCCGGCGCATTTGCCGGAACGCATGAAAACCTGGCGCGATAAATACGAACATCACCTGCTGCTGAAAATGTCCGGCGACGGCATTGATGAAGCGCAGGCCTGGCTTACCGAATACTTCAAAGAAGCGGAAGGCGACTTCTTCGTCTGCACGCCGGAAGAAGGCAGCAAGGCGTTCCTGCATCGCTTTGCGGCAGCGGGCGCGGCTATCCGCTACCAGGCGGTTCACGCCGATGACGTGGAAGATATCCTGGCGCTGGACATCGCGCTGCGCCGTAACGATACCGAGTGGTTCGAGCATCTGCCGGCAGAAATCGACAGCAAGCTGGTGCATAAGCTCTATTACGGGCACTTTATGTGTTACGTTTTCCACCAGGATTACATCGTTAAGAAAGGGGTCGACCCGCACGAAGTCAAAGAGCAGATGCTGGCACTGCTGCGTGAACGCGGCGCACAGTACCCTGCGGAGCATAACGTCGGGCACCTGTATGAAGCGGATGAGAACCTGAAGCGTCATTATCGCGAGAACGATCCGACCAACAGCATGAACCCGGGGATCGGGAAAACCAGCAAGCTCAAGTATTGGGGCGAAAAAACCGACGTGTGATACGACGTTGGTGAGTTTCCCGGCGTCGGCGTGAACGCCTCGGCCGGGCTACATTCGAATTGTAGCCCGGCCGAGCGCAGCGACGCCGGGAGTTCTCCGAACACTATAAGGAATACAATGATGTCTACGCTTGATGTCACCCGCGACGGCGATGTTGAAATCCGTCACGCGCAGGCTGACGATGTACAAGCCATTGCCGCGCTGTATGCCTGGCACGTTCTTAATGGCCGTGCCTCGTTTGAAGAAGTGCCGCCGTCCATTGATGAAATGCATGAACGCATGCGCAGCATTCAAGAACAGGGCCTGCCGTGGCTAGTCGCGCTGTATCGCGGTGAAGTGGTCGGCTACTGCTATGCCAGCCCTTATCGCCCTCGTCCGGCCTATCGTTATACCCTTGAAGAGTCTATCTACGTCGACACCACCATGACGGCACACGGTATTGGCAGCCGTCTGCTAACAGCGCTGATTACCATTTGTGAGCAAGGCCCGTGGCGGCAGCTTCTGGCGGTGATTGGCGATGGCAATAACAATACCGGGTCGCTGCGCCTGCATAAAAAGCACGGTTTCGAGGTAGTCGGTCAATTGCGTAGCGTAGGCTACAAGATGGGTGACTGGCGGGATACGGTAATTATGCAGCGTCCACTCAACGATGGTGACTGGACGCTGCCAGAGTAATTAATCGTCCTGGGTGGTCTGCCCGCTACGTTGGGCTCTGGCGATATCGCCTTCCACCTGGGCTTCCTTCTGCTTTTTGTAGCTCAGCGCTGCCGCAGGCACCGGCATCACCTTCCCGGTTTCAACCCAGGTACGCAGACGGCTAGCGTCGGCGAAATGGGTATATTTGCCGAATGCATCCATCACCACCATCGCCACCGGACGTTTGTTCATCACGGTGCGCATCACCAGGCAGTGACCCGCGGCGTTGGTAAAGCCGGTTTTGGTCAGCTGAATGCTCCAGTTGTCGCGATACACCAGATGGTTGGTATTGCGGAAAGGCAGCGTATAAGCCGGATGGGCGAAGGTTGCGGTATCTTCTTTGGTGGTGCTGAGCTGGCCAATCAGCGGGTACTGTTTGGTGGCAATCAACAGCTTCGTCAGGTCGCGTGCGGTCGAGACGTTATGAATCGACAGCCCGGTTGGCTCAACGTAGCGGGTGTTGGTCATCCCCAGCGATTTTGCCTTGGCGTTCATCGCACGGATAAACGCGTCATAGCCGCCCGGATAGTGGTGAGCCAGGCTCGCCGCCGCGCGGTTTTCTGAAGACATCAGCGCCAGCAGCAGCATATTTTTACGGCTAATCTGGCTGTTCAGGCGCACGCGGGAGTAAATCCCTTTCATCTCTGGCGTGTGGCTGATATCCACAGTCAGGATTTCATCCAGCGGCAAATGCGCGTCCAGCACCACCATCGCCGTCATTAGCTTGGTGATAGAGGCCATCGGGCGCACCAGATCTGGCTGGTTGGCGTAAATAACTTTGTTCGTTTCAAGATCAACAATCATCGCGCTACCGGAAGCAATTTCCGGCTGCGAGGCAACGGCGGTCACAGCCGTTTTTGCACTCGCCTGAGGCGCAAAAGGCACAGCCAGCACAAGGGCAAGGCTGAGCAGGGAAACGCGAAATTTCTGCATGGTGAGTATTCTGGCGGTTATTTATGCACATTATGATAGACAACCGCCTCGTACCTAAGGGGTACGAAGCGGAATGGCTCATCATAGCGCGGAGTGCGCGGAATCTACCAGAAAAGAATAGTGAATAAATGCTGCATTGCTGACGGAATTCATATTCACATCAGCAATGCATTCAGCGGGTTAAAACAGCCTGTACCCGTAGCCCCATAGCACCACGGTCAGCGCCAGCAGCACTTCCAGCACCAGCACCCCAATCGCCAGAGTGGAGCTGGCAAAACTCAGCCCCTCTTCCCGGTTAATATTGAGGAAAGTGGGAATGCCGACATAGAGCAGATACCCGGTATAGAACAGCGCCACCGTCCCAACCAGCGCGCACAGCCACACCAGCGGATAGAGCGCAACAATACCGCTCAGGAAAATAGGCGTCGCCACATAACCGGCAAACACCATACAGCGTTTGAGTGAAGGACGCTGCGGGTAGTTACGCGCCATCCACCAGATAACCCGGCCCATCACCGCTACGCCCGCCAGCATAAGGGCGTAGAAGAGTATCGCCAGCCCAATCCCGGTCATCAGCGAAAGCCGCACCACGGTGCCTTCGCCAAAGTTCCAGCCAAGCTGGGTGGTACCGATAAACGCGCACACCACCGGAATGGCCGCCATCACCAGCACATGATGCACATAGTGGTGAGAGACCGATTCATTCTCACTGCGAATAACATGCATCTCTTTATCAGGGTGGGAGAAGAGTCCCCATACATGGTTCATAACGCCTCCTCAGCACGGCTTCGTACCACGTTGTACTAAGTATAATTCACATGAATAGATTGTTTTATGTACAACGCAAAAAATAGACGCAGCCGCACTTCTTGCGTGAGGGTGTATGATTAAAGGATTGAGGAAGTAAGGAGTGAGTGTTTGCATGGATATCAATAACCTGATTTCCCACTACGGTTATGCCGCGCTGATTATCGGCAGTATGGCGGAAGGCGAGACCATTACGCTGCTCGGCGGGGTGGTGGCACATCAGGGTCTGTTAAAATTTCCGCTAGTGGTCATTTCTGTGGCACTGGGCGGCATGATTGGCGACCAACTGCTTTACCTGCTTGGTCGACGCTTTGGTGGACGGCTGCTTAAGCGTTTTTCACGCCATCAGGCGCGCATTCGCAAGGCACAGCGGCTGATTAAAAGTCGTCCCTATCTTTTCGTGATTGGCACCCGTTTTATGTATGGCTTCAGGGTCATTGGGCCGCTGTTGATTGGTGCCAGCGGGCTACCGCCGAAGATCTTTCTGCCGCTGAATATTCTTGGGGCATTAATCTGGGCGTTGCTGTTCACCACGCTCGGCTATCTGGGCGGCGAAGCGATTGGCCCATGGCTGCACCATCTGGATAAGCATCTGAAGCATCTCATCTGGCTGGCGCTGGTCGTCGTTCTGGTGATCGCCGTTCGCTGGTGGATGAAGCATCGGGAAGCGAAAAAACCGCAGGAATAAGCACGGTGAAGGTAGCCCGAGCGACGGGCTACCGAGGGCTTATCAGAACGTATATTGCACACCGACGCGATAGCGTGTCTGGCGATCGTCTTCATCGCTGCTCACAGAAACGTTACCGATCTGCGCATACGGCTTCCAGTTTTTATCGATGCTGTAGGCCACTTTGAGATCCAACTCATAGTCATCTTTTCCGTTATTGTAACGATTATAATCTTCGCTTTTCTTATACAAATAGTTCCCTTCAAACGTCCACGCCCCGGTTTTATATCCCAGCCATAGATCACCACGATTAACATGTTCATCATCTTTAGCACTCGATGTATCACGGGTATATTCATAACGATAACGTGCGGCAACGTAAAAACCCCCTTCGAAATTATACTGCCCACGAAGATACGGTTTATAGATTGCTTTCGACGATGATGTTTCTAAAGCAAACCCAGGCTGAAAGGTTATATTTGGCATGGCATTAAATTGATAGCTAATAACATATTCATCGCCATTATCTACAACATCATTAAATGCTTTATCTGAATGTTCACCGCCTGACTTGGTTTTCGCTTCAACGGAAAAACCAAAGCCGTTAGCAAAACGGTGTGAGATCAGCACCCTATCCTTCTGCCCCTGTGAGGTGTCGGTATATTCATGGCGCAGGTCAATCGTTACCGCGCTTGCAGATGCGCTGGCTAATGCCAGCATCCCAAAGGTTATTAATTTTTTCACGCAATCGTCCTCTATTTTTCTCGTTAACAAAAACAGTGAGGAACTGGCTATAATATTGAAATGACAAATATAAAAAACAACGAATAGAAATTCATCTAATGGAAATATTAATTTTATGGCTGGCGATATTAGGGGGTGAGACATCACGTGTCATGCATTTAAATACCAATACGTGATCGGTGATGCATTTTTATGAATGCGGGGTTGTTTATTTTTAATAAACATAAAATTTAGATATTTGAAAAATATATTAATAGCTAATACTATTTTATTCCGGTATTTATTTTTCATTCCCCTCTGCATCTGAAAGGCCGAGGGGAGTGAGATATTAATCGTGCTTATTTTTCCGACTGAAGATAGCCGCCACCCAAGGCTGAGGTCAGCTGAATGCTGGCATCCAGCCACTGACCGTGCAGACGTAACGCATTCACGCGCTCCTGCAGGGCGGGCAGCTTGGCGAGGCTGACCTTAGAACCTGGAATGATCCCGGCGTTCATCCGCGCCTGCGCCAGCGTAACCACGCGCTGCGCATCTTTCTCAACCTGTTGTTGTTGCTGGTTTTTCTCCATCAACGTTTCGACCTGGCTTGCGGTTTTCGCTACCTGGTTTACCGCATCCACCACCGCTTTATTGTATTTAGCGATGGAGAGATTGTTCTGCGCGTTGGCGATATCCAGGTTGGCGTTCAGACGGCCGCTATCGAAGATTGGCAGTGTCAGCCCAGCGGTTACGCCCATCTGGTTGGCAGAGCTACGGAACAGGTCGCTTAAGTGCAGCGCATCCTGTTGCAGGAAAGCCATCAGGTTAATGTCCGGGTAGAATGCCGCTTTTGCCGCATCGATCTCGCTGAGTGACGCTTCAATATACCAATGCGCTTCCTGCAGATCCGGGCGACGCGCCAGCAGGTCATAGCCTAAGCGAGCCGGCATTTTAGTGGCGACGGCAGGCAAATCAACTTTACGTAAATTCAACGACTGACTCTGGCTGTTGGTCAGCGCCATCAAACGCGCTTCAATCTCTTTCATGTTGCCCGCAACGTCAGCCAGCTGCTGGTCGGTTTTGCTGACGTTAATATCGTTTTCTGCCCCTTCGGCGGAGTTGGTCAGCCCGTGCTGGTAAAGCTCGGTATCCACGGTCACGATATTATTCTGTTCGCTTTTCACCTGCTCTAACACGCCGTGGATTGCCGCTTCGGTTTGCCACTGCCAGTACAGGCGCGCCACGCTGCTGGAGAGCAGTTCCTGGGTTTGCGCCCGCTCGGCAACCTGCGCCTTCACTTCACCAATACGCGCCTTCACCTGCGCCCGGTTTTTACCCCACAGGTCGAGATCCCATCCGGCAGTCAGGCCAAAAGTCCCGTTGGTATACCACGGGCCGGTGTTGCCGTCCGTATCGGTCGCAAATGGCCCCATCAGGCCTTCAGAGGACATTTTCTGACGCTCAAGATTCCCGCCGAAATCCACTTCCGGGCCCAGAGACGACTTCGACATACGCGCCTGCGCTTCGGCAAGTTTGATTCGCTGGTCGGCAATCTGCATATCCGGAGCGTTCGCCAGCGCGCGGCTAATTAAGCTATTGAGCTGCGCGTCGTGGTAACCCTGCCACCAGTTATTCTGCGGCCAGCCATTTTTGACCGCCGCAGGGAGATCCGTAGAAACGTTCGAGGCCGGAACCTGCTGTTTAACAGGACTGCCAATATCATGCGACGGCGCACAGCCAGCCAGCGCGATGAGCAGGGGTAAGCCAGACAGCACGCTTTTTTTCAGAATTAAGTTCATTTGAGAAGTCAGGTAACAAAAGTAGGAGGGTTATATTAATTTAAATGGATTAAATCCTTTTAGTAAAGCGTGTGAGAACATAATTTGACATACTTAGTGACAGTTAAAAATCATTAAATTTCATGGAGTAGAAATGAGTCAGAACATTTATGACAACCATGATTTCTTCGCCGGTTACGCGACGCTCGATCGTTCGGTTAAAGGGCTCGACGGTGCGCCGGAATGGGCCACCATTGAGCAAATGATGCCCGCGCTGGCAGGCCAGCGGGTGGTTGATCTGGGCTGCGGCTACGGCTGGTTTTGCCGCTGGGCGCGTGACCAGGGCGCAACGCAGATTACGGGTCTGGATCTTTCCAGTCGAATGCTGGAACGCGCACGGGAAATGACCGACAGCGCGGAGATTGAATATCGCTGCGAGGATTTGCAAACCCTCACGCTTGCCGCCAATAGCTATGACGTCGCCTACAGTTCGCTGGCGCTGCACTATTTGCCCGATATTGCCCCGCTGCTCGCCTGCGTTTATCAGGCCCTGACGCCGGGCGGCACGCTATTATTTTCCGCCGAACATCCCATATATACCGCCCCGCTCAAGCAGGGTTGGCATGAGGATGAACAGGGACAGAAAAGCTGGCCAGTTAGCCATTATCAGCAGGAAGGCGAGCGTATCAGCAATTGGTTTGCCGACGGCGTGAAGAAGCAACACCGGACGCTGGGTAGCTGGATTAACGCGCTGGTGGCCGCCGGTTTCATCATTAAGTGCCTCAACGAATGGGGGCCAACGGCGGCGCAGATTGCCGCCAACCCGGCGCTGGATGAAGAGAAAGAACGGCCAATGATTTTTATTCTGCGCGCGCGTAAGCCAGTGTGAGTAGGGTGAGTGCCGGATGGCGGCTGCGCCTTATCCGGCCTACAGGAGAGTGATATTGCTTGTAGGCCGGATAAGCAAAGCGCCATCCGGCAATTCACCAACGCTTACGCTTTCAAACTTGCGCCGTTGGTCGCAATCACCTCTTTATACCAGTCGAAGCTCTTTTTCTTGCTGCGCGCCAGCGTACCGGTGCCGTCGTCGTGGCGATCCACGTAGATAAACCCGTAGCGCTTGGAGAGCTCTGCCTTCGAGGCGCTGACCAGGTCAATCGGCCCCCAACTGGTGAAGCCCATCAGTTCAACGCCGTCTTCAATCGCTTCCCGCGCCTGCACCAGATGGTCATTCAGATAGCTGATACGGTAATCATCGTTGATGCTGCCATCGGCTTCAACTTTGTCCTTCGCGCCGAGGCCGTTTTCGACAATAAACAGCGGCTTCTGATAGCGATCCCACAGCACGTTCAGCAGCGTGCGCAGCCCCAGCGGGTCAATCTGCCAGCCCCACTCCGAGCTTTCCAGATGCGGGTTTGGCACCATGTTAAGAATGTTGCCACGCGCTTTCTGGTTCAACGCCTCATCAGCGGTAACGCAGCCGGTCATGTAGTAGCTAAACGAGATAAAATCGACCGTTGATTTCAGCGCTTCGCGGTCGGCGTCGGTTATCTCCAGCGTAAAACCGTTGTCGCGGAAATAGCGCAGCATATAGCCCGGATACGCCCCGCGCGCCTGCACGTCACCGAAGAACTGCCAGCCGCGGTTCTCCTGCAAGGTTTTGAAGATATCTTCCGGCTTGCAGCTGAGCGGGTACATCAGGCCGCCCAGCAGCATGTTGCCGATTTTCCCTTCCGGCACAATCTCATGACAGGCTTTCACCGCCAGCGCACTCGCCACCAGCTGATGGTGAATAGCCTGATAAATCTCAGCTTTACTGCTGTCGCTCGGCAGACCCACGCCGGTCATCGGCGCGTGCAGCGACATATTGATTTCGTTAAAGGTCAGCCACAGTTTGACCTTGCCTTTGTAGCGCTCGAACACCGTACGTGCATAGCGCTCGAAGAAGCCAATCACCTTACGATTGCCCCAGCCGCCGTAGTTTTTCACCAGCGCCCACGGCATCTCGTAGTGAGACAGCGTCACCAATGGCGTGATGTTGTGCCTGGCCATTTCATCAAACAGCTTGTCATAAAAAGCCAGACCCGCTTCGTTTGGCGCAGCGTCATCGCCGTTCGGGAAAATGCGCGTCCAGGCAATCGACACGCGCAGACAGTTAAAGCCCATCTCAGCGAACAGCGAAATATCTTCTGGATAGCGATGATAAAAATCGATAGCGATATCTTTTAAGCCGGAATCGCCCGGGATGCGTTCAACCACGTCGCCAAAAACGCCCTGCGGCTGCACATCCGAGGTGGACAATCCTTTGCCGTCCTCCAGATATGCCCCTTCGACCTGGTTCGCTGCGGTTGCGCCGCCCCAATAAAACGCCTTCGGGAATGCTTTCATCTCTCTCTCCTGTGATTAATGCGTAATGGTCAACAGCGGCTGACCGGCACTGACCGAACTGCTTGCAACGGTTTCCAGCCCCGGGTAATCGTCGCTGTTGCTGATAATAATTGGCGTCGCCAGATCGTAACCGGCGTCCAGAATGGCCTGACGATCGAAGGTGAGCAGCAGATCTCCCGCCTGCACCTTATCGCCCTCTTTCACGTGAGCGGTGAACGGCACGCCGTCCAGCTTGACGGTATCAATGCCCACGTGGATCAGCAGCTCAATGCCGCTGTCGCTCTCAAGACCAATGGCATGTTTGGTTTGGAAAATCGAGGCGACCTCACCGTTGAACGGCGCAATCACTTTGCCTTCGCTCGGAATTATCGCTACCCCTTTGCCGAGCAGTCCGCTCGCGAAGGTGCTATCCGGTACATTTTCCAATGCCAGAACGGTACCGGTCATCGGCGCCAGCACGTCGTTTTCTGACGCATTTGCCACCGCTACCGGTTCTGCTGATTTATGCGGCAGACCGGCAACCATTGTCATCACCAGCGCCAGAATAAAGGCAACGACCGCACCGGTGAGACCGCCCCAGAAACTGGCATCCACGCCACCAGGCGGAATCATCTGCGCCAGCGTGAAGATGTTGGCCAGACCAAATGAGAAGGTGTAGCTGTGGCTAAATGCGGTGATAGCGCCACCAATCGCACCGGCCACACAGCCGAAAATAAAAGGACGGCGCAGCGGCAGCGTCAAACCATAGATAGCCGGTTCGGTGATACCAAAAAGGCCAGCGGAGAACGCAGAGCCCGCCAGTACTTTCTGACGCGCATCACGAGTGGCAAGGAAAATCCCCAGCACCGCCCCCACCTGAGCAACAACCGCAGGCACAATGATCGGCATCATGGAATCGTATCCCAGCACGGCCATGTTGTTTATCATCAGCGGCACCAGCCCCCAGTGCAGGCCAAAAATCACGCACACCTGCCACAGCCCGCCAAGCGCAGCCCCCGCCAGCCACGGCGCGACGACATACACCGCCTGATAGCCGTTGGCCAATAGATGGCTAAGCCATGTCGCCACTGGACCAATAATCAGAAACGTCAGCGGTACCACGATGGCAAGACAGATTGCCGGAGTGAAAAAATTCTTCATCGCCGACGGCAGCAGCGCATTGCTGCGTCGTTCAATCCAACAACTCAGCCAGGACGCCAGAATAATGGGGATAACCGAAGAGCTGTAGTTAATGAAAGTCACCGGAATACCGAGGAAATATTCCGCCGTTGCGCCCGGCAGTTGCGCGGCGTCAAAAGCCTGGATCATGAGTGGATGCGTTAAAGCACCACCCACCACCATGGTAATAAACGGATTACCGCCAAACTTTTTACCTGAGGTATAACCCAGGAACAGCGGGAAAAAGAAGAAGAGTGCATCGCTCGCTGCAAACCAGATTTTGTAGGTAGCCTGTTCGGGATTCAGCCAACCCAGCACGACGGCCAGCGCCAACAGCCCTTTCAGCAGACCGGTTGCCGCCATCACCCCGATAAACGGGGCAAAAATGCCGGAGACCACATCAATAATCTGGCCCAGTACCGAGGTTTTCTCGCCTTTATCAGCCACCGGTTCGCTATCGTCGGTTATCCCTGCGGCCTCGCGTACCGCCAGCCAGACGTCATGGACGTGGTTGCCGATCACCACCTGAAACTGACCGCCGCTTTCGACCACCATAATGACGCCGGGGTTCGCCTTCAGCGCCTCGGCGTCTGCTTTGCCGCTCTCTTTAAGCTTAAAACGCAGTCGCGTTGCGCAGTGAACCAGACTCACTATATTCTCCTTGCCGCCTACGTGGCGGAGAATATCCTGCGCGAGTTCCTGATATTTCATGCTGAATTCCTTGACCGAGTATATAAAAACAAAAAAACCCGAGAACGACGCCAGATGGCACCGCGCTCGGGTTTTGCCT